>JAAYRT010000167.1 GCA_012518635.1 Halanaerobiaceae bacterium | reverse complement strand
ATCAGGTAATTAAAGAAATAGCTAGATGATACGATAAGGTATTTTTTTCTGGCAGGAGAAGTCCCGCCTTTTTAATGATATAAATAACAGTAAAGGTTTGTGTAAAAATGATGAGCAGGGGATATTTTTCTTGCTTGTTGATAAAAAAATGTGGCAATGTTATAATATTCTTTGAATTAGTGGAAGAAGGAGGAACTTACTTGAAGGGGACAACTGATCATATCCGTAATTTTTGCATAATTGCCCATATAGATCACGGTAAATCTACCTTAGCTGATAGATTACTGGAATATACCGGAGCCCTGTCTGCAAGGGAGATGAAGGACCAGGTACTGGATAAGATGGACCTGGAAAGGGAGAGAGGGATAACCATAAAGGCCCAGGCGGTCCGCTTGGAATATAAAGGTTATGAGCTGAATCTTATCGATACTCCCGGACACGTTGATTTTACCTATGAGGTCTCCCGTAGTCTGGCAGCCTGTGAAGGGGCTCTGTTGGTGGTAGATGCATCCCAGGGGGTTGAGGCCCAGACCCTGGCCAATATCTATCTGGCCCTGGAACATGACCTGGAGATAATTCCGGTCATCAATAAGATAGATTTACCCAGTGCAAATCCAGATTGGGTAAAGGAGCAACTGATGGATATAGGGATTGATGCTGAAGAAGCCATCCCGGCCAGTGCCAAAGACGGAACAGGTATTCAGGATATCCTTGATGCAATCATAAAATATATCCCTGCTCCTGAGAATACCATAGACAAACCTCTGCGGGCTCTGGTTTTTGACTCCATTTATGACTCCTATCAAGGGGTCATCGCTTATGTCCGTATTGTTGATGGCCAGGTTAAACCTGGAGATGAGATAAAATTGATGTCCACCAATAAGGTTTACCAGGTGGATGAAGTAGGTGTTTTTAAGCCGGATATGGTAAAGACCGGTATGCTTTCCAGTGGTGAAGTTGGTTATATCATTGCCGGTATTAAAGAAGTGAGAAACTGCCAGGTGGGAGATACTATAACCAGTGCAGCCAACCCTGCGGCAGAGCCCTTGCCCGGATATAAGCAGATAAAGCCTATGGTGTACAGTGGCCTTTATCCCACAGATAATGCCGATTACGGCTTATTAAATGATGCCCTGGAAAAGCTGCAGCTAAATGATGCTTCCCTGACCTATGAGCCGGAAACATCTGAGGCCCTCGGGTTTGGTTTCCGTGTCGGTTTCCTGGGCCTTCTGCACATGGAGATTATCCAGGAAAGGCTGGAGAGGGAATATAACCTTGATCTGGTTGTTACCGCTCCCAGTGTAGAATACCTGATTACCTTAAAGAGTGGAGAGGTCCTGGAGATTGAGAATCCGGCAGATTTTCCGGATGTCAATGATATTGAAAAGATTGAAGAACCCTATGTAAAGGCGGAGATTTTCCTGCCTGATGAGTTTGTAGGCCAGGCCATGGAACTCTGCCAGCAGAACCGTGGGGAATTCAAGGACATGCAGTATATAGATGAAAACCGGGTGAAACTGGTTTACGATATACCCTTAAGTGAATTGATTACTGATTTCTTCGATCACCTTAAATCAAGGACCCGTGGCTATGCTACCCTGGATTATGAGTTTATCGGTTTCAAGGAGAGCAAACTGGTGAAACTGGATATCCTTATCAATGGAGAGCCGGTCGATGCCCTCTCCATCATTGTCCATGCTGATTTTGCCGAAGCAAAGGGACGCTCTCTGGTCAGTAAATTGAAAAAACTGATTCCCCAGCAGATGTTTGAAGTGCCCGTCCAGGCGGCTATCGGAAACAAGATCATTGCCAGGGTTAATATCAAGGCTTTGAGGAAGAATGTTCTGGCCAAGTGTTACGGGGGAGACGTGACCAGGAAGCGGAAACTGCTGGAGAGGCAGAAAGAAGGTAAGAAACGGATGAAGATGGTCGGTAAGGTGGAAATCCCTCAGGAAGCATTTATGGCCGTATTACAGCGTGATGAAGATGAATAGAAATACCTCAGGTTTATACCTGCATATCCCCTTCTGTCAGGGGAAATGCAGGTACTGTGATTTTTACTCAGTAAATTTCGACCTGGAACTAGTTGAAGAATATGTGAATTGCCTGAAGAAAGAACTTATACTCTATTCTTCATTATTTAATAACAAAGATGGCAGGAAGCCGGTTCTGGAGACGGTCTTTTTCGGCGGAGGCACCCCCGGCCTTTTGACGGGCAGTCAACTGGCAGAAATACTGGATTTGCTCTCCGGGGAGTTTAACCTTGCTTCCAATGCTGAGATAAGCATGGAGGTAAATCCGTCCAGTATGACAGAGGAGAAACTCCAGGACTATCACAGTGCGGGTGTAAACAGGCTCAGTATCGGGGTCCAATCCTTCAATGACCGGGAATTGAGTTTCCTGGGCAGGAGACATGATTCCCGTGAAGCCCTGGAGAAGATAGAATTAAGTGCCCGTTATTTTGATAATTATAGTATTGATCTTATCTATGCCATACCAGGCCAGGGGATTGCTGACTGGGAAAGGAACCTCCGGCAGGCAGTTCAATTATCTCCACAACATATATCATTATACAGCCTGCAAATTGAAGAGGGGACTCCATTGGCAAAGGCCCTGGCAGCGGGAGAGTTTAAAAAGACAGATGATGCCCTGGATGCAGAGATGTATCTGCTGGCCCGGCAGGTCCTGACAACCAATGGCTATGAGCACTATGAAATCTCCAATTTTGCCCGGAAAGGCTACCAGTCCAGGCACAACCGCCTCTACTGGGAGTTTAAGCCTTACCTGGGGGTAGGGGCTGCAGCACATAGTTTTATCCCACCTGAGCGCTTCTGGAATCATGCTGATCTTTTTTTATATATGGAGAAATTAGGGGCAGGGGAATTACCTGTTGAGGAAAGGATAGAATTAACCTGGGAGGAACAGATGGCCGAGATGGTCTTCATGGGCCTCCGGCTGTTGGAAGGGGTATCCCTTGTCGAGTTTTATGATTTATTCAATGTTGATTTAACCGAATACTATGCCAGAGAGATAGAGAAATTAGAATCACAGGGTCTAATTAGCCTTAATGATGATAGGATCTGCCTGACTGAAAGAGGCCTTCTATTGGGAAATCTTGTTTTCATGGAATTTTTGCCTTGATATTGACAAAAGAAATCTCTTGTGTTATCTTATTATTAACGATTAGCACTCTTTAAAAGAGAGTGCTAATAAAGGGGTGAACTACCTGTGGTTAAGAAGGTTGATGAACGGAAGCGGAGAATACTTAATGCCATTATCCATGAACATATTTTAACTGCTGAACCTGTTGGTTCCAGAACCCTGGCTAAATCATATAAACTGGGGATAAGTTCAGCCACCATTAGAAATGAGATGTCAGACCTGGAAGAACTGGGTCTTATTGAACAACCATATACTTCCGCCGGACGAATACCTTCTGATAAAGGGTATCGTTTTTATGTTGACAGCCTGATAAGAGGCGAGGAAGAGTTTCCCCGGGAGCTTGATCTGAAGATTCAGGTTGAGCAATTGATGAAAAATCTCCAGTATAAGAATGGGATTGAAAATATAATGGCCCATTTAGCCAGGATGCTTTCACGGCTTACCCGGCATACATCGGTAGTATCAGAACCACTTGCCCCCAAAGTGAGGATAAAGCATATACAGATAACACCGGTTGAAAATCAGAATTATCTAATCCTCTTAATAACAGATACTGGACTGGTGCATAATAAGATTATTAAATTGAACAGTCTACTGAACGGACGACAGATAAATTACTTAAACAATTTCTTCAATGATAAACTTGCCAATAAAGACCTGGCAAGTATAACTGAGGATTATCTGAATAAACTGAGTGATGATTTGCTCGGTAAGCTCAATATTTCCGGTGATATTTTGGATTCCATCCATAAAGGTATTGTGGTTCTTTCCAGCCCTCATGATTTCAAGATTTACCTGGGAGGCACTTCCTATATCCTGGATCAACCGGAATTCAGGGACCGGGACAGTCTGAAAAGGGTAATGAAGATTCTGGAAGAGGAAGAGCAGCTGAAGGAGCTGTTTATCAAAATACCTGAGCAGGATCTTGTAGTGCTGATTGGCCAGGAAAATATCCTGGAGGAAATGCAAAAATGCAGTGTCGTTGTAGCCACATATTTTATCGGAGAAAGTGCCATCGGTAGAATTGGTGTAATCGGCCCGACCAGGATGGAGTATCCGAGGGTACTGTCTTCAGTTAATACCGTGTCCAGATTAATAAGTCAAATAATATCAGAATTAAGTGGGTGAGAATATGGAAAATAATATTAATGGAAGAAGCGAAGAAGAAATGGAGGCAGCTGCAGCTGATCAAGCATTCGAAGAAGAGTCTCCAGGCAGTGCTGCAGAGCAGGAGGCGGAATTACAGAAAGAAGCAGTAGAAGGAACAGGAGAAGCTGAAGAAGCAGCAGAAACTGAGGGGAAGGAAGCGGCAGAAACGGATGATGATATGGGGGAGCAGGGCACTGCTGAATTACTGGAAACCATAGATAAACTGGAGAAAAAGCTGGCTGAACATGAGCAGGAAAAGGAGGCTCTTAATAACCGCCTGGTCCGCTTACAGGCTGACTTTAGCAATTATAGAAAAAGAAATGAAAAGGAAGCAGAAAAATTACAATCTGCTATTGTTGCCGGATTAATCGAAGAATTGCTTCCGGTACTGGATAATTTTGACAGGGCCCTTACCCAGGAGGGCAGTGGTGAAGATTTTCGCAAAGGGATAGAGATGATCCATAGACAGCTGCTGGATTTTCTGGAAAAACAGGGTGTAGAAAATATCGAGGCAGTTGGAAAAGAGTTTGATCATAATTATCATAATGCGGTACAACAGGTTGAAAGTGATGAATATGAATCAGGTACTGTGGTAAAAGAAATACTGAAAGGTTACATATTAAATAATGATATTGTGATAAGGCCCTCCATGGTCATAGTGGCTAAATAAATCTGTTTTCCTTGTTGCTGGAAAATATTATATGATAAGGGCAAATATAGAATAAAAAGAAATCTGAACTTAATCCATCTATTCAGAAATATAACATTATATAAGGGAGGAGAATTAATATGGGAAAAATTATAGGTATTGACCTGGGAACAACCAATTCCTGTGTTGCAGTAATAGAAGGTGGTGAACCAGTTATTATACCCAACGCAGAGGGTAATAGAACAACTCCTTCTGTTGTGGCCTTTTCCAAGAAAGGGGAAAGATTGGTTGGGGAAACTGCCAAGAGGCAGGCCATTACCAATCCAGATAATACTGTAATCTCAATTAAAACACATATGGGCTCTAATTATAAGGTTAATCTCGATGGCAAGGATCACACACCACAGGAAATATCTGCCATGATCCTGCAAAAATTAAAAAGAGATGCAGAGGAATATCTGGGAGAAGAAGTTACTGAGGCAGTAATCACTGTTCCTGCCTATTTTACAGACTCTCAAAGACAGGCCACCAAAGATGCCGGTAGGATTGCTGGCCTGGAAGTAAAGAGGATTATCAATGAGCCTACAGCTGCTGCACTGGCCTATGGTCTGGATGACGATAATGAGCAGATCATAATGGTCTACGACCTGGGAGGGGGAACCTTTGATGTTTCCATCCTGGAACTGGGTGACGGTGTTTTTGAGGTACTGGCAACCAGTGGTGACAACAAACTTGGCGGCGATAATTTTGACCAGAGGCTCATTGATTATATGGCTGATGAGTTTATGAAAGAACATGGTGTTGACTTGAGAAAAGATAATATGGCCCTGCAGAGATTGAAAGATGCTGCTGAGAAGGCCAAGAAGGAACTTTCTTCTGTGTTGACAACAAATGTCAATCTGCCTTTTATCACCCAGACAGAAGATGGTCCCAAACATCTGGATATGGATATTACCAGGGCCAAATTTGAGGAGTTAACTGCTGATCTGGTCGAAAGGACCATGGGGCCTGCCCGGCAGGCTTTATCAGATGCAGGTTTGACCCCGTCTGAAATTGATGAGGTTATCCTGGTTGGTGGTTCTACCAGAATACCGGCTGTCCAGGAAGCAGTAAAGAAACTGATTGGTAAAGAACCCCATAAAGGAATAAACCCTGATGAAGTAGTGGCCATGGGTGCAGCCATTCAGGGCGGTATCCTGGCAGGAGAAGTCAGTGATATCGTTCTCCTTGACGTAACACCTTTATCACTGGGTATAGAAACCCTTGGTGGTGTTTTTACCAGGTTAATCGATAGAAACACAACAATTCCAACAGAGAAAAGCAAAATCTTCTCAACTGCTGCTGATAATCAAACCAGTGTGGATATCCATGTTTTACAGGGCGAAAGGACGATGGCCAAAGATAACAAGACCCTGGGCCGCTTCCAGTTAACCGATATTCCGCCTGCACCACGGGGGATTCCCCAGATTGAGGTAACCTTTAAGATAGATACAAATGGTATAGTTCATGTATCAGCCAAGGATCTTGGTACAGGTAATGAGCAGAAAATAACCATTAAGTCATCTTCTGGCCTCTCAGATGAGGATATCGAACGGATGGTAAAAGAAGCCCAGGAACATGAAGAAGAGGATAAGAAACGCCTGGAAGAGATTGAGGTAAGGAATGAAGCAGACAGCCTGGTTTATCAAACCGAAAAGACCTTAAAGGATGCCGGAGATAAGGTTGATCAGGGTCTCAGGGAAAAGGTTGAAAAGGCCAAAGATGAGTTGAAGGAAGCCCTGGAAGGGGATAATATCGAAGAGATAAAGAGCAAGACAGAAAGTCTGACAGATGCTTTGACAGAATTTAGTACCCAGTTATACCAGAAAGTGCAAGCAGAACAGGGGGCTGGCGGAGGAACAGAGGCTGACTCCGGTACAGCTCAGGATGATGGCAATACTGTAGATGTGGATTTTGAAGAAGTTGATGATGAGGATAAATAATAAATATATAAATAACAGGTGAGATTTTAATTAAAATGTTGTAGAATAAAAGGGGGAGTTATCTCCCCTTTTTCTCAGTTTAAGGAAGGTGGTGAAATACTTGGCCGATAAGAGAGATTATTATGAAGTACTCGGGGTCAGCCGGGATGCCGATGAAGCCGAGATAAAAAGGGCCTACCGGAAGCTGGCCCGGAAATTGCACCCTGATGTAAATAAAGATGATCCAGAGGCAGAGGAGAAGTTTAAGGAACTTTCCGAGGCCTATGAGATATTAAGTGATCCAGATAAGAGAGCCCGCTATGACCAATATGGCCATGCCGGGATCCATGATGATGACTTTAATTTCGAAGATTTTGCCCGCCGGGGTTTTGGCGGTTTAGATGATATCTTTGATATGTTCTTTGGCAGCTTTGGCGGTATGGGCGGTAGGAGACGCGGCCCCCGGCGGGGCAGTGACCTTCAATATCGTTTGGAGATCAGTTTTGAAAAGGCTGCCTTTGGCGGTTCAGAGGTAATAACAATCCCGAAGACAGAGTCCTGTGATACCTGTAGCGGAAGCGGGGCAAAGCCGGGTAGCGATGTGCAGACCTGTCCCAATTGCCAGGGAAGCGGCCAGATCAGTGTCACCCAACGGACACCATTCGGGCATTTTACCCAGACCAGGGTCTGTGAGCATTGTGCAGGTGAAGGAAAAATAATCACTACACCCTGTTCTACCTGTCATGGCAGCGGAAAAGTCAGGAGACAGCGGAAGATTACCGTGAATATCCCTGCCGGTGTAGAAACTGGTACCAGGTTAAGGATTGCCGGAGAAGGAGAGGCAGGAGATCCAGGGGCACCCAGCGGTGATCTCTACATCATGTTACAGGTAAGGCCTCATGAGATCTTCACCCGGAGGGGAGATGATATCTTTTGTGAGGTTCCCATCAGCTTTGTCCAGGCCTCTTTAGGTGATGAGATTGAGGTACCCACCCTGGAGGGAAAGGTAAAGTTTAAAATACCGGAGGGAACCCAGCCGGGAACATCTTTCCGTCTGAAAAATAAGGGTATCTCCCATCTGAATGGTTATGGCCGGGGAGATCAATACGTAATTGTCAAGGTTGTTATTCCCAGGAAGTTAAATGAGAAACAGAGAGAACTACTGATGAAGTTTGCTGAGGAGAGCGGTGATGAGATAAATCCGGAAGAGAAAAGCTGGTTAAAAAAAGTACGTGATGCTTTAGGAGTGTGAAAATGAACTGGAAAGAAGTAAACGTAGAGGTAGATAAAGAATCCTTTGAGGCTGTTGCCAATATCATGAATGAGCTTGGCAGTAACGGGCTTGTTTTTGATGAATCTGAGAACAGGGTTAAATTAACCGCTTATTATAATGACGATGAAAATTTTCCTTTATTATTGGAGACATTAAAGAAGAGAATCCATGAATTAACAGATTATGCTCTGAATGCCGGTGAAACCGTTATTATAGTCCAGGAGAGGAAGGATGAAGACTGGACTACTAACTGGCACAAATTTTTCAAACCCCTGGAAATAGGGGAGAAATTCATCATTGCTCCCAGCTGGGAGAATCCTGAAGAAAAAGAGAGGAAGATTATCAGGATTGACCCCGGAATGGCTTTCGGTATTGGCAGCCATGAAACCACCCGTCTCTGTATAGAACTGATGGAAAAACATATTGGGGGTAATCTGCAGGGAAAAAGAATGCTGGACATAGGTACCGGTACCGGGATTCTGGCAATAGCGGCTGCCCATCTGGGGATAGAAGATATCGTGGCTGTTGATATTGATCCAGTAGCTGTAGAAGCAGCCCGGGAAAATATCAGGATTAACCAGGTAGGAGATAAGGTGGAGGTCCTGCAGGGGGATATGACCGAGAATGTAAGGGGCAGTTTTTCCATCATTACGGCAAATCTTATCCATAACCTGGTTATAAAACTCCTGCCCTCCCTGCCGCCTTTTCTGGAAGAGGATGCCATTACTATCCTGTCCGGTATCATCATGAAAAAACGGGACCTGGTTCTGTCAAAAATATACGAGCTGGGCTTTGAGCTTATCGATGAACAAGTTTTAAATGACTGGGTTGCCTTTGTTGTTAAAAGGAAGTAGGTGTTTAAGCATGCACAGGTTTTTTGTTCAGCCTGAAGATATTTCCGATGGGATGGTAAGGATTGGCGGCAGTGATTTCAACCATATCAATCGGGCCTTGCGGCTGGAGACGGGGGAGGAAATCATTGTCTCCAGTGGTGATGGCCTGGATCACCTGGCAGAGATACGGGAATTCAGGGATAATGAAGTAATAGTTGTCATCAAGGAAAGTTACAGGAACAAGAATGAACCTGAACTGCAGGTGACCCTGGCCCAGGCTATACCCAAGAAAGGCAATATGGAATTAATCATCCAGAAATGCACGGAACTGGGAATCCGGCGGATTATACCCCTCTTTACAGAAAGGACCATCGTGAAACTGGATGAGAAGAAGCAGGAAAAAAGGCGGGAGAGATGGCAGAAGATAGCTGAAGAAGCAGCCAAACAGTCCCGGAGAGGCATAATACCCTATATCGATAATTTTTACAGACTGCAGGAGCTGGTAGATATTTTTGCTGAATTTGATATAGTATTGATTCCCTGGGAAGAAGAAGAGGAAAATGGTTTGAGAGGTGCTCTGGAAAAAGTTGATTTAAAGGAGAAAAGCAGGATATTGATTATAATTGGCCCGGAGGGTGGCTTTTCCGCTGGAGAGGTGGAGGATGTCCGGAAAACCGGCGGCATATCTGTAAGCCTTGGGCCCCGGATTTTAAGGACAGAGACAGCCGGCTTTGTAACACTGACTGCTCTTTTATACCAGGCAGGAGAATTAGGAGGCTAGATAATGGCAAAAGTTGCATTTCATACGCTGGGATGTAAGGTAAACCACTATGAGTCCGAGGCGATGATGGATTTGTTTAAGAAAAGAGGTTATGAGATTGTTGAATTTAATGAGCTGGCTGATGTATATGTGGTAAATTCCTGTACTGTGACCAATGAGGCTGCCCGTAAATCAAGACAGCTGGCCCGCAAGGCCAGAAGGCTTAATCCAGAGGCTGTTGTTGCATTGGTGGGCTGTTATACCCAGGTTGCACCTGAAGAGGTCAAGGGGATTGAAGGGGTGGACATATTCCTGGGAACCAGTAACCGCAGCCATATAGTTGAATATGTGGAGGAATTTCAGAACCTGGGAATAACCAATATAGAAATCGTGAAGAGGCAGGAACTCAGTGAATTTGAGGATTTAAGGGTCGAAAGCTTACAGGAGACTACCAGGGCCTATGTGAAGATAGAGGAAGGCTGCAACCAGTTCTGCAGCTATTGTATAATCCCCTATGCCCGGGGACCGGTCCGCAGCAGGACCGCTGAGTCTGTAATAGAGGAAGTAGGTGAGCTGGTGGGTAAGGGAGTCAAGGAGATTATCCTTACCGGCACCCATCTGGGAGCCTATGGCACAGACTGGGGCAAAGAGGACAGTCTGGAGAAATTAATACTCCAGTTGTTAGATATAGACGGTCTGGAACATATCCGCCTGAGTTCCATTGAGGTGACAGAAATAACTGATGGGATAATCGATATAATGGCGAGTGAGAGCAAGCTCTGTCCCCATCTCCACCTGCCCCTGCAGAGCGGCAGTGAAAAGATATTAAAATTGATGAGGAGGCCCTATGATAAGACGGAATTCAGGGCAGTGGTGAAAAAGATCAGGGAAAAGATAGAGGATATAGCCATAACAACAGATATAATTGTTGGTTTTCCCGGTGAAGATGAAAGGGCTTTCCAGGAGAGTTATGATTTTGTAAAAGAAATGAACTTCAGCCGTCTCCATGTCTTTCCCTTTTCCAGAAGAGAGGGTACACCGGCAGCCAGAATGAAGGACCAGATCCCTGCTGAACAGAAAAAGGAATACAGTAGTAAAATGCTACAGTTAAATGAAGAACTTATGGCAAATTATCAGAAGAGATTTATCGGAACAATCAGGCCGGTGATTGTCGAGGAAAACAGGGATCATGAAACAAATCTCCTGACAGGGATGACTGATAATTACCTCAGGGTTTTACTGGATGAGGATAGCAGTTACACGGGTAAACTTGTTAATGTACGCCTGCTCAGGAGCCATAACCACGAAAACCTTATCGGTGAACTGGTGAAATAAAGAGGATTTTTCTTCTGTGACAAGAATATTAATTAAAAAGGAGGAGGAAAAAGATGTCAGAATGTATCTTCTGTAAAATTGCCAATGGTGAAATAAAATCAGAAATTTTATATAAAGATGAGCAGGTGGTGGCTTTTAAAGATATTAGTCCAAGGGCAGCTATCCATTTTCTGATAATTCCGGTCAAACACATCCCCACAGTCTATGATCTGGAGGAAGAAGACAATGAACTGGTTGGTCATATTTTTCAGGTAGCCAAAAAACTGGCTGATGAATATAATATAGCTGAAAGTGGTTACCGTCTGGTGGTCAACTGCAAAGAAGATGGAGGACAGGAGGTATTCCATCTACATTTCCATCTCTTAGGTGGTGAAAAGCTAGGGGCTTTCTGTTAGGGGGGTGAAAAAGATTTCATCGTTAAGGGAGAAGCTGCTGGAAGATATGAAAACAGCCATGGCAAATAAGGAAGAAGAAAAATTAGCTGTCATTAAAATGGCAAGAGCAGCAATTAAAAATGAAGAGATAGAAAAAAGGAAAGACCTGGAGGACGGCGAAGTTATTGAAGTCCTGTCCAGGGAAATAAAAGAGCGCCGTGCTGAAATAGAGGAATATAAAAAAGCCGGTGACAAAGAAATGATTGAGAAATTAAATAGGGAAATAGAGATTCTGACAGCTTATCTGCCGTAAAATCTCAATGCTTAATTATATACCAGGGTATTTATAACCCTGGCTTTATATTTTATATATAAAGCAGGACTTTTACATTTTTTTGAGAATAATAATATTAATTGAAACACTTATGTTTTTTACCCATCCATACAAAATATTGACCATAGCCCGAATAATTTAGAAATGGTGGTGAAAAATGAAGAGAAGAGTTAATTTTAAATTGTTCCTGCTGACCGGCTTTTTACTACTATTTTTTTGCTGTTTCAATTATGTAGCAGCCAACAATGCGGTTCTGGTCTATAAAATACCGTTGATTGGCTATATTGATAACGGCCTGCTGAAACTGGCAGAAAGGGGTCTGGCTGAAGCCAGGAGGTCCGGGGCTGATCTGGTGGTATTTGAAATTGATACATATGGCGGCTACCTGGACCCGGCCATTAAGATAAGGGATTTGATTTTGAGGAGCAATCTGCCTACAGTGACTTATGTAAGGGGAAGGGCCTGGTCTGCCGGTGCTCTCCTTGCCCTGGCAGGAGAAAATCTGTTTATGGCTGAGGGGAGCAGTATCGGAGCAGCAGAGACCAGGCCGGCTGATGAAAAATATATTTCAGCCCTTCGTAAAGAGTTTAAGGCAACAGCGGAAACCAGGGGTAAGAATCCTGACCTGGCAGCAGCCATGGTCGATAAAGAGATAGCGGTTGCCGGGATCACGGCCAGGGGGAAATTACTGACACTGACTGTTGATGAAGCCCTTAATTATCAAATGGCTGATTATAAGGCAGCCAATTTAAACAATGTCTTTGAGATACTGGGCGTCACCCCGGGACAGATAGTCGAAATGGAACTGACCATGGCAGAAAAGGCTGCCCGGGTAATAACCAGGCCTCATATAACAATCATCCTGCTGACGATAGGTATTCTGGGCCTGGTTGCGGAGGTTTTTGTACCAGGCTTTGGCCTTCCTGGAACCATCGGCCTATTATCCCTGGCAGTAGTATTCAGTAGTTATATCTATCATGGTGTGGCAGGCTGGGGCCTTGTGATACTTTTCCTGGCCGGTATACTTCTGCTGGCTATAGAGATTTTTGTAACACCAGGTTTTGGATTTACCGGAATTACCGGTTTAATAATGATTATGGCCAGCATCTACTTCCTTTTCCCGGATTTTGATGCGGCAATCGTGGGAATAGCCACAGTATTGGTCCTCAGTATTGCCGGTTTTATCATTATGTTAAAGATTTTTGGAAGCAGTGCTCTCTCCAGGAGGATTTCCCTGGGTGAAAGCCAGACCAAAGAGGCCGGTTATCTGGCTCAAAGTGGACGGAAAGATTTGTTGCATAAAACCGGGAAAACAGTTACACCACTAAGGCCGGTCGGAGTTGCTGAGTTTGATGGAGAGCGGGTAGATGTGGTCAGTGAAGGTTCTTATATAGATAAAGGTGTAGCGGTTATGGTTACACAGATTGCGGGAAACCGCATTGTAGTAAAAAAAATAGAGGGAGATGAGTAGTATGAGTATAATTGCCCTGTTAATCATTATCCTTGTGTTTATTGTTGTTCCATTCTTCTTTTACTTTGTCCCGGTAGGCCTCTGGATATCTGCCTGGGCTGCCGGGGTGAGGGTCAGTATCATTACCCTGATCGGGATGCGCTTGAGAAGGGTACCGCCTTCTGCCATCGTACAGCCCATGATTAAATCCCACAAAGCAGGAATTCTAGTTACCAGTGACCAGCTTGAGGCCCATTATCTGGCCGGTGGTAATGTGGACAGGGTTATTGATGCCCTGGTCGCTGCCCAGAGAGCAGAGATTGATCTGAGTTTTGAAAGGGCTGCTGCTATTGATCTGGCCGGCCGTGATGTGCTGGAGGCAGTTCAGATGAGCGTTAACCCCAAGGTTATTACCACACCTGTAGTCTCTGCTGTGGCCAAGGACGGAATCCAGGTAATGGCTCATGCCAGGGTAACAGTGAGGGCCAATATTGAGCGCCTGGTGGGGGGAGCCGGTGAAGAGACGATCCTGGCCAGGGTTGGAGAAGGTATAGTAACCACTGTTGGTTCTTCCGAAAGTCATAAAATGGTCCTGGAGAACCCTGATTCTATTTCTCAAACTGTGCTGGAAAAGGGGCTGGATTCAGGCACTGCTTTTGAGATATTATCCATAGATATTGCTGATGTAGATGTAGGTAAAAACATTGGGGCCCAATTGCAGATTGACCAGGCTGAGGCGGACAAGGAGATTGCCCAGGCCAGGGCGGAAGAAAGAAGGGCAATGGCCGTTGCCCTGGAACAGGAGATGAAGGCTAAAGTAGGGGAAATGAGGGCCAAGGTTGTGGAGGCAGAAGCGGAAGTACCGAGAGCTCTGGCAGATGCTTTAAGATCCGGCAAACTGGGTGTTATGGACTACTGGAATCTCCAGAATTTACAGGCTGATACAGCCATGCGCAAATATATATCAGACCTGGGTAAAGATAATAAAAGCGGTCCTGAGAAAGAATAAAAGGAGATAAAAATGGAAGACCTTATTTCACTACTGGTGATCATAGGCGTAATAGTCTCAGGATTATCGAAATTAATGGAAAAATTAAGCGGACAGGCAGCAAAACAGCCTACCTGGCAGCAGGTAATACTGGATAAGGAAGAACAGGCTGCACCTGTCCAGGTTCAGGAAGTTGAGGTTAAGAAACCTGAGCCGCCCAGGCCAGAAGTTAATTATAATTTTGAAGAGCTAGAGCGGGAAAAAAGAAGGGTACCTAAAAAAACAGTCCCAAGAATAGAAAAGAAAAAGGAGGCAGCTCTTTTTTCAGAAGGTTTTAAGGAAGATGATCTGGTTAAGGGTATTATTTTAGCTGAAGTTCTGGGGAAACCCCGCTGTAGAAGATAAGTATTGAGTAGGACACAGGAGGACGGTTCTCCTGTGTCATTTTTCTGCTACAATATAATTGCAGCACAGGAGAACCCTTATCTTACAGAACTCTATAATAGCAACACAAAAGAACCGCCCCTCTGTGCCATACGTCTCCCTATGTGTTCAAAATGTGGTATAATATTATAAGCATTAATGGACTTCTCTCTGCATAAATTTTAATGCAGAGGGGAGGATTATCTGATGGATAAGCTTAAAAGGCAATTTATCCGTGTTTTTGAGCTGCCGCCTGATATAATAATGGATTTACCCTTGCTGATGTTGGTGGCCGATAATAAATTATATCTGGAAAATCATAAAGGAATCAGCTATTTCCAGAGTGAAGAGATTAAAATAAAGATAAAATATGGCTTTATAATTATAACGGGCCGGAACCTGTCTATCTCCGAAATAAATAGGGAAAGCCTGGCCGTCTCCGGTAAAATTCTGTCCATAACTTATGAACAGAGGGGAGGAGACAGGCCTTGATAACAAAGATACTTCACTACTGGAAGGGTTATTTGAAGATAGATATAAGGGGCAATGCCCTGGGCAGGTTCATAAGCCAGATTAGTGATATGGGTATATTGCTCTGGAAGATAGAATATCTTACCTATGATAATTACCGGGCCTGTATTCATAAAGATGATTATAATAAACTAAGGCCCTTACTGCGTAAACGCAAATGCCAGGTCAGGATTATAGAAAAACGGGGACTTCCATTTTTCCTTTTGAAAATAAGGAAAAGACTTTTTCTCCTAACTGGTATAATATTGTTCTTAGTTATTTTTCAGCTGGGAGCCTCCTTGCTCTGGTCCTGTGAGATTACCGGGCTGGAGAATATAGAGGAAGAAGTGATAATAAAGGCTTTAAAGGAAGCAGGTATAAGGAAAGGGATTTTGAAAAAAGAACTGGACCTGAGAAAGATTGAAAATTACCTTCTGCAGGAGATAAATGCGATCTCCTGGATAGACCTGAGGTGGCAGGGTACCCGTCTTTGTATAGATATAGTGGAAAAAAGGCTGGTAGAGCCTGTGGAAAAAGGGACCATTGTTGCCAGCAAGGATGGGATAATTACAAAACTGATTGTCCTCAAGGGCCAGGCTGTGGTCAAAGAAGGGGACACAGTCACTGCCGGCCAACTCCTGATTTTACCCGGAAAGGACGGGGAGGCCAGGGGTATTGTAAAGGCAGAAATCTGGTATGAGGCTGTAGGTGAATCCTCCTTCACAGAGAGGGTAATTGTAAATTCCGGAAAACAGAAAACCTACCGGGGTGTAAAGATAGGCGACAAGCTTGTCCAACTGGGAAAAACCACCCCTCCTTTTGACCAATACCGCCTGAAAAGGACCTTTAAAAAGATATTTGAATGGAGGAATATTTCACTTCCTATCGAATTATTTAAGGAAGAATATCAGGAGATAATTATAATAGAGATGAATTATACGGCTGCCGGGGGCCTGTTCAGGGCTAAAGAAAAGGCCCTGGCGGGTTTACTTTCGCAGCTGGATGATGGTATAATAATAAATTCAATATATCAGGAAGTATTAGAAAGCGGGGATGAGAAAATAAGACTGAGATTAATAATAAAAACCGAAGAGAATATAGCATGTTTGAAGGAGGATTTTAGTGGCCGGAATTGAAAAAGTACTGAACGTGGATAATTACCAGGCAGTAAGAAATTTACTGGGCAATAAAGATGAAAACATCAAGATAATAGAGAAAGAAATGGGAGTCAATATAGTAGTACGCGGTAATACTATCAAGATAATGGGGGATGAGGAAGAGGTAGAAAATAGCGGTAATATAATCAAAAAACTACTGGATATCAGTTCAGAAGATAAAAACCTGGGCAAACAGGAGGTCAAATATCTTGTAGGATTATTGAAAAAGACCCCCCTTATCGATCTGCACGAACTCTATGATGAGGTCCTGCAGGTAAATTACCGGGGTAAGAGAATCAAGGTCAAGACACTGGGCCAGAAGCTTTATATCGAAGCCATGAAAAGATCTCCTATCGTATTTGCCATCGGGCCTGCCGGTACAGGGAAAACCTATCTGGCCATGGTGATGGCTGTCAAGGCTTTATTGAATAAAGAAGTCGGCCGTATTATACTGACCAGGCCGGCCATAGAAGCAGGGGAGAAACTGGGTTTCCTACCCGGTGACCTGCAGGATAAGGTTGATCCATATCTGCGGCCCTTATATGATGCCCTTTATGATATATTGGGGCCGGAAAAAGTCATTAATTATCTGAACAAGGATATCATCGAAGTTGCTCCGCTGGCCTATATGCGGGGCCGGACCCTTGATGATTCATTTATAATCCTGGATGAAGCACAGAATACGACTCCTGAACAGATGAAAATGTTCCTGACAAGGATGGGCTTTAATTCCAGGGCTGTGATAACCGGTGACCTTACCCAGATTGATTTACCGGATAATAGAACTTCAGGTTTAAATTTAGTCCAGGCTATATTAAAGGATGTAGATGGTATTGAATTTGTCTATTTGACCAAAGACGATGTAGTAAGGCATAAACTGGTAAAAGATATTATAAAAGCCTATGAAAGGTATGAAAGTAGGAAATAACTATGTTAAAAACTTATGAAAAAGTTAAGAAATGGTGGCGGAATACCATTCCGCAGGAAATATGCATAAGTCCCAAATTTAAAAAGATTTTCTGGGGAGTACTTTTTGTAATTTCTATCTCATTAATCCTGACCATTGACTCTCTTCCGGATCCCATTGACCTGGAAGAGGGACAGGTTAGCAGGATGGATATAAAGGCTCCCCGTTCAATAACTTTTGTTGATGAAGAAAAGACCAGTGAACTTAGAGAACAGGCTGCCCAGTCTGTGGGCAGGGTTTATGAAGAGGATGTCAATATCATCAATAATGTAAACAGGGATATAAGTAATTTCTTTACTGAAATCAGGGAAACCAGAAGAAAACTCTTTTTACTGGAAAGTAGTATAGAAAATATTGAGGCTGATGAATCGATAGATGAGCAGACGGCTGAAGAGGAAAGCCGCTTTACTGCTGAACAGGAGATTCTGGCAGAAATAATCCAGAAATATACGGAAATAAGTGATGAAACCATAGCAACTTTAATCACCAGTTCTGATGAAGCACTCCAACTGCTGGAGATAGAAGCCAATAAACTTACCACTGATATCTATCAGCAAAGATTTACTCCAGAGGATTTGCCGAAAATAAGGGAACGGATAACCCAGGAACTGATGGCCCTGGACATCTCCAGGGAGCACCGCCTGGCTTTAGCTAATATCATGGAAGTCTTTATAAGACCCAATATGATTTTTGATGAAGCAGCAACAAATGAGAAGAGGGAAGAAGCTAGGAAGAAGGTTACCCCTGTGACACATACTGTCAGACAGGATGAGATGATAGTCCGTAGTGGTGATGTAGTTACAGAAGATGATATTAAGGTGCTGGAAGCACTGGGTCTTTTAAAACCACAGGTCAATTACCTGTCCATTGCCGGGGTTATAATCATAGTACTGGACCTTGTTATTATTTCCAGCATATATCTGTATAAATATAAAAGGGAAATCTGGGATGACCCAGCCAGACTGGGTTTCCTGGAATTGATGGTATTAATTATCCTGATTTTTGCTAAAATAATAGATGTATTACCACCGGTAAACTATTTCTACCTGCCTTATTTATTGCCAGTAGCCATGGCCTCTATATTGGTCACTGTATTGATCAGCACTGAGATTGCCCTCTTCCTTACAGTGTTTATCAGCCTATTGGTGGCATTACTTTTTAATGGGGATTTCAGTGTTGCCCTGCTGGGCTTTATCAGCGGCCTGGTAGGTATATTCAGTGTGTCCAGGCTCAGCCAGAGGAACGATCTGGTCAGGGCAGGTTTTTATGTAAGTGGTGTACAGGCTTTGCTGGTTACAGGAATAGGATTTATTAATCATGTAGATAACTGGTGGCATATAGTTGGAAATATAATAGTGGCAGTTGCCAATGGTGTCATGGTTGCCATTTTTGCCAACGGCCTACTGCCATATCTGGAGGCCCTTTTTGGTTTGACTTCTTCAGTAAAATTACTGGAATTGTCAAACCCCAGCCATCCCTTACTGAGCAAGATGGTTTTTGAGGCTCCGGGTACCTATAACCACAGCCTTATAGTGGCCAACCTTGCCGAGACAGCAGCCAATAATATTGGTGCCAATTCCCTGCTGGCCAGGGTTGGTTCCTACTATCATGATATCGGTAAGATTAAAAGGCCCTATTTCTTTACAGAAAACCACATGGGCAGGGAAAACCCCCATGATAAACTATCACCTAACCTTAGTGCCTTAATAATTAAATCCCATGTTAAAGATGGTGTGGAACTGGCCCGGGAGTATAAATTACCGGAACAAATAATAGATATTATAAAACAACATCATGGTACCAATCTAATCTCCTATTTTTATCAACAGGCCCTGGAAGAAAACGTGCATGATAGTGTTGAAGAAAGTGATTTCCGCTATGATGGGCCGAAACCTAAATCAAAGGAAGCAGCAATTATCATGCTGGCAGATATATCAGAAGCAGCAGTCCGGTCGAAGAATTTCAATAAGACCAACCAGAACAGGATAGAAGGCCTGGTCAGGGAATTAATAAGGGGCAAATTAATAGAAGGACAACTGGATGAATCAGATCTTACCTTCAGGGAACTGGATATTATAATCGAGAGTTTTGTTAAAGTATTGTCCGGTATCTACCATCAGCGTATCGAATATCCGGAAAATGTATTAAAAGAGATGAAGAAGGCTGATAAGAATGATAAAGATAGCAATAAATAATATGCAGGAGGCCATCGGCCTGACCGGTGAGCTGGAAGGACTGTTCCAGGCCATAGCAGACAAAGCAGCCGCCCTGGAAGGTTACAGTCAGGGTGAAATCAGTATCGCTCTGGTGGATAATGAACAAATCAGGGACCTGAATAAAATGTACAGAGGTATTGATGAACCCACTGATGTTCTTTCCTTTCCCATGGATGATGAAATATGGGGGGATATTATCATATCCACTGATAAGGTCATAAGCCAGGCAGAGGAATACGGCCATTCCCTGGAAAGAGAACTGGGTTTCCTGGTCGTTCATGGTATCCTGCATCTGCTGGGTTATGACCATCAGACTCCTGAAGAGGAGGCAGTAATGCGCCAGAAGGAAGAAAAGATTTTAACTGAATTAAAACTAAGCCGGGAATAATAATGGGGGAAATAATTTGAAACTAATTCAACTGCGGGACAGTTTTAAAAATGCCTTTGCAGGTTTAAACCATACCCTGCGTACACAGAGGAATATGAGGATACATTTTATCATGGCTGTTCTGGCCCTTATTATCAGTCTCTATTTTAAAATAAGCAGGCTGGAATTGCTCATGGTCTTTTTCTCTATCTTTCTGGTTATCTCCATGGAATTATTCAATACTGCTGTTGAAATAATAATAGACATGATCTCCAGTGAATATAGAATCAGGGCCAAAATCGTAAAAAACGTCTCTGCTGCAGCAGTACTGGTGTCTGCCCTGAATGCCCTGATAGTGGCCTATCTGGTCTTTGCCGACAGGATAGGTTCATTGCTCACGGGGTTAGCAGGATAGATTATTATCCATTCCGGGCAGAAAATTCATCCCATGAATTATAAAGAAAAGGCTGAAACGAGGGAAGTTAAATGAAAAAGCAGAGAGGAATCATTTTAGTAAGTATTATTTTACTTTTAGTCCTTATAACTAATATCATTATGCTGGCCCGGACACTGGGTATGATTTATTTACCGGGAGAAGTTACCCCGCTGGATAAGGCAAAACAGGCCGCCCAGTCGGTTATCAAATACAGTGAGGACCTGGCAGCCAGCTATGAACTTGCCAATAACAAAGAGGTGCGGGATATCCTGGCCAAATTTAAATACGAGATAGAAAAGGCAGAAAATGTTGATGCAGTTGCAAGTCTGATGCTGGATTACGGCAGGCAGACCCAGGATGCTATCTTCCGTTTACTGCAGGAGAAGCAGATTAATCAGGTTTTCAGTGTAATCAACAGCCAGGCTTTACCACAGACTGGCAAGATTTCCATGGCCAAATTTGACAATGAGATGCAGATATTGGACCCGGACAATATCCTGACAGAAGAGAGTAAAAAGAAGATAGAGGAATTATCCTTTAATCAAACCCTGGAAATTGAAATCATCGATGGCAGGGCCAGGCTGGTACACACTGGTGATATATTTAATCAGGTCAATTTCCTGCAGACAAAAGTAGCTTCACTGGAGAGACAGCTCAAGGCTCTGGAACAAAAAGCCGGTTATGAGGCTATGACCGGAAAGGGTATAGTTGTAGAGGTTTATGACAACATGGGTAATAACGAAAACACAGGGATTGTCCATGATCAGGATATAAGAAATATAGTCAATGAACTAAAGATAGCCGGTGCTGCCGGCATAGAAGTTGGTGGCCAGCGGTTAAATGTTAGTTCTGCTATCCGCTGTGTCGGGCCGACTATATTTGTCAATAATAAACCCATTCCTGTAAATCCCATCACCATCAAGGCCATAGGCGAGCCAGATGTACTGGACAGCAGCCTTGATATAATTAAGAACCAATTAAAGAATTTTGGTATCAGGATGGATATCAGTGTTGAGGAAGAACTACGCTTAAGCGGTCAAAGTAATTATGAAAGGTGATACAGATGAAAAAAACCTGTTATGCTGGCATTTTATTATTACTCATAATTATGCTCGTCGCCTGTTCCGGTGTTGAAGACAGCAGCCGGGATGAACAGGTTATTTCTGAGGAAGGCTATTTGGTGGAGGAGCCTATCTCTGAACTGGAGGAGGAGCCTATTGAATTGGAGCCGGAGGATGAAAGTGAAAAAAAGGACCAGCCTGAACCTGCTTCCCCTGATTTAGAGCCTCTTCCCGCAGATGAGGCTGATGTGGGAATTCCTGCAATCGGGCAGATTTACTATTCACCTTTTACAGGAGAACCTGTAGATGAATTCTACATAAGAAAGGCTTTAATGGTTATTATCGAAAATTCACCCCAGGCCAGGCCTCAGTCAGGGTTGGAGGAAGCCTCCATCATCTATGAATTCCTGGTAGAGGGGGGTATAACCAGATTTCTGGCCCTATACTGGGACAGAATCCCTGACAAGATAGGCCCTGTACGTAGTGCCAGACCCTACCTTATCGAAACAGCCAGGGAATATGATGCCCTCTTATTACATGCCGGTGCCAGTCCGGAAGGCTTCGCCATGCTGGCAAGGGGACAGCTGGCCCACCTTGATCAGATTTTCAATGGCCAGTATTACTGGCGCAGCAGTGACCGCCGGGCTCCCCATAATCTATATACGGGCAGTAAAAGGATAGAAAGGTATTTAGACCAATTGATCGGACAGGAATATAATGATAGATTTGATTTTCAACGGGTCAGTTTTGTCAGGCCTGATGATAAAAAGGCAGATTTTATTAAGATTCCCTATTGGGGCGGAACGACCGTCCTTTACAGGTATAATAGGGAGGAAAATTTATATTATAGATATTATGGATTTATGGAAACACCTCATTTCCTTGATAATAATATACAGCTTACAGCAAAAAATATAATCATACAGTATGTAGGGACGAGAGTTCTTGACGAAGAAGGACGGCTGGAGATGGAATTGGGGGGTAGCGGCAAGGTCCTGTTCTTTAAAGATGGTATAGTCGTAGAAGGGTATTGGAAAAAGGACGGGGATTCCTTTACTCAATACTATAATCAACAGGGTGAGAAACTAACCTTTAATCCCGGCCAGACCTGGATTCATATAGTTCCTTCCAGTATTGAAGTCCTATACCAGGACAGCAGTGAGGCAATGGAGACAGAGGAAGCTCCAGATGAAGATGTTGAAAGTATTACGGATATCGAAGGTGTTGAGGAAATCGAGGATATTGATGGCAATGAAGATATTGAAGGTAATAGAGAACCTATAGAGGAAGAAGTAAAGAAAGATATAGAGGAGGATACTGAGAAAGCTGCCGGGCAGGCTGAGGGTCCGGAAGAGGACAGGCCTGCCGAACAGGAAGGTTTTCCTCCTGGACCGGGCAGTCCCTTCAATGCGGAAAGCATCGATAACCAATTTATACTAGACCTGCTGGAATCCTCATTTCCATTCAATGAGAATGATTGAGAAGGGGTGTGGTAACTGGTGGATAAGAAAACAGCCCGTTTGTTGGAATTGGCTATAGAGGCAAGAAAAAACTCCTATTCGCCCTATTCAAATTTCCCCATTGGTGCAGCCCTCTTATGCAAAAATGGGGAAATTTATACCGGTACCAATGTAGAAAATGTTTCCTATGGTCTGACCAACTGTGCTGAGAGGACAGCAATATTCAAGGCAGTCTCTGAGGGGGTCAGGGAATTTGATACAATGGTGGTGGTTGCTGATACTGAACGCCCCATTCCCCCTTGTGGTGCCTGCCGGCAGGTCATACTGGAGTTTGGTGAGGATATCCAATTGGTCCTGGCCAATCTCAAGGGTGATTATCAGGAATATCAAATAAAGGATTTATTACCAGGTGCATTTAATAGAAAGGATATGGAATATGACATATAAATCAGGTTTTATTTCAGTTATCGGCCGGCCTAATGTAGGGAAATCAACCCTGGTTAACAGGATAATCGGTGAAAAGATTGCTATAACATCTCCTAAACCCCAGACAACCAGAAACAGGCTCCATGCTGTTTATACCGAGGAAAGGGGACAGATAATCTTTGTGGATACACCCGGTGTCCTCAAGGGTAAGAATGAACTGGACAGGTATATGTTAGATCAGGTCTATAAAAGCCTGGATGGTATAGATCTGGCTATCTTTTTAATAGATGCCACCACATATTTCGGCAGAGGTGATGAGTTTATTTTCCAGGAATTACAAAACTATAAGACACCTACCCTGGTAGTCTTAAACAAAATTGATAAGTTAAAAATTGAGGAATTGGATGAAAAGATAAAGGAGATAAAAGAAAAAACAGGCCTGGATATCATTCCTGTCTCGGCCCTTGATGGGAGAAATATAGATTATCTGATTGACGTAATTTTTCAACATCTGCCGGAAGGTCCCCAATATTATCCAGATGACATGATAACTGATCAAATAGAACAGTTTATTATAGCTGAAATGATCAGGGAAAAGATCTTCCTCCTGACCAGGGAGGAGATTCCCTATGGTATTGCTGTGCTAATCGAGGAGATGAAAGAAAGGGAAAACGGCTTATTTTATATAAGGGCTGATATCTATGTGGAAAAAGACTCCCACAAGGGTATAATCATAGGTAAAGACGGACGTATGTTAAAGCAAATAGGAAAACTGGCCAGAGAGGATATTGAACAGCTCCTGCAGACCGATATATATCTGGATCTCTGGGTTAAGGTCTTAAAGGACTGGAGGACTAAAGAGGAACTGGTCAGGAGAATGGGATATAGATAAAATGAAGGAATAATGTAAATTGTGAAGAATTATAGCTTGTGAGGAAATAATGTAGTTCAGGGAGTGAATTTTCTATGGCTATTAAACCTCGTGATATGTCAAAGATGATTGACCATACATTATTAAGTCCTGTAGCAAAGGTTGAAGACATAAGGGACTTATGTCAGGAAGCTTATGATTATGAGTTTGCTTCCGTATGTGTAAACCCTATATTTGTACCACTGGCAGCAAAGTTATTGGCAAACACTTCTGTAAAAGTAACAACTGTTGTCGGTTTCCCGTTAGGAGCCGCAACTACCGAGGTCAAAGCCTATGAAATCCGTAATGCTATAAAAAACGGGGCCCAGGAGATTGACATGGTCATGAATATAGGGGCCTTTAAATCAGGGGCTTATGACCTGGTTGAAGCTGATATCAGGGCTGTAGTTGATGCCACCAGGACTGCTGGCATCACTTCAGATATTATTGTCAAAGTAATTCTGGAAACCTGTTATCTTAATGAAGAGGAGATTATTCAGGCCTGCCACCTGGCCAAAAACGCCGGAGCTGATTTTGTGAAAACTTCTACTGGTTTTGGCCCTGCTGGAGCCACTATAGAAGCTGTCAGCCTGATGCGGAAAACTGTAGGCCGGGAAATAGGCGTAAAGGCAGCTGGCGGCATCAGGAATTATCAGGATGCCCTGGAGATGATAAATGCCGGTGCCAACAGGATTGGAACCAGTTCCGGAGTGGCCATAGTGACCGGTGAAGGCATGTCTGAAGAAGAAAGTTAAAATGGCTATTTTCAGGACTGAGGCCATAGTGCTCAAACAGTTTGATCTGGGAGAGGCAGATAAGATTATCACCTTCCTTACCAAAGATTATGGGAAGGTCAGGGCTGTTGCCAGGGGTGTCCGCAAGAGCAAAAGTTCCATGTCGGGGATTGTTTTACCCTTCAACTATAACCTGGTGACAATCTACAGGGGAAAATCCATTGATCGGATTAATCAGGTCAGGAATATCTTCTCCTTCAACAGGCTCAGGGAAGACCTGGTTAAAACAGCCTATGCCTCTTTTGTTACTGAAGCAGTGGAAAGGGTCAGCCAGGAGAACCAGGCCAATCAAGCCCTTTTTGCACTTCTTTTATCTACCCTGCATAAAATAATGGTAGAAGAAGAGAAGCTGCCATATATTGAACTAATCTTTAAGATAAGACTACTGGTAGTGCTGGGGCTAAAACCCCAGCTGGATTATTGTGCCCTCTGTAATAAGAAGGCGGGCTCTGCTGAAAGGTATTTTTTCCACACCCGGCAGGGAGGCTTAATCTGCCCGGAGTGTTTCCAGCAGAACCGGGAAGAATTCAGGTTTCAGGGTTATGTCCTTTCAGCCAGATTGGTCAAAACCCTGGCCGGCATTATCAATACCGGGTTTAAATCATTAAATGTAATAGAACTGTCAGAAAGGGAATACCGGCAGCTTGATCAACTATCCAATGAATTTATCAAGTATCACCTGGAATTACAGTTAAAATCCTATGATTTTTTGCATATGATAAAGAAATTGGGAGAAACTTAAAATGAGGTGATAATTTTGGATACTTTAGAAAAGATAGACCAGATCAGGCGGCGCCTAGGTGTTACTTATGAGGAAGCCTATAAGGCCCTGGAGGAGTGCAATGGTGACCTCGTCTCTGCCTTAATAATACTGGAGAAAGAACAGAAACAGGCAGGGACCCATGTAGATGTATTGCAGGTCAAGGGACAGGAACTCCTAAATAAGATTAAGGAAATTATCAGGGAAGGCAATGTTAATAAGATTATTGTAAAAAATGATGAGAAAACACTGATGGAAATCCCTGTAACAGCCGGGGTTGTAGGTCTTGTTCTTTTTCCCTACCTGACCTTACTGGCTGGAGCTGCAGCCTTGTATAAAGACTATACCCTGGAGATTGAACGGGATTCGGAGATGGAGGAATAGAAGGCAGAAGATAAATCAAATAAAAATAGCAGCAGCTTACTGGCATAATCCAATCAGGATATTCTTCTATTTGAAAATCTTTGTGGGGAGGACAAAGCCTTGTTGAGGAGAATTGATATAGAAGAAAGAGAAGCCAGGTTTTTATCTGCTTATGCCTGTTTGAGTAAAGATAGTAAAGGAAGATTAAAGGAAGATAAGTTGTGTGATGTCAGAACTATCTTCCAACAGGACCGGGACCGGATAATCCATTCCAAGGCTTTCCGGCGTTTAAAACATAAGACCCAGGTGTTTTTGATCCCTGAAGGAGACCATTACCGGACAAGATTGACCCACACCCTGGAGGTTTCCCAGATTGGCCGCACCATAGCCAGAGCACTGGCCTTAAACGAAGACCTGACAGAAGCTATTGCCCTGGGCCATGATTTGGGACATACTCCTTTTGGACATGCCGGCGAAAAAGCCCTGGATGAGGTGTGTACCGGTGGATTCAAACATAATGAACAGAGCCTGCGGGTGGTGGATATAATAGAAGATCTGAATCTCTCCCATGAAGTACGGGACGGTATCCTTAACCATACCGGCAGGCAGGAACCTGTTACCCTGGAAGGGCAGATTGTAAAGATTGCAGATCGGATAGCCTATGTTAACCATGATATAGATGATGCCATCCGGGCAGGTATAATCAGGTTGGAAGATATTCCTTCCCATATCCTGGAAATACTGGGTGAGACCCATTCTGACAGGGTAGACCGGATGGTCCGGGATATCATTGAAAACAGTTGGGGAAAAAACCGGATAGAAAGGTCCCCTGAAGTTGAACAGGCGACGGAAGAATTAAGGGCCTTCCTCTACGAAAATGTATACATAGATTCCCTGGCCAAAAGAGAAGAAGACAAGGCTATTAAACTAGTCAAAAATTTATATGAATACTATATGGAAAATCCCGCAGAATTTGTCATCGGAGAATCCAGATCTTCTGAAAAGGAACAACTGGTCATTGATTATATAGCCGGTATGACTGATACCTATGCTGTTAATAAATGGAGGGAGTTTCATTTACCACTGCCCTGGAAGGAAAACATCTAGATTCTTTCTTGCCATTTTTTTAAAAAAGAAAAAAATATGCAGGATTTTTTTAATGTATGCAGAATTTTTAATTAAGGGTGAATAAAAATGTCGGGAAACTTCGAGGAGTTTGTAGAAAAAATAAAAAACATAGTAGATATTGTTGAAATCGTTTCCGATTATATCCCTTTGCAAAAAGCCGGTAAAAATTTCAAGGGCCTCTGTCCCTTTCATCTGGAAAAGACCCCGTCTTTTAATGTTAACCAGGATAAACAATTTTATTATTGTTTTGGCTGTGGGGCAGGCGGAGATATCTTTAATTTTTTAATGGAGATTGAAAATATAACCTTTAAAGAAGCTGTTGAGATACTGGCCAACCGAGCCGGGCTGAGGGTCCCTAGTTATAATAATCCCTATCAGCAGCAGGAGATACGTGAAAGAGAGAGAATCTTCTATCTGCACAAATTAACAGCCAGGTTCTATCATTATATCTTGTGTAAAACAGAAGCAGGCAAAAAAGCCCTCCATTATTTAAATCAGAGGGGTTTTACTGCCAGTGATTTGAAAAAGTTTTATCTTGGTTATGCTCCGGCCAGATGGGACAGCCTCTTGAAGTTTCTTCTAAAAAAGGGCTTTACCTTGGAAGAAATAGAAAAAGCCGGGCTGGTTTCCCGGGGCAAGAGTAGTAATTATTATGATCGCTTCAGGGATCGGGTTATTTTCCCGATTTTTAATATCAGGGGAGAGGTCATCGCCTTTGGCGGCCGGATACTGGAAGAAAAAGATTCAGCACCCAAATACCTTAACTCCCCGGAGACAATGATTTTTAAAAAGAGTGAAAACCTCTATGGCCTTAATTGGGCCAGGGACAGTATCAGGACAGGCAATAGTGCCATAGTCATGGAAGGCTATACTGATGTCATGACTGCTCATAAACACGGGCTGGATAACACAATCGCTTCCCTGGGAACAGCTTTTACTGCTGAACATGCCAGGTTATTAAAGCGCTTCACCCAAAATGTCTATATTGCCTATGATGCAGATACAGCAGGAGCAGCTGCTACCCTCAGGGGAATGGAAATACTGGAAAGTGCAGGTTTAAACGTCAGGATAATCCAGTTGCCAGCAGGCCTGGACCCTGATGAATATATAAAAAATGAAGGAAAAGAAGGTTTTGCCAGGTTGCAGGAGACTGCAGTAAGCCTGATTGATTATAAAGTCGGCCAATTGGTAACACAATACAGGCCGGATACAATAGAAGGAAAGATTAATTTTACCAGAGCACTGGTCCGTTTGCTTGCTGAAATTGATGACCAAATCAAGAGGGATATTTACATCCAGGCCTTTGCTGACAAATATAATATAGAAGCAGAGACTATAAACAGAGGTATAAGGCAACATCTTAGTAAAGTAAGTAAAAATAAGGATAAAAATTATAATTACAGATATACTAAAATAGATAATAAGACAAGAGATAAACAAAATATAAATAGTATTGAAACAGCCTTCTTAAAAGTATATCTGGAAGAAGAGGAGCATAGAGAAGTTTTGTTGAAATACCTGGTACCTGAGTATTTTACAGGTCCTTATCAAAAATTGGTAAGATTATTGCGGAAACAGGCTGCTGATAGCCTGGAGCAATTTATGGCGAAGCTTGATGAAGAGAGTAGGAAACAGATTTTAGCTCTGCTGGCAATGGAAAGACAGCAGGGGCTCCAGGAGGTTATCAGTGCTTTCAATAAAAAGATTAAAGAAGATATTTACAGAGATTTAGCGACAAATAAAAACTATGGTTTGGGAGAGATTAATCAGTTATTATTGAAATTTATCAGGATAACTGTTTAATATTTACCTGTATTTGTTGAAAGGAGGGAATTTCATGGCTAAGTATAAGGAAAAAGACCCGGTAAGTATTGGAGAAGTACAAAACCTTATCGATAAAGGAAAAAAAGAAGGTTACTTGACCTATGAAGAGATTATGGATGCTCTGGAAGAGGTAGAGCTGGATTCAGATGATATAGAAAAAATATATGAAATCTTTAATGAGCTGGATATAGATATTAAAGATGAGAAGGAAAAGGATGAAGTTGACGAATTAGAAGCTGATGACCTTGATTTATCTGTTCCAGATGGAATTGGTATCGACGACCCTGTACGCATGTATTTAAAGGAAATTGGTAAGGTTCCGCTCCTGACTGCAGAAGAGGAAATAGAGCTGGCCAAGCGCATGGAACAGGGAGATGAGGCAGCAAAGAGAAAACTAATTGAAGCAAACCTGAGACTTGTAGTCAGCATAGCCAAAAAATATGTAGGTAGAGGTATGCTTTTCCTCGACCTGATTCAGGAAGGTAATCTGGGATTGATCAAGGCAGTGGAGAAGTTTGATTACCGTAAAGGGTTTAAGTTCAGCACTTATGCCACCTGGTGGATCCGCCAGGCCATAACCCGCTCCATTGCTGACCAGGCCAGAACAATCCGTATCCCTGTCCATATGGTAGAAACTATTAACAAGTTAATCAGGGTCTCAAGACAGCTTCTGCAGGAAATGGGCCGGGAACCTACCCCTGAAGAGATAGGGAAGGAAATGGGCATCTCTGCTGATAAGGTACAGGAAATCATGAAAATAGCCCAGGAGCCGGTTTCACTTGAAACCCCTATCGGGGAAGAAGAAGACAGCCATCTGGGTGACTTCATAGAAGACGAGGATGCTCCGGCACCGGCTGCGGCTGCTTCCTATATACTCCTGAAGGAACAGCTGGATGATGTGCTGGATACCCTTACCGAAAGGGAAAAGAGGGTCCTGGAATTGCGTTTCGGTATAGAAGACGGGCGGCCCCGCACCCTGGAAGAGGTGGGCAAGGAATTTGGTGTCACCAGGGAGCGGATAAGACAGATAGAGGCAAAAGCCCTCAGAAAACTGAGACATCCCAGCCGTAGCAAGAAGTTAAAGGATTATCTGGAATGATTTGCAGCAACTTAATATAAGGCCTTGTTCTAAATCAGGACAGGGTTTTTTTGTTTGAATGAACATATCCGCCCTTTATTGAATAAAATGAAGGAGTAGATAAAATGAATAGAGTTAAAGATATCATGGAGCTGGCTAACAGGCTGGCCCCACAGAAGCTGGCCTCTGAATGGGATAATACCGGTTTGCAGATTGCCGATCTGGAACAGGAAGTCGATAGTATCCTCTTATCCCTGGATATCAATGAAGCAGTAGTGGATGAGGCAATCAGGAAGAAATGTCAATTGATTATCTCCCATCATCCCTTGCTCTTCAGGCCAATCAGGAAAATAGGAAGACAGAATTACCAGGGCAGGCTCATTTACAGGATAATCTCCAAAAAGATTAATGTTTTTGCCATGCACACCAATCTGGACAGTGCAGAGGGTGGAATCAATGATTACCTGGCCAATATCTTTGGCCTGTCAGATGTCAGGCCTTTAGGAGTCCGGGATAACCCGGCACTGGAACCAGGACCGGGCCGGATTGGCTCCCTGCCTGCCGGAATTAGCCTGCAGGAGTTCCTGCAGCTGGTCAGGGAGAAATTGGATGCTGAGCAATTACGTTATGTGGGGGAAGAAGATAAAATTATTAGAACTATTGCCATTTGCAGCGGCAGCGGTTCAGAATACATTTCACTGGCAGCGGAAGAAGGTGCTGATCTCTATTTAACCGGTGATGTCAAATACCATCAGGCCCAGGAGGCTGAAATTCTTGGCCTTGCCCTGATAGATGCCGGCCATTACCAGACTGAGGCAATTGTCAAATCTCTCTTATATGATTTCTTCACCCGGCATTTAAAGGGAGTGAAATTATATAAATCAGAGATTAATACAGATCCCTGGAATTATTTCTCTTAGTTATTAACAGGAAAGGGAGATCTTATGCGGTTCTTTTACCATACCTGTCTCTATTGCGGAAAGGGAATTAACCCTGAAAGGCTCCAGGTCCTGCCTGAAACCAGGATATGCAAGGAATGTGCTGAAACCAGCGGTAGTGATCTAGTACTGCCCCGGAAGGAAGTAGGCATGGATCCGGAAACATACCGGGATCTGCTTGGAGCTATCAGGAGCTAAATGGGTAGGACACTTGACATATTAAAATTTTCTATGTTATACTATCAATATGATTTGAAAGGAGAAAATAGTATAAGTTGACCAGATGATCGCGGCTATTTTACAATAGCTGAGGAAAGTCCGAGCTCCATAGGGCAGGATGCTGGGTAACACCCAGTGGAGGCGACTCCCAGGAAAGTGCCACAGAAACATACCGCCTATTGCCTTGCAATAGGTAAGGGTGAAAAGGTGAGGTAAGAGCTCACCAGGGTCCAGGTGACTGGGCTGCTAGGTAAACCCCATCTGGAGCAAGTCTGAATAGGGAGAAATATAAGGTGGCCCGCCTTTTCTCCGGGTATAGACGCTAAAGGTATCAGGTAACTGATATCTCAGACAGATGATCATCCTTGACAGAACTCGGCTTACAGGTCAACTTATACTTTTTCCATGTACATAACCCTGCTTAAATCCTGGCAATATACATTCTATAGTTTCTCCTCGTATTACTTTGATCAGAAGTAATTTGACCAAATCTTTAATAAAGTTGGTCTATTATAAATATTCCATATACTTTATCTTTAAGGAGATACGGGGGAAGGGCTATGGCTTTAAGTTCTTTTGAAAAGAAGTTTTTGCATTTTTTTATCTCATTAGGTACTGCTACACCGGGGAAAACCCTGGAGGAAATTTATAAGTTTGTTAGCAGTTATTTTTCTTTTATATTATCAGGTATTTATCTCAATGAAGGACAGGCTGCCAGAACCATAACCTATCCCGATATAAGGCGTCTGACCTTACAGGATGGTATAGTCGGTCAAGTACAAAAGGAAAACAGGCCAATCGTCAAAAAAAGCAGTGAGATCTTTAACTCTCTTCCATTTATAGTAAGCGAAAGAGATGATGTGCTCCTCTTACCTTTACAGGTGGATGACGATTTTCTCGGTGTATTATTTTTTTGTTATCAGAATACTCTGGAACTAAATGAAGATTTCGAGAATGTTTTCCGTTTTATTGCCAAATACATATATCTTCTCTTAAAAAACAACTATTATTATGTCAGAATGGAACAGAGAGTGGCAGAGTTAATTACCCTGCAGATAGTCAGTGATTTTGTCAACTCCACATTGGATTTTGACCAATTACTGGATAAAACACTGGACGCAATTGTTGGGCTTATTGGTTTAAGGACCAGTTCAATCACAGTTTTCAAGGATAAGCTTTGTGAAGGTATCTATACCCGCAAACAAAAAGTCCTGATTAAAACCATCCAGTCCAGCCAGGAGATAGAGTTGAATTACACACAGGATATTTATGAATTTCTGACCAAAGAAAGGAAATTGATTTCCGGTGTTACCAGGGTAGGTAACAGGATACTGGAATTATTACCTTCCCTGAATCTGAAAAGAGGCCAGGAAGTACAGTATGTCATAATACCTATCAGCAGAGGCGATGAACTGTTCGGTTCCATAAATATCTTTGATTCCACATTGACTCATTTAACTAATATCGATAATAACTTTCTGGAATCCTTTGCTAACCAGGTCAGTATTGCCCTGCAGAATGCCCATCTATATCGTCAACAGGAAGAGATGGCCCAGAAGGATGGTCTTACAACCTTATATAACCATGCCTATTTCCAAAACAAACTGGATTATTTAATTGAGGAAAAGAGTATGTGGCCATTTTCCCTGATAATAATGGATATTGACGATTTTAAAAAGGTAAATGATACATATGGCCACTTAATCGGTGATTTGGTATTAAAGGAACTCTCCAACATCTTGTTGACCAATAGCAGAGAAGGAGATTTAGTGGCAAGATACGGCGGAGAAGAATTTGCAGTTGTGTTGCCGGAAACAAATATCGATGAAGCTAAGGCTTTTGCCGAAAGATTGAATAAAACTGTAGCAAATACAGAAATCCTGGTTGGTGAAAAAACCCCGCTTAAGGTAACAATCAGTATTGGAGTAGCAGAGTACAGAAAGGAATGGACTAAAGAAGAATTTGTAGACAGGGTTGACCAATTATTATACAAGGCAAAAAAGGCTGGAAAAAACAGGGTAGAGGCTGAACTATAATTATTTTACAGATATTGAATTATTTTTAGACAAAGATATTATAATATTAATAAATCAAAAAAATGGGGTGTTGATATGGGAAAAGTAAATGTATTAGATGCCTTAGATCGTCTTTCTTCTACAATCAACAAGGTTGAAGAGTTTGACATAAGCGGAATTGACTTGAGTGAGAGGGTTCTGGATAATAGAATTATTACCCTTGAGGGTTATATTAGATTTTTGGAAAATGAAGCTATTCCAAAATTAAGCAGGATTCGCGATAATATTACTGATAAACTGAATGGAGAACAGGAAGGTGGTAATGATGACTGATCAGATCTACTACAAAATACAGTATCCTTTAAAGAAAGCTATTAACATGATTCAAAATATAGATACGGAAGACCCCTTTGTTGGTGAAGAAAATTTAGAGGTCATTCAAAAGGGACTGGAAGAGATAGAAAATTTCATAAACTTATGGGAGAACAAGGGTAAAGAAAATCTGCAGGAGATAATCAGGCAATTAAGGCAAATACAATAAACCTGATAACAGGGAAGACATGTCAAGGAATAGTGCAGTCCTTGACATTTATTTTATATTATTGAATTAAGGGACTCTTTGTGTTAAAATTGATAAGGTAAATGGGAAGGGAGGTAAACATATGGCAGGTCATTCGAAATGGGCCAATATAAAACATAAAAAAGGAAGAGAAGATGCCCGGAGAGGCAAATTGTTTTCTAAACTGAGCAGGATGATTACCGTAGCAGCCCGGGAGGGCGGCGGGGATCCTGACATGAATTCAGATTTGAGATTAGCTATACAGAAAGCCAAGGACCAGAATATGCCCAATGATAATATCGAAAGGGCTATTAAGAGGGGTACCGGCGAAATCAGTGGTGTTAATTATGAAAGGTTTATTTACGAGGGTTATGGTCCCGGTGGTGTTGCTCTCTACATGGAGATGATGAGTGATAACCGTAACAGGACTGCCTCAGAAATCAGGCATATCTTATCAAAACATGGTGGAAATCTGGGTGAAACCGGTTGTGTCTCCTGGATGTTTCAGCGCAGGGGACAGCTGGTAGTGGATTTGGATGAATCAGAATTTGATGAAGATACCCTGATGTTAATGGCAATAGATGCAGGGGCAGATGATGTTGTCAGAGAGGATAACCTGGTTAACATCTATACTGAACCAGCTTCCCTGGAAGAGGTCAGGGAAAGCCTGGAAGGTGAAGGAGTAAAATTTGTTTCTGCAGATCTTGCCATGATACCGGAAAATACCATCGAGCTGGATGCAGATACAGCCAGGAAGACCCTGAAACTGATGGATGTACTGGAAGACCATGATGATGTACAGGAAGTCTATTCAAACTTTGATATACCGGAAGAAATAATGGCAGAAATTGCTGAAGAAGTGTAAAAAACTGGACACTGAATTTATCAGTGTCCTTTGTATATTTTTGCTTTATTGGGAGAGTATAAAGGGGTGGTTTTTTGTTAATTCTAGGTATTGACCCTGGGCTGGCCATTGTCGGTTATTCGCTGGTCGAAAAAAAAGGTAACAGGTTCTCAGTCTGTGATTACGGAGTAATAAGGACCACAGCTGAAGATACAACTTGCCAGAGACTGATGACCATATTTAAGGAACTGGGTGCTTTGATCGATAGATATCAACCGGATGAGATGGCTGTAGAAGAATTATTTTTCAATAAAAATGTTAAAACAGCTATCGAGGTAGGACAGGCCAGGGGTGTTATCCTTTTAGCCGGGGCCCGGGCCGGTATAGAGGTGGCAGAATACACTCCCTTACAGGTGAAGCAGGCTGTAGTTGGTTATGGCCGGGCCACTAAGGAGCAGGTCCAGCTGATGGTCAAGGCCCTGTTGAATTTGTCCAGCCTGCCCAGGCCGGATGATGCTGCTGATGCCCTGGCAGTTGCTATATGTCATGGAAACAGCAGGACTATCATCAGTAAGGCAAAATAGGAGGATATATTAGTGATAGCATATCTGAAAGGCCAGATTATCTGGCAGAGTGAAAACAAAATAATCCTTAAAACCGGTGATATAGGTTATCTGGTAGAACTGGTTGATCCGGAATCAGCTATCCTTATTGACAGGGAACTGGAGTTATACATATATACCCATGTAAGGGAAGATGCCCTGCAGCTCTTTGGTTTTAAGAGCCTGACCGATAGGGAACTCTTTATTACCCTGATTGGTATTTCCGGTGTCGGCCCAAAATTGGCTCAAAAGATACTATCTACATTACCCTATGACAGTTTTGTGGATGCCATCCTGAATGAGAATATTCCCCTGTTAAAACAGGTTCCCGGAGTGGGTTTGAAGACAGCCCAGAGACTGATACTGGAATTAAAAAATAAGATGGAGAAACTGGCTGTAAAATATGAGTTAGAGCCTGCTGGCGGTTCCTATGATGGGGATCTATATAATGCCCTGACAGGATTGGGTTACAGCCATGGGGAGATTGACAGGGCGATGAAGGAGTTAGACCTTGCTGATTTAAGGAATATTGAAGATAAATTAAAATTAATTCTTTCATATTTAGGTAAGGGGATTTAAAAATGGATGATAACAGGATTATTTCAGGAAATAAAAGGGAAGAAGATGTGCTCATCGATAGAACACTGCGTCCCCAACGTCTGGAATATTATATCGGCCAGCAAAAGGTCAAGGAAAAACTGAGTATCTTCATCGAGGCAGCCAGAGAGAGGGGAGAGTCCCTGGATCATGTGCTTCTCTATGGGCCACCTGGACTGGGTAAAACCACTCTGGCCAATATTATTGCTAATGAGTTGAATGTAAATATACATATTACATCAGGGCCGGCTATTGAGAGGCCCGGAGATCTGGCTGCAATTCTGACTAACCTGCAGGAAAATGATGTCCTATTCATCGATGAGATACACAGGCTGAACAAAGTGGTGGAAGAGATTCTGTATCCGGCCATGGAGGACTATTCCCTGGATATCATTATCGGGAAGGGACCCAGTGCCCGCTCCATACGGCTGGATTTGTCGCCTTTTACCCTGGTAGGGGCAACCACCCGGATAGGCTTGCTGAGTTCACCTTTAAGAGACAGGTTTGGAATCATTAACAGGTTGGAACTTTATAATAATCAGGAGTTAAGTGAGATAGTTATGCGTTCTGCCCGGATTCTGGGTATAGAGATTGGAGAGGAAAGTGCCCTGGAGGTTGCCCGGCGTTCCCGGGGGACACCCAGGATAAGCAATAGATTGTTAAAACGGGTCAGGGACTATGCCCAGGTGAAAGCAGACGGGCAGATTACAAAAGAGGTTGTGGATGCTGCCCTGGGCCTGTTGGAGATTGATATGCTGGGCCTGGATAGTCTTGACCATAAATTACTGAAAACTATCATCCTTAAATTTGGCGGCGGCCCAGTAGGGCTGAATACCCTGGCTGCTGCTGTTAATGAAGAAAGCGAAACCATTGAAGAGGTCTATGAGCCCTATCTCCTGCAGCTTGGGTTTCTGGAGAGGACGCCACGGGGCCGGGTTGCTACAGCTTCCGCCTATAAACACCTGGGTATTGAGTATCCGGGCCAGGGCCAGAGCCTCTTTGATCAAGGGACAGAATAAAGGAACATATATTTAACCTTTCTGGCAAATAATATTGATAATAATCCTGGAGGTATAAGGTTGTGAAAGTTGATGATTTCAGCTATGAATTACCGGAAGAACTGATAGCACAGAAACCGGCAGAATATAGAGATGAATCCCGCCTGATGATACTTCACAGGGAGAGCGGGAAAATCGAGGAAAAGAAATTCAGGGACATAATAGATTATCTTAATGAAGGAGACCTCCTGGTTTTAAATAACAGCAAGGTGCTTCCCGCCAGGTTATTTGGCAGGAAGTTTTCTACTGGCACACAGATAGAGGTCTTATTGCTGAATGAAAAGGAGAAAGATATCTGGGAAGTACTGGTCAGGCCTGGCAGGAGGGTCAAAATAGGCACAGAGATATCCTTTGGTGACGGCAGGTTGCTGGGGAAGACCCTGGATTATACAGAGTTTGGCGGGCGGCTCATGAAGTTCAGCTATTCCGGCAATTTTGATGAAATAATTGATGAATTGGGGGAACTGCCTCTGCCACCCTATATACACGAAAAACCTGCAGATCCTGGACGTTACCAGACTGTTTATGCAAAAGAGAGGGGTTCTGTTGCGGCACCTACAGCCGGCCTCCACTTTACACCGGAACTGTTGCGAAAGTTGGAGGAGAAAGGCATCGGGACAGCCTATCTTACCCTTCATGTAGGGCTGGGGACTTTCCGGCCAGTTAAGGCGGAACATGTAGAAGAACACCAGATGCATGCCGAGTACTATGAACTGAGCCAGCAGACGGCAGAACTTATCAATCAGAAAAAGGCGGAGGGAAAAAGGGTCATTGCTGTTGGAACCACTGTTACCAGGACCCTGGAAGCCATCGCCAGTGAAAAAGGCATACTGACAGCCAGCAAGGGTTGGACAGATATCTTTATCTTTCCCGGTTATGAGTTTAAGGTAATTGATGCCCTTGTGACTAATTTTCATTTGCCACGCTCAACCCTTTTGATGTTGGTCAGTGCTTTTGCCGGCCGGGAAAAGATATTGAAGGCCTATCAGCAGGCTGTGGAGAAAAAATACCATTTCTTCAGTTTTGGGGATGCTATGTTTATTATCTAGTCCTGCCTGCTCTAAATCCTTAAACTTTATAGTTCAGACTATGTTCAGCAATCATCAGGTTTATTTTATTTATCTTAATATCATATATCTATCTTATCTTTCGAGGAGAGGATGAGGGACCATGGCGATTGAGTTTCAGCTTTTGTATAAAGAGAAAAATACAGCAGCCAGGGCAGGGAAACTGAGTACTCCCCACGGCCAGGTTGATACTCCCATCTTCATGCCTGTAGGAACCCAGGCTACAGTCAAATCAATGACTCCTGAGGAATTAAAGGATATTGGAGCCCAGATAATTCTCTCCAATACATATCATTTATACCTGCGGCCTGGTTCTGAATTAATAGCAGAAGCAGGGGGCCTGCATAAATTCATGAACTGGGACAGGCCGATCCTGACTGACAGTGGGGGGTTCCAGGTCTTCAGTCTATCTGAACTCAATGAGATTACCGAAGAGGGTGTCTATTTCCGTTCCCACATTGACGGTAAAAAGATGTTTCTTTCTCCGGAGATATCCATGGAGGTACAGATGGAACTGGGTTCTGATATAGTCATGGCTTTTGATGAGTGTCCGCCCTATCCGGCAGACTATGATTACCTGGCCCGTTCCCTGGAAAGGACTATCAGGTGGGCCAGAAGATGTAAGGCAGCTATGACCAATGAAAACCAGGCCTTATTTGGCATAATCCAGGGTGGTGTTCATGAAGACCTGAGGCGGATCAGTGTTGAGGCCATGCTGGAAATCGGTTTTCCCGGTTATGCCATTGGCGGCCTGAGTGTGGGAGAACCAAATGAAATAATGTATGAGGTACTGGAATTCACGGTCCCCCTGATGCCGGAGGACAAGCCCCGTTATCTCATGGGGGTAGGTACCCCGGAGGATTTGCTGGAAGGGGTAATGAGGGGAATAGACATGTTTGATTGTGTAATGCCGACCAGGATTGCCAGGCATGGTGCAGTCTACACTTCCCGGGGCAGGCTTACAGTACGCAATGGAAAGTACACCAGGGATTTTACCCCCCTGGACCCGGATTGTGACTGCTATGTCTGCCGGAATTACACCAGAGCCTATATCAGGCACCTTTTCAACAGGAAGGAGATCCTGGGTGTCAGACTGGCTACCTATCACAATCTCTACTTTTTACAGAAATTGATGGAAAAAGCCAGGGAGGCCATAATGACGGACAGTTTCCTGGAATTCCGGGATAGTTTTTATGCAAAATATAAAGATTAATTTTTTTGCAGGATTTCCTGCTCTATTGTTGAATATTTTAATGTATGAAAAAATATAATTAGAGGAGGCATATTAAATGGAAGCGAGCCCAATTAATGGTATCTTAAGCATGGTAATATACTTTGCAGTAATATTCGGTATTTTCTACCTGATAATCATCAGGCCGCAGAAAAAACAGGAGAAAGCCCACCGGGATATGCTGGCCAATTTACAGCCAGGAGACCAGGTTGTAACTATCGGTGGAATCAAGGGAAAGATAATCAAGATTAAAGATGATTATATCAGATTACGTGTTTCATCCAATGTAGATATTGATTTAGTCCGCAATAGTATTTCCAGAGTAGAGAAAAAGGCAGAAACAGTTAGAGAAAATAAAACTGAGGAGCAGGTTGAGACTGAAGAGTAATTGATGGTGGAGGATTTTTTATGTTGGATAAAGGAGATTTTAAGGAGTTCGTCCAATCACTAATAATAGCCGGTATACTTGCATTTTTCATAATAAGTTTTGTAGCCCAATCCTTTATTGTAGACGGACAATCCATGTATCCTACTCTTCATGATGGAGAGAGGTTATTTGTCAACAAGTTCATTTACCGCTTCCGTCCACCGGAACGTTTTGAGATAATTGTCTTTACGCCAAACGGTCTTCCAGATAGTAAATTTATTAAAAGGGTTATAGGACTTCCCGGAGAAACTGTCTTTATAAAAGATGGTATTACATATATAGATGGGCAGCCCCTGAAAGAAGATTTTTTAATTGAAAAAATGAGGGACGATTTTGGCCCATATCTGGTCGGAGAAGATGAGGTCTTTGTCATGGGGGATAACCGGAACAATAGCGAAGACAGCCGGCGTTCCTATGTTGGCAATGTAAAATATAATTCGATCACCGGGAAGGCTTTCTGGGTATACTGGCCCTTGAATATGATGAGACTAATAAATGATAATTAGTAGAGAGATTACCCCGGAAAAAATCTGGTGAGAGTCCAGGGGGTGTTGTCTGTATGAATAAAAAGATTATCCTGCTTTTATTATTTGCTTTATTTATTGCCATTTTTTCCATTCAGAATGCCAGTCCTGTATTGATACGTCTTCTTTTCTGGGATTTTGAGATTTATCTGGTTCTAATTGTTCTGGGGGCAATAGTTTTTGGTGCTATACTCATGGCACTGGTAACTTCTCTGAGCAGTTTCAGGTTAAATAAAGAGATCAGGATGGAAAAAAAGGAAAAGGAAGAACTCCTTAATGAAGTGGAAGAATTGAAGGTATTGCTGGCAAAATACAGGGAAGAAACCCCTGCTTCCGCTGAGGAGGAAAAAGTGAATGAAAATGATAGTACTGAAGACAGCAATACCAGTGAGCAGGAATTAAAAGAAGAGGAATAACTTGACAAAAGGGGATTATTCCGATATAATAATAAAAATTCTATAAAGGAAAGGTGAGATGAGATGAGTGGAGCAAGCAGGGTCATCAAGACCAGAGATTTAGCTGAGACAGCTTTGTTGGTGGGGATAGGGTTTTTATTACATGCATTTTTCCCTTCAATCGTACTGGGAATGAAACCTGATTTTTCACTGGCTATGCTGTTTATAGTCTTGATCGTGAAAAGGGATTTCAGGCTGGGCTTTATAGCCGCACTGGCTACCGGGATATTTACAGCCTTGACAACAAGTTTTCCCGGAGGACAGTATGCCAACCTGATTGATAAGCTGGTTACTTTCATTCTGGTCAGTGCCCTTATCAGCTTTATAGGAGACAGGCTTGATAAGCGGGTTGCTGTCGGAATTATAACTGTTGTTGGTACTATTATCAGTGGATCTGTTTTTCTGGGTTCAGCTGCATTAATTGCCGGTTTGCCAGGCTCATTTAAGGTCCTCTTTTATACTGTAGTATTGCCGGCAGCAGCTATTAATACAGTAACTGCAATCATTATTTACCTTGCTTTTTCCTATAGCAGGAAGACAGTAGGAGTGAGGAGCAAGGAAGCCTAGAGACAACTGGAATAGTATATTTTAGAAAGCCCCCTTTAGCGGGGTTTTCTTTTTTTACGGGGCAGGAGAAAAAATAAGACAGGGTGAAAAAGGATATAATGAAAAATAAATGGTATATTAAAAGAAAGAAGAAGATAAAAAATATCGATGGTTTATCCCCCTTCCTTCTGCAATTGTTATTAAACCGCGGATTAACAGAAGAAAAAAGTATCCAGGCCTTCCTCTACGGGGATATAAAAGATCTGGAGGACCCCTTTTTGCTCCAGGATATGGCCAAGGCTGTTGAAAGAATAGACCAGGCTGTAAAAAATGGAGAAAAGATACTTATCTATGGTGACTATGATGTAGACGGTATTACAGCAACAGCCCTCTTATACCGCTATTTTAAGGAGGCCTACAATTATCATCTGGATTATTATATTCCCAGGCGGAAAGAGGAAGGCTATGGCCTGAACCAGGCAGCAGTGGAAGGCTTCGTACAGGAGGGTTATGACCTCCTGATTACAGTTGATTGTGGTATCAGTGCCCATGAAGAGGTTAAATACGGCATGAGCCAGGGGCTGGATATAATCATAACTGACCACCACCAGGCAAGCCGGGAACTGCCTCCAGCCCTGGCTGTGATTGACCCCTATAGGGAGGATGATGAGTATCCCTTTAAGCTCCTGGCAGGGGTAGGGGTGGCCTTCAAGCTCTGCCAGGCCCTGGAATATAACAGAAGCCAGAGCTATATTTCTGAGCATTTACTGAATTTACTGGACCTGGTAGTTTTAGGAACTGTAGCCGATATTGTTCCCCTGACAGGTGAAAACAGGATTATAGTCAAAAAAGGGCTGCAGTTGATGGAGGAGACCGGCAATACAGGCCTGCAAAAATTGATCCAGGTCACCGGGCTGAAAGGGAGGAAGCTCAATACCGGTAATCTGGCCTTTATCCTTGCCCCTCATCTAAATGCTGCCGGCAGGATGGATAGTGCTGAAAAATGTGTAGAACTATTAATAACTGAAGACGAAGTGCTGGCTGAAGTCATTGCCCTGGAATTGAGAGTAGCAAATAGGGAAAGACAGGAACTGGAGGAAAAGATACTTCAGGAGGCAAGGGAAAAGATAGCTGCAGAAATCAATCTGGAAAGAGAAAAAGCCATTATCCTGGCTGCAGAAGGCTGGCATCCGGGAGTGATCGGTATAGTTGCCTCCAGGCTGGTGGAAAGCTATTACCGGCCTGTTATCCTCATTGCCCTCGATGAAGAGGGCAAGGGCAGGGCTTCCTGCCGCAGTATCAGGAACCTGAACCTATATGAGGCCCTCCGGGAGTGTTCTGTCTATCTGGAGGCCTTTGGCGGCCATGAGATGGCAGCTGGTCTGACCATAAAGAAAGAGAATATAGAAAGGTTTAAGGAAGAATTTAACAGACATTTGGATGATATACTGGAGAAAGAGGATTTGATTCCGGAACTGGCACTGGATCTGATACTGGAGGAAGAGACAATTAACCAGGCCTTTTATGAAGAACTTGTTTTACTTGAACCCCATGGTGTAGGTAATCCCAGGCCCAATTTTATGTTAGGCAATGTGAAGGTAGAGAAGGCCTTTCCGGTAGGCAAGAATGGAGAACACCTGAAATTTACTCTGGAAAATGGCCTTAATGGTATAGCCTTTGGTTTTGGCGATAGAATAAATGATTTCTTAAGGACCCCAGTGGACCTGCTCTTTTCCCTGGACCTGAACCAGTGGAATGGAAGAAGTGAATTACAGTTGAACCTGAAAGACTGGAAGGTCAGGGGGGAGGCAGAGGATTTTCCTGTAGTATTCAGGACTGAGGATTATAGGATTGCAGATAAAAGAGGCTGTGCAGATTTTATTGCCTATTTCAGGAACTTGCTGGATTTCAGGGATAAGTTTCTTGTCTATGTAAACAACTCAAAATATTACCAGGAAAGCCTTAAAATACTGGGAAAAGACAGGGTTTTTATGGCAGGAAGACAGGCAGAATATGATGAATTTCAAAAGGCTGAAAAGGGTATATTATTTTTTACTTACCGGATGCTGGATAAGCTGACAGGCTGGCAGGAAGATGGATTTGAATGTGACTTAATCTTTCTCTCCCTGCCCTTTTCCCTGCAGGAGATGAGGAGGGTACTGGACCTGGCCAGGCCTGATTCTTCTAAAATCCATCTGCTATATTCAGAACGGGACCTGGTCCTGAACAGGAGATTATTGGAGGCCAGGATTCCTGATGATAATTATCTCAGGGATTTATATAGGTTTATGCTGAAATACGGGGACAGGGGATTGGACTATGAGGAAATCAGGAAAGAGACCGGGGCTGGCGGTGAGGAAAAACTAATAAATTCCTTGACTATATTTGAAGAATTAAATATTATAAACAGGGCAGGAAACCGGATTCTTCTTTTGCCTGAACCTGGTAAAAAGCTGGACTTATCCGCTTCCATAAGTTATAATAATAATGTTAAAATAGTTGATGATTTCAACTGTTTTGTCACATTTGCTCTAGGCAGGGCTCTATTTGTATTAATAGATAAACTTAAATCTTGTAAGGAGGATATGGAATGGACTTAAAAAAATTCATCAGGGATATACCGGATTTCCCTAAAGAAGGAATCATATTTAAAGATATAACTCCCTTGTTAAAAGATGCTGAGGCATTCAATGAGGCAATTGATAGAATAATAGAGCAATACCGGGACACTGAATTTGATTATATCGTGGGAATCGAAGCCCGCGGATTTCTGATTGGTGCTCCTATGGCCATAAAAATGGGTAAAGGCTTTATTCCAATCAGAAAGCCGGGTAAATTACCAGCCGAGATTATATCCAAAGACTATGATCTGGAGTATGGTAGTAATAAGATTGAGATTCACCGGGATGCCATTTCTCCAGGTGATAAGGTCCTTATTATAGATGACTTGCTGGCTACAGGAGGAACCATTGCTGCTGCAGTCGAATTGGTTGAGGAATTAGGCGGACAGGTTACCGGTATAGGCTTTTTATATGAATTATCAGAACTCAATGGCAGGGAACTGCTGGAAGGCCATAATGTTTTTTCATTAATGAAGGAGTGAAAAGGATTTAAATGAAGCTGGAAGATCTTTTGGCCCAAATAAAAAAATATATAAATGACCCTGATCTTGCCATTGTGGAAAAAGCTTATGAATTTGCAGAAGAGGCCCACAGGGGGCAGTTTAGATATTCCGGTGAATCCTTTGTTGAACATCCCCTGGGGGTTGCCCTTATCCTGGCTGAATTGGAACTGGATATCATCTCCATCGCTGCTGCCCTGCTCCATGATGTTGTGGAAGATACAGAAGTGACCAGTGAGACTATCAAGAAAGAATTTGGTGAAGAGATAGCCCTCCTGGTTGATGGAGTGACAAAATTAAGCAGATTAAAGTTTCAAACCAGGGAGGAACTCCAGGCAGAGAACCTGAGGAAGATGTTCATTGCCATGGCTGAAGATATCAGGGTGATTTTAATAAAACTGGCAGACCGCCTGCATAATATGCGTACCTTGAAATACCTGAACAAAGACAAGCGGATTATCAAGGCCCAGGAGACCCTGGAAATCTATGCCCCCCTGGCCCACCGGTTGGGTATTTCAAAGGTGAAATGGGAGCTGGAAGATCTTGCTTTCCTTTTCCTTGAACCGGAGAAGTATTATGAGGTTGCCCGGAAGGTGCAGGCAAACAGGGCCCAGAGGGAAAGGGATATACAGTTTGCCCTGGATTTATTGAAAAACAGGCTGAAAGAAGTGGGGCTGAAAGCCGAAACCTACGGACGGCCCAAGCACCTCTATAGTATATACCAGAAGATGAAGAAGAAAGAAATAGAATTTGAAGAGGTATATGACCTGACTGCTGTAAGGATTATTGTCGATACAGTAAGGGAATGTTATGAGGTCCTGGGTATTGTCCATGAACTCTGGAAACCCATCCCGGGAAGGTTCAAGGACTATATAGCAATGCCTAAATCAAATATGTATCAATCCCTGCATACAACTGTTATCGGCCCCAAGGGAGATCCTCTGGAGATTCAGATCCGGACACCGGAGATGCACAGGACAGCAGAATACGGTATTGCTGCCCATTGGCGTTATAAAGAAGGAAAGACAGGAGACCAGGCCTTTGAAGAAAAACTTTCCTGGTTAAGGCAATTACTGGAGTGGCAAAAGGAATTACAGGAGCCACAGGAGTTCATGGAGGCCCTGAAGATTGACCTTTTTGAGGATGAGGTTTTTGTCTTTACGCCCAAAGGTGATGTGATCTCCCTGCCCAAAGGTGCAACACCTGTTGATTTTGCCTTTTCCATCCATACCGAGATAGGTTATAGCTGTATAGGGGCAAAGGTCAATGGCCAGATAAAGCCTCTGGATTACCACCTGCAGAATGGAGATATTGTAGAAATACAGACAACCAGGGCCAGCACAGGTCCAAGCCGGGACTGGTTGAATTTTGTCAAGACCTCCAAGGCCCGGAGTAAGATAAAATACTGGTTCAAGATGCAGGCCAGGGATGAGATTATCCAGCGGGGTAAAGAGTTGATCGAGAAAGAACTGCGCAGGCGCCAGATAGAGCTGAAGGATACAGAGAGGCAGAAAGAGTTCGAGCGGCTTGCCCAAAAAATGGGCAAGAACACTGCAGAAGAAATCCTGGAAATGATCGGTTATAATCAGATTACACCCCAGCAGATTGTCAACCGGCTGAAGGTTGTACAGGAAAGGGCGGAATTGACTGAACAGCCCGTTTTTAAGGAAAAGCGGAAACCTGCACGCAGGAGATCAACAGATAAAGGGGTAAAGGTTAAGGGTGTAGATGACCTGCTGGTCAGGCTGGCCAGATGTTGTAACCCTGTACCTGGAGATGAAATCAATGGCTTTATTACCAGGGGACGGGGTGTTTCCATACACAGGGCTGATTGTTCCAATATGCAATTATTGCTGGAAACAGAAAAAGAAAGGATTATCCCTGTGGAATGGGATAATCGGGAAAATGAGTTTTATCAGGTTAATCTGGCAATAGAAGCCTATAATAAGAAGGCTTTATTAAATGATATCACTTCCCTAATGAAGGAAGAACAGATTGAAATATCTTCAGTCGAGGCCAGAACAGATAAATATAACCGGGCCCATATCCAGTTAGCACTGGAACTCAATAACCTGCAGCATATGAAGGAGATAATGCAGAAATTGGACCAGATACCGGGAATTCTTTCTGTTAACAGGGCCTGATGCCAGTTCTACTTTTATAGTATTTCTATCATATTGTGAAATAAAAATCAGGGGTGACATGTAATCATGCGTGCTGTAGTTCAAAGAGTTAAACGTGCCAGTGTCCGTGTAGATGACGAAATAGTAGGTTCCATCAAAGACGGCCTCCTGGTTTTTTTAGGTGTTGCCGGAGGAGACACCAGGGCGGATGCGGACTATTTAGTTGAAAAGATAGTAAATTTGAGGATTTTTGAGGACGCAGAAGGAAAAATGAATCTCTCTGCCCTTGACCTGGATAAAGAGGTTCTCCTGGTTTCCCAGTTTACCCTCCTGGGTGATTGCCGTAAGGGCCGCCGGCCTAATTTTACTGCTGCTGCTTCACCCGAGGCAGCCAATGAACTCTATCTATATTGCCTGGAGGCCCTGGAAAAAACCGGTTTACAGATTGCCAGCGGAGAATTCCAGGCTATGATGGAGGTAGAGCTAATCAATGATGGACCGGTGACAATTCTGCTGGATAGTAAAAAGGGCTTCTAAAGTTTGAATATCAGGCTAAAAGCAACAAGATGGAGGATAGGCCATGAAAATACATATGTTAGAGGTTGGTTTTAATGGTACCAACTCTTATCTGGTCGAAGATAATGATAGCTGTATCCTTATCGATCCAGGAGCAGACGGGGAGAAAATACTTTCACTAATTCAGGAGGAAAATCTAACCCTGGAGAAGATTATTCTCACCCATGGACATTTCGACCATATCGGTGCAGTGGAGTATTTGCGGGAAGGAACAGGGGCAAAGATTTTTGTTCATTCAGAAGATAAAGAATATTTAATGGATGAGAAAAAGAATCTCTCTTTTTTTACCGGGGATCTAATTGAGCCTTTTACTGCTGATAATCTAATGGAGGATGGGGATATGGTAGGTAAATTCAGGGTAATCCATACCCCAGGCCATACTCCTGGCAGCATTTGCCTCTATAATGAAGATGAGGGTGTTCTCTTTAGTGGTGATACCATATTTAAAAACGGCTATGGACGGACCGATTTTCCCGGCGGAGACCTGCAGGTTTTGATTAATTCCATTAAAAAATTACTGGAATTGCCCGCTGATACTGTAGTTTATCCTGGCCATGGGCCTGCCACTACTATCGCTGAGTTCCGCCTTTATATTGGTTGACATTTTTATGATAATAAGATAAAATTAAACAGTATTATCGAAAGGAGTGGGCATTTTGTTTAATAAATTAAAGAAATACAGTAATGTAATCATAATTGTTGTTGCAGTAGCAATGGTTCTAACCGGTGTATTATATGGGGTTGGTTCATTTGGAGATTCTTCCGCTTATGCAGTAGCCACTGTAAATGGTGCAGATATTACCAGTGATCAGTATTATTCTGCCCTTTACAATCAACTTGGCTCTAATTATATAAGCCGTGATCAGGAGTTTCCTTTCAAGTATAATGTCTTAAACAGTATCATTAATACAGAGTTGCTTTTACAGGAAGCTGACAGGATGAAGATTAAATCACAGATTACAGAGGAGGACCTGGACGACTATATTGCCCTCCTGCTGGAAAACAACCAGATGACTGAGGAAGAGCTGGAAGAACAACTGAAGAACAGTAATAGCAGCCTGAAGGAATTCAGGCAACAGGTAAGGAATGTTCTGGATGATAATGACCGCCTGGCCCAGGTTATTGAACGCAGCTATGGTGATATTACCATAACTGATGAAGAAATCGCCCGCCAATTTGAAGAGGTTGAAATTGAGTTAATCAGGAAGGAAAAAGAAAATGAAGACGCCAGGGAAGAAATAGAGAAAGCCCGGCAAAGGGTAGAAAGTGGAGAAGAATTTGCTTTAGTAGCAGAGGAAATGTCTGATTTTCACCTGGTAAACCCTGGAAGACTAAAAAGAGATATCTATTATTTGCCTAATAATCTTGTAGAAACTGCTTTAACCCTTGAAATAGGTGAAATCAGTGAGATTCTGGACGAAGAAGACGCCTATTATCTGATTAAACTGGTGGACAAGAAGCTGGCCGTTGGTGAAGAGTATGAGGCAGCCAGAGAGGAAATCAGAAATGACTTGCTGGCGCGGAAACAGGATGAGGTCTTTTCCAACTGGTTTGCAGATCTTCGTAACAGGAGCAAGATTGTTATCAATGATCCATCTCTGAGCGGTTACGAAGCACTGGTAAACGGTGATTATGATACAGCTATTAAAGACCTGAAGAAAGCCCTTGAAGCTTATCAGGCTCCAATGCTTTATGTCTATCTGGCAGAAGCTTACTTTGGCCTGGAAGACAATGATAAAGCCGATAAGACCATGAAAGAGGCCATTGAACTTAATCCAGAGGATTGGGAACTGCATTACTTTTATGCCATGTTAAAGGCCGGAACAGAGTCCAGCCAGGAAGATATAGTGGCCCTGCTGGACAAGGCTTCTGAACTGGCAGGAGATAATATTACAGCCCATTATCAGCTTTTCTTAGCCTATAGCCAGTTAGATGAACAGGAAAAGGCTGAAATAGAACTGGAGAAAATAGAAGAGATACAGACAATGTTTATGGAACTCCAGGAAGCTCTGGAAGCAAATGAAGCAGAAACTGATGAGCTAACCGATATTGATGAAAATAATGAAGAATAAGTTTATGAGGTGAGCAGATGAAGATGAATGCACCACGGGGGACAAATGATATTTTGCCCCCGCTTTCTTTAAAATGGCAGTATATCGAGGAAGCAGCAAAGGATATAATGGCAAGATACAACTATCAGGAAATCAGGACTCCAATCTTCGAATATACCGAGTTATTTCTGAGAAGTATTGGAGAGACCACTGATGTAGTGGAAAAGGAAATGTATACATTTGCCGACAAGGGCGGAAGGAGCATTACCCTGCGTCCAGAGGGTACTGCAGGTATTGTACGCGCTTATTTGGAAAACAAGCTCTATGGCCAGATGCAGCCAGTCAAGCTGTTTTATATAGGCCCCATGTTCCGCTATGAGCGTCCACAGGCGGGCCGTTTCCGCCAGTTCCATCAATTAGGGGTAGAGGTTTTCGGTTCCAATGACCCGGCCCTCGATGCTGAAGTCATAACCCTGGGGGTCAATTATTTAAAGGAACTGGGCCTGGAGAATCTGGATATCTATATTAACAGTATCGGCTGTCCTGAATGCAGGCAGGAATACTTCAAAGATTTACAGGAATATTTTAACCAGGACCGGCAGGACCTCTGTGAGGACTGCCAATCCAGGATAGACCGGAACCCAATGCGGGTCCTGGATTGTAAGGTAGACAATAGTAAGGAAATAGTCAGGAATGCCCCCAGCATCCTGGATTATCTCTGTCCTGGCTGTCAGGAGCATTTTGCCAGTGTCAGGGAATATCTTTCTGTGCTGGGCCTTGAATATACAATTGATGCCCGGATGGTCAGGGGACTGGATTATTATACAAATACGGTCTTTGAAATCAAATACAGCGGGCTGGGTGCCCAGGATACCATACTGGCTGGAGGACGTTATAACGGCCTGGCAGAAGAGATAGGCGGTAAATCTATACCAGGTGTAGGGTTTGCTGCCGGTATGGAGAGATTATTACTTACCCTGGAAAAGGAGGGGCTTGAATTACCGGATAGCTCTGAATTGGATATCTTCATGGTTACAATAGGTGCTGAGGCCAGAAAAGAGGGCCTTAGATACCTATACCAATTCCGGAATAAAGGCTACAAGGCCGAGTTTGATTACCTTGAGCGCAGTATAAAAAGCCAACTGAAGGCAGCCGACCGGCTCAGGGCAAGATATGTAATAATACTTGGCGAAAATGAACTGGCCCAGGGTAAGGCCCTGGTCAGGAATATGGAGACAGGGAAACAGCAGGAAATAGCCCTGGAAAAGATACTGGAAGAGGATTATAGAAAGGAGTAGAAAGGAGTAATTCAAATGTCACAGGAACTAGGTTCTATTAAAAGAACACATTTATGTGGAAAGTTAAATAAAGCAAACATTGGTGAAACAATAGTATTGATGGGCTGGGTACATAGAAGAAGGGATTTAGGCGGCTTGATTTTCATTGAGTTGAGAGATCGTTCCGGTATTGTCCAGGTTGTCTTTAATCCGGAAACAAATGGGAATACCTTCCAGCTGGCCAATAAATTACGTTCTGAGTATGTAGTAGCGGTGAGAGGAACTGTAGAGGCAAGACCGGAAGAAAATATCAATCCGGATTTTTCCACCGGTGAGATTGAAGTTTATGGCCTGGACATTATGATACTGGATAGTGCAAAAACAACTCCTTTTCAAATTAAAGACGAGACAGATGTCAGTGAAGAGATCAGGCTGAAATACCGTTATCTTGATTTAAGAAGGCCGAAGATGCAGGCAATAATGGGTTTACGTCATAAAGTTACCAAAATCACCAGGGATTATCTTGATGAAATGGGCTTCTGGGAGATTGAAACCCCAATCCTGACCAGGAGTACACCGGAAGGTGCCCGGGATTACCTGGTTCCAAGCAGGGTAAATACAGGCTCTTTTTACGCCCTGCCCCAGTCTCCACAGATCTATAAGCAATTGTTGATGGTAGCAGGTATAGAAAAGTACTTCCAGATTGCCAGATGTTTCAGGGACGAAGACCTGCGGGCAAACCGCCAGCCTGAATTTACCCAGATTGATATCGAGATGTCCTTTATCACCAGAGAGGGACTTTTCCAGATGGTTGACGGCCTGATGAGAAGGCTTTTTGCCCTCATCGATGTGGAATTGCCAGCAGAGATTCCGTTAATGACCTATGCGGAAGCTATGGACAGATTCGGTAGTGATAAACCTGATCTCCGTTTTGGCCTGGAGTTAAAGGATATATCTGCAGCTGTCAAGGAAAGTGAATTCAAGGTATTCAGCGGCACTATCGCTGATGGCGGCCAGGTAAAGGGTATTAACTTCAAGGGGGGTGCTGATACTCCCCGCCGTACGATAGACGGCTATGTAGAATATGTCAAGGAATTTGGCGCCAAAGGCCTGGCCTGGATGACATTGAAAGACGGAGAAGTAAAATCACAAATTGCTAAATTCCTGACCGATGAGGAAATTGAGGATATCATTAAGCTCATGGAAGGAGAAGAAGGGGATTTACTCCTTTTTGTAGCGGATAAACCGGCAATCGTTGCTGATGCCCTGGGTAACCTGAGGTTAAAGATAGCCAGGGAAGCAGGCCTGATCCCTAAGGATACCTATAAATTCCTCTGGGTGGTGGATTTCCCCATGTTTGAATATGATGAAGAGGAAGGGCGTTTTGTTTCAGTCCATCATCCCTTTACAGCACCACTGGATGAGGATGTAGACCTGCTGGAAACTGCACCGGAAAAGATGCGTTCCAAGGCCTATGACCTGGTCCTCAATGGTGAAGAGTTAGGTGGAGGAAGTATCCGTATTAATAACCGGGACCTCCAGGAGAAAATATTTACCGCACTTGGAATCGGTGCAGAAGAGGCTAAAGAAAAGTTTGGTTTTATGCTGGAGGCCTTCGAATATGGTACCCCTCCCCATGGAGGAATAGCCTTTGGCCTTGATCGTCTGATTATGATACTCAGTGGCAGCAACTCCATCAGGGATGTCATCGCCTTTCCAAAGACCCAGAAGGCAACATCCTTACTGGATAATGCCCCTTCACCGGTTTCCGAAAAACAATTAAAGGAACTGGGAATCAGATTAATTTAGTCTTTTATTCTGCAGGGTTGCAGCAAGGTCGTGGACCGCATTGGCACCCCTGGAGATTATAATACCTGTGATAATCTGGTCAAGGATATCCAGGGAAATATCTATATTAAGGTTTTTTAAAATACCTACTCTGGTTGTTATACAGAGAATTATACCAACTACGGCAGCTGTAATACGGCTGCCGTTTTTTTCTTCTCCTCCTTTAACAAAAGGGAAGGCTGCCTTAATGGCGTTTGTAAGTACCTCCACTATAAGGGCCAGCAGGAAAACTGTAGATAGGGATTCTGCCACCATATATTTCACCTGCCAATTAGCTTATCAAGGGAAATTCCTTTCTATATTAAACCTATGCCTGTTTTTCCATATATATTACAGGGCCTGTATTATAAAAAACACTATATTTAGTAAAAAAACTTGATTATTTCTTGACAAATGAAAAAGAAGGTGTATAATTATAAATATATTTGAATAAATATAAACATAAATAAAGAGCAAGTTTTTTAAACCAATGTAATTTATCTATAAAATGAGCAGCTTATTAAAGATCCGGGTGAGTAAAATTCAAATTATGCCTTGGTGCTAAGCTTTTAAAGTTAAGATAAGGGAAATTTGTAGGGATATTAAAATTAAAGAGGTGGTGGAAAAGGTGGAAGTGAATCTACAGGGAAGAAGTCTCTTAACACTGCTGGATTACTCCAGTGCAGAGATAAATTATCTCCTGGAACTTGCCGCTAAATTAAAGGAGAAAAAGCACAGAGGATTTCAGGGTGATGCCTTAAAGGGCAAGAATATTGCCCTGCTCTTTGAAAAAACCTCTACCAGGACAAGGGTTGCCTTTGTGGTTGCTGCCAGGGATGAGGGGGGCATGCCGGAATTCCTGGGGAAAAATGACCTCCAGTTGGGAGATAAGGAGAGTATCAAGGATACAGCCCGGGTCCTGGGCCGGCTTTTTGACGGTATTGCTTATAGGGGTTTTGACCAGAAAAGTGTCGAATTACTGGCAGAGTATTCAGGAGTACCGGTCTGGAATGCCCTGACAGACCAATACCATCCAACCCAGGTCCTGGCAGATCTGTTTACAATAAAAGAAGAGTTTGGTCATCTGGAAGGAATCAAATTCACCTATATTGGAGATGGGCGTAATAATATGGCTAATTCCTTATTAATAGGTTCAGCAAAGATGGGTCTCCATTTTACCCTTATTGCTCCCGAAGAACTCTGGCCGGAAAGCACTATACTTGACCAGGCCAGGGGGGAGGCAGCAAAAAGCGGTGCAAAGATTAGTCTCAGTACTGACCTGGATGCAGTACATTCCACAAATGTAATTTACACTGATGTCTGGGTCTCCATGGGGGAAGAGGATAAATTCGCTGAGCGGGTAGAACTATTAAAGCCATATCAGGTAAACGAAAACCTGATTAGGAAAGCAGAAAATGACCAGCTTATCTTCCTGCATTGCCTGCCCTCCTTCCATAACAGGGAAACCATTATCGGGGAGAAAATTTACCGGGAATACGGCCTGGAGGCAATGGAGGTTACTGATAAGGTTTTTGAAAGCAGGTTTTCCCGGGTCTTTGAACAGGCAGAAAACAGGATGCACACTATCAAGGCAGTTATGGTGGCCAGTATTGGTGATTTGAATGCTGTCTGAACTTAAGTTCAAGTAAAATTACAGGGAAATACAAATTATTTAATAAACACCTTCATTAATTGTAATAATATAAATGGAGGTGTTTTTATTGAAAACTATGAGGCTGCTTAAAATGAAGAGGAAAATCAAAGATCCAGCTGCAACCGGCTGGGCAATCAGTGGTCTTGGTTTATTGGTATCATCGATCGGTGCAAGGATGGCAGATAAAAAATTGGGTGCCGGTATATTGGGGTTCGGCTTAGCCCATATCCTACTGGGCCAGATGGATCGTTTCCGGCCAACCATTAGGAGGAATAGCTGGTATTAAAGCTGCAAGTAAAATTGAAACACCTCTGGTAAAAGGACAAAGGATAATATTTGTATTATCCTTTGTCCTTTTTATATCCTTTTACCAAAGTAAAAATATAAAGTTCTTTGACATTTTATAAATGATATGTTAATATTATAATTAGCAATTATACTAAAATATTAGTATAATATTGCTATTAATTTTTAAATAATAAAAATTAAAATGGGAGGTGAAAAGGTTACTGTATAGGGAAAAGAAGGCTGTTTCATAACAATTTCTTTAACCAAGTAATATACAGGAGGATAAGGATATGCTTAAAAAAAGAATTTCATTTTTAATCATTGCATTATTAATTTTGACATTATCAGTTAGTGTTTTTGCACAGGAGAAAATTCAATTAAGAGTTTCCTGGTGGGGCTCAGAAACAAGACATCAGGCTACACTTGACGCTATTGCTTTGTATGAAGAGTTAAATCCACATGTTGATATCATCCCTGAGTACTCAGGTTTTGAAGGTTTCAGAAACAAACTTTTCTCACAGGTTATGGCCGGTAATGCACCAGATATCTTCACAACAGTTATGGAATGGTATCCTGATTTACGTGATGCCGATGCCATGGTAGATATTACAGGAATGGTTGACGTAAGTGGCCACAACCCAATGTATGTTGAAGCCTGCTCCCTTGATGGAAAAATGTATGGGGTTAACCTGTCTGTTAACGGTATGGTATTAATCCAGAACAATACCTTGCTGGAAAAATTAGGTGTAGAACCTCTGGAAGCACCATATACCTGGGATGAAATGGTAGCCAAGTTCCAGGAGGTATATGAAAAATCCAATGGTAGAGTATATGGAGCACCTGACTTTACTGCAAACCCTGAAGGCATGGGCTTTGACATCTTCAAGTACTATGGATATTCAGTATTGGGTTATGAAGATGCGTTCCCCTTTGATAATGACAAATTCACAATCAACAAGGAAGATATTCAAAGCTTCCTACAGTTCTTTGCTGACATGAGAGAAACAAATGCCATTGCTCCAGTTGATATTTCAGCAATGAATGACTTCTCAGCCAATTCACTGCTGATTCAGAATCTGACTGCCTATGAAATAAACTATGCCGGAACTTTTGGCAGATATCAGGATCAGACAACAGATGACCTGCAGCCTTTACCAATGCCTGTTGGACCCAATGGAGAAAGTGGAGACCTGGCCAGACCTGGTTTGATTTTCTCTGTTTCCAAGAATTCCAAACATGTAGAGGAAGCAGCTAAATTCATTGACTGGTTTACTAACAGTCCGGAAGCAGCTAAAATACTGAAGACCAGCCGTGGAATCCTGCCAACTGAGGTGCAGAGAGCAGCCATGCTGGAAGCTGGTTCTGAAATCAGTGCAGTTGACGAAAAAGTTATGCGGGTTATGGATGAAATCTTACAAAGAGAATTTAAACTCGCTTATGTTGGACCTTCTGGACACGCAGAAATATCTTCAATTATTCTCCCTGAAATCAGCCAGATGATTGGTTTTGGACTGATGACACCTGAAGAGGGTGCAGAAGAAATTATGATGGAAATAAAATAATAATACTTGATTTTGCTGATATTTTAAATATAAAAATATGAACTTGCATGAAAATGCAAGTTCATATTTACTATTAATGTTTTATGGCAATTATTTATATTATTAAAAGATTGTAATTTTAAATAATGATAATTTTTTGTGGAAAATAAGCTGAAATTAAAAATAACGGTAACAGCTTCTTTTTATAGAATAATTTTATAGTTCTAAACTTAAAATAAAGGGTGGGTGAAATGAAAATTATTAGTAGAAAAAAAGGACCCCTAATTAATAGGGATCATTTAACAGCCTATTTATTCCTGGCCCCATGGCTGATAGGGATATTATTTTTTACCCTGTGGCCTTTTATAACTTCATTTATAATGTCTTTACAGGAAACAAATTTATTCTCTACAAAATTTGTAGGTCTCGACAATTATAGAGCTCTCTTATCAGACAGGAGATTTATTAAATCCTTAAAGGTGACGATCAAGTTTGTAGTAATTTCTGTACCATTAAAATTATCTTTTGCTCTATTTATTGCCATGTTATTAAAAGATAAGATTAAAGGGGTAAACTTTTTCAGAAGTGCCTTGTATCTACCTTCCTTGATTGGTACCAGTGTTGCTGTAGCAGCAATGTGGACCCAATTATTTGGCCCCAGTGGCCTGATAAATGATATTTTAGGCATCTTTGGTATTCAGGGAAAGAGTTGGATAGCCAATCCGAAAACTGCCCTTTATGTACTGGTCATACTGGTGGTCTGGCAATTTGGTTCATCCATGGTTATATTTCTCTCAGGCCTGAAAAACATTCCTGTATCTCTTTATGAGGCGGCGGAAATAGACGGAGCCAATAAAATTCAAAGCTTTTTCTATGTGACCTTGCCGATGCTTTCCCCGATTATATTATTTAACCTTATCCTACAGACTATCGGCTCCTTCCAGACTTTTACCCAGGCTTATATTATTACCAAGGGCGGCCCGATAAATGAAACCCTTTTCATGGTCCTTTATATCTATAATAAAGCCTTTACTGCTTCTGAGATGGGTTATGCCAGTGCTCTATCCTGGGTATTGTTGTTTGTAATCCTGATTGTAACTGGTCTGATTTACTGGACTTCTAAATATTGGGTATATTATGAGAGTTAAACTAGGAAGGGGATAAAAATGAATTATAAACAGAAAAGGATACTGAAACATGCTTTTCTAATAGTCTTTACACTCCTTATGCTCTATCCTGTAATCTGGCTGTTTCTCGGTAGTGTAAAGGCAAATCATGAAATATTTACTCCTGGTAATATTTTTCCTTCAGAGTGGTTGTGGAGTAACTACAAAAAGGGTTGGAATGCTATTCCCGGCTATACCTTCGGTAATTTTTTTATTAATTCTTTTAAGATATCAATATTGATTGTAATAGGTTCTGTTTTTAGCACAACCCTGGCTGCTTATGCCTTTGCCAGATTGGAGTTTCCCTTGAAGAATTTCCTCTTTACCGTGTTGATGGCTACACTCATGCTGCCTCAACAGGTATTGCTGGTTCCCAGGTATGTTCTTTACTCCAGACTGGGCTGGGTCAATTCTTATAAAGCCTTGACTGTACCAGCCTTTGCTGCCCAGTTTTCTGGCGCTTTCTTTATTTATTTGCTGGTTCAGTTTATCAGGGGAATCCCCCGGGAACTGGATGAAGCAGCTGTTGTGGATGGTTGTAGTCAATTCAGGATATTCTGGAATATTATTATGCCTAATTGTAAACCGGCCATCTTCAGTGTAGCATTGTTTGCCTTTATGTGGTCCTGGGATGATTTCTTGAATCAATTGCTCTATATCAATGATGTAGGTAAATATACAGTCTCCCTCGGTTTGAGACTATTCCTTGATAATGCAGCAGCTGTCAGCTGGGGCTCCTTATTTGCCATGTCTATTTTAAGCCTGGTGCCAGTTGTAACTATATTCTTCCTGGCTCAGAATTTCTTTGTAGAAGGGATTGCCACTACAGGAGTAAAGGGTTAAAAGGGAAAAGGGGCCTGTCCAAAAGGCTCCTTAATGAATTGAATTTGACCTTCTAAGATTTTGATATTATAATTTTGGTTGTGAGCAGTAATTTATAAGGAGGATATTGTCAATGAAAATGGTATTTCGCTGGTTTGGCAGCAATGATGATAGCATTACTCTGGAACAAATCCGCCAGATACCAGGCATGACTGGTGTAGTCAGTGCTTTACAGGATATACCTGTGGGTGAAGTCTGGCCTTTAGATAGAATAATGGCTTTGAAAAAAGAAGTAAATGTAGCAGGACTTGAACTGGAAGTAATTGAAAGTGTTAATGTTCATGAAGATATAAAACTGGGTCTGCCGGAAAGGGACCGTTACATAGAGAACTACAAAGAAACCATCAAAAACCTGAGCAAGGCAGGTGTTAAGGTCATCTGCTATAATTTCATGCCGGTTTTTGACTGGCTCCGGTCAGACCTGGCTTATGAGCTGGAAGACGGCTCAAATGTATTATATTATAATGAAGAAGCCATCAAAGGTACAGATCCAGTCTCTCTGGTTGAGGAATACCAGAGTGGTTCTAAAGGTTTTTCTTTACCAGGCTGGGAACCGGAGAGATTAGCTGAATTAAAAAGGATTATGGAACTATATAAAGATGTAGATGAAGAGAAACTCTTTGAAAACCTGAAATACTTCCTGGAAAATATTATTCCAGTCTGTGAGGAATATGATGTGAAAATGGCCATCCATCCAGATGATCCACCCTGGTCAATTTTTGGGTTACCCAGAATAATTACCAACAAGGAAAATCTGGAGCGTATGGTTAAACTGGTGGACAGCCCATACAACGGCCTGACTCTCTGTACTGGTTCACTGGGAGTAAATCCTGACAATGATATACCGGAATTGATCAGGTATTTCGGTAAGATGGGCCGGGTGCATTTTGGCCATATTCGTAATATAAAAATCATATCTCCAGGCCATTTCCATGAGGTTTCTCACCTGTCCAGCGATGGTTCACTTGATGTATTTGAAATAATGAAAGCCTATTATGATATTGGTTTTGAGGGCTATATCCGCCCTGATCATGGCAGGATGATCTGGGGTGAAGAGGCACGGCCAGGTTACGGCCTATATGACCGGGCTTTGGGTGCAACCTACCTGAACGGCCTGTGGGAAGCGATCAATAAAATATCAGCTAAGTAAGAAAATACGAAAAGGAAACAAACTTATATACAAAAAATTAACTGGAGTGTGAATAAATGAGCACAAGAAGTTATAGTAAGGCATATAAGTGTTGGCTGACCTATGCAGCATTGGAAGATGAAAGTTTGCTGAAACAATACCAGGAAAAGTTCAAAAATGTCCTGGTCACAGGTGACGGTCCTGTAATGGAATCAGTCCGGGAAGAGTTGAAAGCCGGACTGAAGGGTATCCTTGGTGTTGATGTATTGCTTGGGTCAGATAATGAGAAGGATGCAACATTATTGGTCATGAAGGCTGACCAGGAACCGGTAAAAAGCCTGCTGGCTGATGATGAAATCAATAAACTGGCTGAAGAAGGCTTTTTACTTAAGACAACAGTCCTGGAAGACAAGGAAATTTTCCTTGTTACCGGAAAATCTGAGCGGGGAGTCCTCTATGGAACCTTCCGTTTCTTAAAGCAATTACAGATGGGCAGAGACATCTCCCACCTATATCATTTAAGCAATCCATCAAGCCCATTAAGGATGATAAATCAATGGGATAACCTTGATGGTAGTATTGAAAGGGGTTATGCAGGTAACTCCATATTTTATGAGAATAATGAATTGACAGAAAATCTGGAGAGAATCAAGGATTACGCCAGGTTTATGGCCTCAGTTGGGTTAAATACTATAGCAATAAATAATGTTAATGTTTTTGAGGAAGAAACAAAACTAATTACTGACCGTCTTGGTATGGTAAAAACCATTGCCGATATTTTCCGCAAATATGGAATAGCTACCTTTTTGAGCATCAATTTTGCCAGCCCTGTTGAACTGGGAGATCTGGATACAGCAGACCCCCTCAATGAAGATGTGAAAAAATGGTGGAAGGATATAGCTGCCAGGATTTATGCTGAGATACCAGATTTCGGCGGTTTCCTGGTTAAGGCAGATTCTGAATACAGGCCAGGTCCTTTTACCTATAACCGGGACCATGCAGATGGTGCCAATATGCTGGCTGAGGCACTGGAGCCCTATGGCGGTATTCTCATCTGGAGAGCCTTTGTCTACAACTGTCTCCAGGATTGGCGGGATCTGGAAACAGACAGGGCTAAAGCAGCCTATGATACCTTCATGCCCCTCGACGGCAGATTCAAAGATAATGTTATCATCCAGATTAAAAACGGCCCCATGGATTTCCAGGTCAGGGAACCGGTATCACCACTCTTTGGCGGCCTGAAAAAGACTAATCAGATATTAGAATTACAGATTACTCAGGAGTATACAGGACAGCAGAAACACCTCTGTTACCTGATCCCCCAGTGGAAAGAGATACTGGAATTTGATACCTATGCCAGGGGTAAAGGTTCAACAATAAGCAAGATTATCAGTGGCTCTGTTTTCCCACAGAAATATCATGGTTTTGCTGCAGTTTCCAATATAGGAAAAGATGAGAACTGGACTGGCCATACTCTGGCTCAGGCAAATTTCTATGGATACGGCCGTCTGGCCTGGGATCCGGAGTTATCTGCAGAAGAGATTACCGATGAATGGGTACGTCTTACCTTTGGTAATGATCCGGAAGTTATCAAGACCATCTCCAAAATCTTACTGATGTCCTGGGAAACCTATGAGAAATACACTTCTCCTCTGGGAATCGGTTGGATGGTAAACCCCAGCCACCATTATGGACCCAATGTAGACGGTTATGAATACTCTCTATGGGGAACATATCATAGGGCAGATAACCATGCAATCGGTGTTGATAGGACAGTAAAATTTGGTACCGGTTATGCCGGACAATACTATCCAGAAAATGCCGAGAAGTATGAGTCAATGGAAAAATGTCCGGAAGAACTCTTGCTTTTCTTCCACCGTGTTCCTTATGTCTACCGTCTCAAGTCCGGCAAGACCTTGATCCAGCACATCTATGATACCCATTTTGAGGGGGTTGAAGAAGTAGAGGAAATGATCAAGGCCTGGCAGGGGTTAAGGGAAAAGATAGATAAAGAAACTTATCTGCATGTTGAGGAGAGATTCAAGATACAACTGGAGCATGCCAAAGAATGGAGAGATGTGATTAATTCATATTTCT
>JAAYRT010000162.1 GCA_012518635.1 Halanaerobiaceae bacterium | reverse complement strand
CTTCTATATTTTCTTCTAAAATATTCTTCAATTCAATTAGTTGTTTTTCAAGAGTTCCTTCAGTTTGAAATGGTTCTAAAATACCATAATTTGTGGCAAGAAATTTTGCAACAGGTTGCATCTCCCCAAATGCACCTGGACCGCCATGAATAACTGCAATTTTATAAGGTTTCTTTCCATGTTTTCTTAAATAATTCACTTTTTCTCTTTCCTCCAAACGTTTATCCATGCCTGGCTAAACCTGGCACAATCTATAAAAACAAAACCCCACAGGTCATACCATCCATAATACCAGAATCTTCCGAGAAATTTATGAAATTCTGCATTACCGGATAGATACCGGGTTCCCGCCAGATTATACTTATGACCCCGCAAGGGTATTCTACTGTTACCCCCACCTTTAAACTGATAATTAAGGGGAGTCTCTTTTGAAGCCAGTCCGCCACCGAGATTAATGATTAACCTATCATTATTAAATCCTAACTCTTTTGTCAAGGCTAATTCCACTTGCCCGAAATCAGGTTCTGCTTTACTTAAGGATTTGCCATATGCCAAACTAAGGTTTAAATCCTGGTCTTTTTTCCACTTTACATCTGTTGCCACCGAAAGATATGTCTGTTCCAGATTACTTTGGCCAACAAGAAAGTCGTTTTCTTGATAAGTCAGGTACAAACCCCATTCCCAGTAAGCAGTAGGAATATAATTCAAAGCAAGGCTTGTTTTGAACCCTTTAGTCTGATAAGAAGTCTGGTTAAAATATTCGTTATTCCGGGCAAAATCCATATACTCCCAGGAATAGATTTTTCCATTTGCCCCCGCATAATCCAGCCCGATATTCCACCCGGGATCCGGACCCCAATCTACCCCTGCTGATATGCTAAGTCCATTCCCCCAGGGGTTAATAATCCGGTAAGACAACTCTTTGTCCAATAGATCAATTCCTTTAAAAATGGCCACCTTGATTGGCTTACTAATGAAGCGGCTCTTCACCGGATGAACTGTAAATGGATGGAGATCTTCTGTCGAAACAAAAACACGGACCCTCTCTTCTATAATCTTTTCTGCTCTTACTTTTACGGTTAAAGGGTTGAAAATCGACATTTGGATTAAGCGCTGTTCCGCCAATCTCTGTTTTTCTTTCGTCCATCGGCCGCCAACAGTAAAGGGCAACTGCTTCCTGACAATTTCTTCCCTGGTACGATCCAGACCTTCAATAATAATCTCGTCAATTAAATAATCGTTCTGCGGGTCAATCCTTCGATTCTGAAAAAGCTGCTGAATCGCTGCTTTTTTCTCCTCAACATTTTCATATATGGCCGGTGTCAATACGGGATATAATTCATGGGCATAATAGGTATAAATAACATGCTCATTCATCGGTTTAATCTGGAATCTTTCCGGTCTTATTGCCCTCTCCGGAACAAACATCAATACCCCACCGGCATATTCTTCCGGTTCCAGGCCAATCCGGTTATCAAAGCTAACTACTATATAATACAAATATGGTTCAATCCAGTTAAAAAAACTCTCTTTATCGACACCGTAATCGCTATAAACATCCAATCCCGTTGCCTGGTTCATCAAAGCCTGCCCTAACTCAAAAGCACTAAGCGGGGTACCGTTTAAAATCGGAATGACTCCCCACTGTCCGTCGATCATAATCCCTTGCCAAGGTCTTTAAGATAAGCCTCTGCAACTACATGGCCTGCACTCCATAATTCTGTTTCCACATATTTGGTCCTCAAACCGACCGTACGTGCAGGAATGCCCAGGGCATTTAAAGCACCGGCAGCCACAATTGAATATTCCACACATCTGAATCTCTT
>JAAYRT010000146.1 GCA_012518635.1 Halanaerobiaceae bacterium | reverse complement strand
TCTTGTCGTAACTACCAACTCCCCGAAGTGTATCATTTGTATCTCTATCACCATCTAAACTGACCTGATAATATTTTATATGTTTTCTTATTTTTGAAACTAAATCATTATTCAATAAGGTGCCATTTGTCACTAAAAATACTTCCATTTCATAAAAAGAGCATATTTCCAATAACTCCATTAAATTGGGATATAAAAGAGGCTCTCCACCGCTAACACTTATCTGTTTTATCCCTATTTCATTAAAATAAGATAAACATTGTTCAAGTTCACTAATATTTAAATGCTTTTTAGTATTAGAACTGGATGAATTATAACAGTGGATACATTTTAAGTTACAGAGAGATGTTATCTCAATGTAAGGATCTTCTATCTTCCATTTCATTTAAATACCACCTTACTTTTTAATAAATTTTGCAATAATTTGTAATAAAAACTTGTTTTACACCTTTGGACATTATAGTTGTGTTTTATAAAAAACTTATTTACGCAAATAGATAAAAGGCAGATTATACGTAAATAAATTAATGAATCATAATCTAAATAAATGATTTTATCCCCTCGTTTTATAGCTACTGCCTTTCCTAAAATTTGTTCAGGCAAAATGCGCTCAATTCTAAAAGCATTATCACCTTTACAATAATAAAAACCATTTTTTATTTTTACAATCCTATGTAATAATTGACCTTCTTTCTTATATTCAAATAGTACGATGTTGCCAAGTTTATATTCCTGTTCGAAACTAATTATTGCAATATCTCCATCCATAAGTTGTGGCAGCATACTGTGACCTCGTATTTTAATCATAAATGAATTAGAAATCTTTCTTTGAAATTTTATTAATTCTACTGGAGGGATATTTATGTTTTTATGTCTTCCCATTTTCCCCCTGCTTTTCTTTTTTTATTATTTATTGGAATTTTATATTACTTCTCCTGCATTATTTTTAATATATTTTAATATATTTTTCCAATAAAAATTTCAGACTTTTAAATCTGCTTTATAAGATTAAAATAGAAAAAGATTTTAGTATCTTCGTTAAAATATAACAACTATAACACTATCCTCCTGTCAAAACTCCGGTACTGTATCGCCTCTGCTATATGGTCAGGCTTAATCTTCTCGCTCTTATCCAGATCAGCAATGGTTCTCGCCAGTTTAAGTATCCGGTCATAGGCCCTGGCGCTGAGTCCCAGCTTTTCGATGGCATTTTTCAATAAAAATAAGCCTGCATCATCCACCGGACAGTATTTCTCCAGTGCTTTTCCACTTAAGCCAGAGTTAAACTTAAAATCCTCATCCTTATAGCGTTCCAGCTGAATCTCCTGTGCTGCTATAACCTCCTTCCTCATCTCTGCTGAACTTTCCCCACTCCTGGCTTTTCCCGTCAGTTCATCTATGGTCAATGCTGGTACCTCAATGTGAATATCAATCCGGTCCAGGAGTGGTCCGGAAACCTTGGCCCTGTATTTATTTATCTGGGGCCCGGTGCAGGTACACTCATGGTGTTCATCCCCGTAATAGCCACAGGGACAGGGATTCATGGCCGCTATCAACATGAAGTCAGCGGGAAAGGTAACACTCATGCTTGACCTGACAATATTGACAACCCCTTCCTCCATGGGCTGGCGGAGCATCTCCAGGACATTCCTCTGGAATTCCGGTAATTCATCGAGAAAGAGGGTTCCATGATGGGCCAGGCTAATCTCTCCTGGTTCCGGAATCCGTCCTCCTCCGATCAGGCCGGAAGTTGAGATACTGTGGTGCGGCGCCCGGAAGGGCCTCTCCCTCATCAATGCCTGGCCAGGTGGTAAGAGCCCCATTATACTGTATATCATGCTTAATTCCAGGGCTTCCTCCTCGGTCAATGGCGGCAGGATTGTCCTCAGTCTCCTAGCCAGCATGGTCTTGCCTGATCCGGGAGGGCCCACCATGATCAGGTTATGCTTGCCGGCAGCAGCTATCTTCATGGCCCTCTTAGCCTCCTCCTGCCCCTTCACATCAGCAAAATCTATTGAGTAATACTCCAGTGTTTTGTAATTTAATACTGCCTTATTATCTCTGCCGATTTTCAGGTTACCCCTATAAAAACTCACTACATCTCTTAATCTCCGCACCGGAACTACCTCCAGGCCGTCAACCAGCAAGGCCTCCTGATAATTTTCCTCCGGCAGTATTATGCCCTGTAGACCCTGTTTCCGGGCTTCCAGGGCCATGGGCAGTACACCCTTTATTCCCCGCAGATTGCCTGTCAGGGATAGTTCCCCTACATAAAGATATTTCCCTACTCCTGCTGGCAACTGGCCTGAAGCAGCCAGAATTCCTATGGCAATGGCTAAGTCAAAGTGAGAACCTATTTTCTTTATGTCTCCCGGGGCCAGGTTTATCGTAATCCTTTGAATTGGAAATTCAAAGCCCGAATTCATAATGGCTGCCCTGACCCTTTCCCTTGATTCCCGCACTGCTGTATCAGGCAAACCGACAATATCAAAGGATGGCAAACCACGGGACAGATCCACTTCCACCTCAATGATTATCCCATCTATACCGTAGATAGTGGCACTCTTAACCCTTGATAACATCTGACTCACCCTCTTCTTTAAAAAGATAAAATATTATTATTTCTTCCATTTTCGCTGTTTTTGTAACATAAATTCCAGTTGATAATATACTGTATTAAAAAGATTAGTCATTATATCAAATAAACTATTGGACCGCAAATCCATTGCAAGGAGGTGAATAGTATGCAAGGAAGAAGAATTTTCAGCCCTCTATGCATTGCAATAGCACTTTTCGCAGTTATTCTCATTGGACTTGGTGTATATTTAATAACAGTTGCCTTTACTGACTGGATCATCATCGGCGTAATTGCTGCAGGTGTCCTCTTATTGGTTACCTGCTGCAGCAGATTTATACCGCAAGTAGTCTGCTGTATACTGCTGTTCTTGGTCTCGTTATTCCTTGTAGTGGCGGCAATTGTAGCAGTACCCATTGATCTGGTTGTGGGAATTATTTTAGCGGTTCTTGCAGTCATCGCTTTGCTGCTTGCTGCGATATGCTTTGCCATTACCGTTGCTGCAAGACGTTTTGGAATACAGCTTTATGATGAAGACTAACAGAAAAATTAGTTATATATTAAATTAGTAAATACAAAGGTAGGCCTCTTTCCTCAAGGCCTGCCTTAATTTTTTTAAAAGGCATTTTTAAAATGTTGTAATTTTGCTTTCCCCGCTTCAATGACTATACTGATTACATCAAATCTTATGAATTCTGCCTTCAGGCCGTTTTTTAATAAAAAATATTCGGCCAGCTGCCTGATCTTCACCTGTTTTCTGTAATCAACAGCTGCCTGAGGATAGCCATAAGCAAGGCTCCTACGGAGTTTTACCTCTATAAAAACAATGTATTGCTTGTCCCTGGCGATTATATCGATTTCACCCCGGGGTGACCTGAAATTCCTGGCCAGGATCTCATAGCCCCTTTTCTCCAAATATTCTACGGCTTTCTCCTCACCATATTTACCCAATTTCCTCTTGTTTATTTCTCCCTTATTCATTAATATCAATCCTCTTACTATATAATTCGTTCTTTTTCCATATTATCCTTTTTTTGTCTTTGTTTT
>JAAYRT010000155.1 GCA_012518635.1 Halanaerobiaceae bacterium | reverse complement strand
TTCCGGATCTTCTACCTGGAGCAATTTAGCAGTTTCCTCAGGCTCCAGGCGTTTCTTACTTCTGGCTTTTGCCAGTATCTCCCTGATCTCTGAGGGATCAGGATCCCTGGCTTCCTCCAGTAAAGTCTGTATTTTGGCATCATCAATAAAATCCTTCATCAGGTAAGCCTCCTTATTATTAATTAAAATTAAACTTATCTGCCAGACAGTACAATCAAATTTCCTTTGACCAGAGGGGATTATCCCCCCTGCCCATGTCTACCCGGAAACCCGCCCTTTCTATCCTGTCTTTAATTTCAGTTAATTTACTGCCATCGACACTCCCCTTATTTTTATAAATCTCATATTTACTCCTATGCGAGGCAGGCGTTATGACAGGCATAATGACATTGGCCCCCGCCTTTAATCCCTTTTCCCAGCCCATTTTATCCAGGGTATTGACTGCAGTGGTTATAGGTAAAAGTACTTCCGGTAGTAATAGCCTGATCAAGGCAAGGAGAATCAGGGTTTTCTCAACAGAGCCTGTTTTAATACCTGCTAAGGGTGTTTCAGGATGGGGAATCAGTGGACCAATGCCTACCATGGCCGGCTTAAATTCCTTTAAGAAAAGAAGTTCCTCAGCCAGGACTTTATTATCCTGGCCAGGCAGGCCGACGATAAAACCTGCTCCTACCTGATAACCGATTTCTTTCAAATCCCGGAGAGCCTGGATTCTCTTTTCCTGTTCCATTCCGGGATGATATCTCCGGTAAAGTTCCGGCGAGATGGTTTCATGCCTTAAAAGATAACGGTCTGCTCCAGCCCGAAAAAACTCCTGATAATCCTCCCTGGAACGTTCTCCCAGGGAAAGGGTGACGGCCATATCAGGAAAATTTCTTTTTATCTCCCTGATGATTGCTGCCAGCATCTCAGTAGTAAAAAAATTATCCTCGCCGCCCTGTAGGACGAAGGTCCTGTAACCCTGCTGATAGGCTGAGAGGCAGCAGTCCAGAATCTGGTCAGGAAGGAGACGGTAGCGTTCGGGGTAGGGATTATCTTTTCTAATCCCACAATAGAGGCAATTGTTTTTACAGCAATTGGAGATTTCCACCAGGGACCGGAGAAAAACCCTGTCCTGATAGATTTTCATCCTGGTTTGAGTGGCATAGGCGAAGAGGGGTCCGGCTCTTTCATAGGTAATATTGTCCAGTATATACTCAAGTTCTTCTTTATTTAAGTAGTTTTCTCTATAGACTTTTTCCAGTAAAATAAGCAGCTTTGCACTCATATTGATATTTCCTTTTTAAATTTCCTTTTTGGAAATAGATGTTTTTACATTCACACCATCGATTTTTCCTAATTTTCCTGTCAGACTGTTGATTTCATCGAGGGAGCCGATCACAATCAGGGCAATTGCTGAAATACCCTTATCCAGGAGGGGGATACCAATCCGGCCCCGTACCAGGTTTCTATATTCAGCAACGATATCGTTGAACTCATTTTGGGTTTCCCGAGGATTATCCAGAACGGCCCCAATGACAGCAATTTTTTCTTCCATAATAGATTACCTCCTTAAATTAATTTGAGTATTCTTGTAAAACTTTAGCGCATTAAAAAAAGCCCCCTGAAAGGGAGCTTTAAAAAGCAAAATGTTAGACCAATAGCTATAAAGAAAGGCAGTAAAATAGCTAACGGTTCCACATACTTTTTCCCTTTCAGGTCAGAAATTCT
>JAAYRT010000004.1 GCA_012518635.1 Halanaerobiaceae bacterium | reverse complement strand
TACTTTAAAGAGAAGCCGGTTTTTCCCTCTCTATTAGTTTTTGCCTTTACCTTCCTGCACGAGACTTTAGTTATCCTCTTGTCTGAAACTATGTTATTCAACATAAACTATTTCCGGGCATTAAGGGTAATGATTTTACCTGAGGCCCTTTTAAATGCTGTTATCGCTTTTTTCATTTATTATCTCTACAACAGGTACTGGCAGGGCAGGAGAGATATTTATGGATGAGCGCCTTAAGGTATTTAAAATTGTTGTAGTTCTGACACTACTTATATTGGCCTTACGTGCCGGGCAGCTTCAATTGTTCATGGGTGATTACTTTTATGAGTTATCTGAAGGTAACCGTCTTTCTGAGCGCCCTATCAGTGCGCCCAGGGGAAAGGTAATGGATAAGAAGGGAAATATTTTAGTTTCAAATAAAGAGGCCTATGACTTATACCTCTTACCCAATGAAGTTTCACCGGAAATTTCTGTAGAGGATTTATTACAGGAATTAGCCAGTCTTACTGGACTGGATTATGGGATTTTACAAACCAATTATGATAACCAGGAGCGGAGTTCTTCTGCAGTTTTATTAAGGAGAAATATTTCCAGGGAAATGATGGTGATAATAAAGGAAAACAAAGATGCGCTGCCTGGAGTTTATATTGAAAGTTCTTCCATGAGGGATTATGTCTATGGCGAGCTGGGTGCCCATTTTCTCGGCTATGTAGGAGAAATCAGTTTAAGTGAATTAAGGGAGTTTAATGAGTCGGGTTATAATTACCGGGGCGGCGATATTGTTGGAAAGATTGGCCTGGAAATGGAATATGAGCAGTTTTTGCGCGGCCATGACGGTATAGAGCAGATTGAAGTTAATAGCCGGGGCCAGAAGGTTAAGACCCTGAGCATTAAACCACCGGTTCCAGGCAATGACCTGGTATTAAATATTAATCTTGAATTACAGCAATATTTTGAAGATATCCTTCTGGAGGAGTTTTATAGATTAAGGGATATTGCTGCAGATGATCCCGAGCTTTTTCCTCCTACTGGTGCTGCCGGTATTGTTATGAACCCCAATAGTGGGGAAATCCTGGCCATTGTCAGTGTGCCCAAGTTTGATCCCAACAAATTTGTCAGCGGACTTTCTTATGAAGAATATGCAGCCTTAAATAATGATCCGCTGAAGCCCCTTTTTAATAGGCCTATAATGAGCCAGGTTAACCCCGGCTCTGTTTTTAAATTGGTGACAGGTACTGCTGCCGTAGAAAATCTGGGGGTCAGGGCTGATACTGTCTTTTATGATAGAAATGGCAAATATACCATTGGTGAATGGGAGTACCGCAACTGGTTGAGCTGGGGTGAAGGTGAGATAGATTTTATCAGGTCCTTTGCCCGTTCCAATAACGTGGTTTTTTATCAACTGGGCCATGAATTGTATAAACTGGATAGAGGGGATAAGATGGCCTGGACTGCCCGACAGTATGGCTTTGGTAGTTTAAGCGGGATTGATTTGCCGGGAGAAAAAGCTGGCCTGGTGCCAGATAATGAATGGAAAATGAGGACCCAGGGTGAAATATGGTATCCTGGTGATGCGGTTCATTTAGCCATAGGCCAGAAGATTACGGTTACTCCCTTACAGCTGGTTAATTTTATTTCTGTAATCGCAAATGGCGGCACCCTGTACAGGCCCCATCTGGCAGATAAAATCATTGATGCCAATGGTGAGGTCGTGTTAGATATCAAACCTGAGATTATTAGAAAAGTTCCTTTCAAAAAAAGCACTTTTGAGATACTCAGGAAGGGAATGATAGCGGCAGCTAATGAGCCTTATGGAACAGCCTCCCGTCAACTAAGGGATTTATCAGTAAAGGTGGCCGGAAAAACCGGTACAGCCCAGACCGGTATTGCAGGTGCAAATCATGGCTGGTTTGCCGGTTTTGCTCCAGCTGATGATCCTGAGATTGCCCTGGTAGTTTTCCTGGAGGAAGGTAATTCCAGCTCCTATACTTTACCTATTGCTGCCCGGGTCATTGAGAAGTATTTTTCTATGCAGGTTGATGAGTCCGGTGAATGAAGAAGGATTTTACACTTGTTTAGCGAATAGTATAATATAATTTGTTATTTGTTGAACGAAGATTTTTTCAGGGAAAATGCTTCGTGAAAAAAGGAGAAGTTTTATGGAGCCTATTTCTTTTCGGGTTACGAGTAAAGGTGTTTATCTAAATCTTAATCCAGAGAGTGATTACAGAAATATTAAGAATGCCTTAATCAGGCATACTGCAGAAGCCAATAATTTTTTCACAGGTGTTGATTTATATGTAAATCCTAATGGACGGATCCTTTCTGCTGATGAGATCAGGGAATTGATTGAAATCCTTTCCCGTTATAAAAATATCGGCCAGCTGTATTTCCTCAACCAGGAAACAAAGAACAGAACCAGAACCATGGATACTATTTTGATAAACCGGACTATAAGGTCAGGACAGCGGATTAAATATCCTGCAAATATTGTAGTTATAGGTGATATTAACCCCGGAGCAGAGGTGATAGCCGGAGGAGATATACTGGTTATCGGAAAGCTGCGGGGGGTTGTCCATGCAGGAGCAGCAGGTTCTAATGAGTCCCAGGTGATTGCTTTAAGTTTACAGCCGACCCAGTTGAGAATAGGAAATTATATTTCCCGTTCACCGGATGAAAAAAATATAGAAGAACCAACAGTACCTGAAAGGGCTTACGTGAAGGACGGAGTGATTATAGTAGAAGCCTTAAAGTTATGGTGATTTTTAATACATTTTCTTATACATAAAAGGGGGAACATAAATGGCAGGTAAGGTAATTGTTGTCACTTCTGGAAAAGGTGGTGTTGGAAAAACCACTACTACAGCAAATATAGGCACTGCTCTGGCCATGATGGAGAAAAAAGTTTGCCTTATAGATGCTGACATAGGCTTGCGGAATTTAGATGTAGTAATGGGCCTGGAAAATAGAATCGTTTATGATCTGGTTGACGTTGTAGAAGGAAATTGCCGTCTGGAACAGGCTCTGATCAGAGACAAAAGGCAAAGCAATCTTTTCTTGCTCCCTGCAGCCCAGACCAGAGATAAAACTGCAGTTACACCTTTTCAGATGAAGGAATTAACCGAACGTTTAAAAGAAGAAATGGATTATATACTGGTGGATTCACCTGCCGGTATAGAACAGGGTTTTAAAAACGCTATAGCAGGTGCTGATTCAGCAATTATCGTTACCACTCCTGAGGTATCTGCTGTACGCGATGCAGACCGGGTTATCGGCTTATTGGAGACAGAAGGCTTGAAAGATCCAGATGTTGTCATAAATAGATTACGCCCGGATATGGTTGAAAAGGGAGACATGATGGATATAAATGATATGATTGAGATACTGGCAATCAATCTCCTGGGAGTTGTTCCCGAAGATGAGAATATTGTTATATCCACAAATAGAGGTGAACCTGTAGTTCTGAGAAATGGCAATACCCGGGCAGGAATGGCCTTTATGAATATTGCCAGAAGGATTAATGGAGAGGAACTGCCTTTAATGAGTCTGGAAAAGGAAACCTTATTGAATAAACTGAAAAGAATAGTGGGATTATCCTGAAGGAGGGGGTTAAGATCGATTTTCTGAGATCTTTAACTAGAAGTGATTCCGGATCCAGCAAGGATATTGCTAAAGAACGCTTACAATTTATCCTGATCCATGACCGGATTAAGCTGACCCCGGAAGAGATGGATTCACTGAAACAGGACATGTTGGATGTATTATCAAAGTACATTAATGTGGATGACCGTGGAATAAGAATGGCTGTGGACAGGATTGATGGTGTTACAGCACTGGTTGCAAATTTTCCAATAAAAAAATCTGGATAGGATTATTGCCATGTTGTGGAATAGGAAATTATTTAAAAATATAAACTGGTATATACCTATAGTGACTATATTATTGATTGCAATAGGTATCCTGGCAATCAGCAGTGCTGCTGAATTGAATAAAGAAAGCTATACAGGTATAAGGTTAATTAAAAAACAACTTATATCTGTAGTGCTGGGTACTATTTTTATAATTATTATCCAGCTTTTTGATTATCGTATTTTTCAACATTATGCCAGTGTCATCTATATTGGTACTATAGGTGTCCTGGCAATTATTTTCATCATTGGTACTACAGCCAAAGGTACTACAGGCTGGATAAGTCTGGGTTCTTTTAATTTCCAGCCTTCTGAATTGGCCAAAGTTACCATGATACTGGTATTGGCTGAGGTTATAGACAGGAACAGGGAAGAGTTGAATTACTTAACGGGTTTTTTGAAGCCATTTATATATGTATTAATTCCAACCCTTTTGATTATCCTGCAGAATGACCTGGGAACTTCCCTGGTGTTGATAGTTATCTTTATTGGCATGTTGTTTGTCGGCGGAGGGAATATCCGCTTTTTGGTTTTGATATTTGGTGGAGGATTTTCACTGGTTGTTTTACTGATAGCCTCTCATTTACTCTTTAATACTCCGCTGATATTTTTCAAGAAATATCAGCTGGACCGTTTGATTGTTTTTATTAATCCAGGGATAGATCCTACCGGTATCGGCTATAATCTTATCCAGTCAAAAATTGCCCTTGGATCTGGAAGAATCTATGGTAAGGGCCTCTTTGCCGGTACCCAGAATCAATTGAGGTTTTTGCCGGAAAAACATACAGACTTTATCTTTTCGGTAATCGGTGAAGAGTTTGGTTTTATTGGTGTCCTGGTGGTTATAATCCTTTATCTAATTTTATTGTGGCAGATAATCAATGTGGCCAGAGAGGCCAAGGATAATTATGGCCGTCTGGTGGCTACTGGTATTGCCGCCATGTTCTTCTTTCATGTTCTGGAAAACATAGGTATGACCATGGGGCTGATGCCCATTACCGGTTTGCCCTTGCCTTTTATCAGTTATGGAGGTAGTTCCATGGTGACATCATTAATTGCCATCGGCCTGGTAATTAATGTGAATATACGGCGAAAGAAAATAGTATTCTAAAGTATAAAAGCCTCTCTCCCGGGAATATATTTAATAAGGGGGAGGGGTTAAATGAAATTCCGGGGATTGACATTTAAAGTTAACCCCCTTTTTTTATTTATTCTTTTCCTTTTCTTTTTGCTGGAAATGGCAACAGAGGCCCTGATAGCTTTTGCCCTGGTTATTATCCATGAATTTGTTCATATAATCATAGCCCATCGTTCAGGTTTTAAGGTAAGCAGGATAGAAATCTTTCCCTTTGGTGGTATGGCAGAATACAGCGGTTTACTGGAGATGGAACCCTGGCAGGAATTCAAGGTTGCCCTTGCCGGGCCCTCTTTTAATCTCCTTTTTGCCCTTTTTATCTTTTTTTTAATCTATATTGGGCTGTTAGAACCAGGTATTTTCAGCGGGCTTCTTTTGCAATATAATCTGATTATTGGTACTGTAAATTTAATACCGGCCCTACCACTGGATGGGGGTAGGATACTCCGTGCTTTTCTGGTGAAAAGTAAAGGTATAAAAAGGGGTAATGCTCTGGCTTTAAAAATCTCAAAATATTTAGCCATTAGCGGTATTATAATGGGAATATTGGTCCTTATAGCAGGTCATGCTAATCTATGGTTTTTGTTTTTTTTCTTCTTTATTTATGGTATGATAAATAAAGAAGAAAAACAGTTATTTTATTATATACTTCAGTACTTATCCAGAAGGGTAGATATCAATGAAAATCTGGAAATAAAGGAACTGGCCGGGCAGGTTGTTTATGCCTTAGTGCCGGTTAGAGAAGCTATATATTATATTAATCCCGTAAAATACAGTCTCTTTTATGTCCTTGGTCCTGATTCCAATATTATGGGAGTCATAAGTGAATCCCGCTTATTGAGTTCATATTTTAGCCACAGGGATAGAGATCTGTTGATGAAGGATTTAATCTAGATTATAAGCACATGAGGTGAATAAGCATGAATCTGGCTGATAGGTTAGAGAAAATTCTTTATAAGGTTAAGAATCCGGTTAGATATATAGGTAATGAGTGGAATATGGTGAAAAAAGATTGGGCTGAGGATAAAATCAAGGTGGCCCTGGCTTTTCCTGATTTATATGAGATTGGCATGTCTCACCTGGGCTTAAAATTGCTGTATCATCTATTGAATGAAGAAGAGGATATTATTTGTGAAAGGACCTATGCTCCCTGGGTTGATATGGAGAACTTGATGAGGGAGGAAGGAATCCCCCTATTTTCTCTGGAGAATAAAAAAGCGATTAGTGATTTTGATATCTTTGGTTTTACCCTCCAATATGAAATGAGTTATACCAATATCACCAATATGCTGGATTTGGCCGGACTGCCACTATATAGTAAAGACAGGGATGAAAGCTATCCCCTGGTAGTAGGAGGCGGCTCAATAGTCTATAATCCGGAGCCGATTGCAGCATTTTTTGATCTTTTTTTTATCGGGGAAGCTGAGGAGGGCATAGTCAGCCTGGTAAAAAAATATCGGGAATTAAAGGATAAGAAGCTTAATAAAGAGGAGATTTTATTAGAATTGAGCCAGATTCCCGGTGTATATGTGCCTTCATTATATGATGTTGTTTATGATAATAAGGGCAGGTTTAAAGGAATTAAGCCTAAGTATAAGGGTGTAAAGGAAGAGATCCGGCGGCAGGTAGTATCCAACCTGGATCAGGCCTATTATCCCACAAAGATAATCATGCCATATATGGATGTGGTCCATGACCGGGCAGTGATTGAAATAGCCCGGGGCTGTACCAGGGGCTGCCGTTTCTGCGCTGCCGGCATATCCTACCGGCCGGTCAGGGAACGCAGCAAAGAGACTATCATTAGACTGGCAGATGAGATTTTGCAGAATACCGGTTATGATGAGATATCTTTGACCTCCCTGAGTACGATGGATTATAGTGATGTGGCTGATTTAGTGAAAACCATGGCCAGGCGCTATGAAGATGATAAAATCAGTATTTCCCTGCCCTCTTTAAGGGTGGACCGCTTTTCAGTAAATCTGGCCCGGGAAGTACAGCGGGTCAGGAAAACCGGACTGACCTTTGCTCCGGAAGCCGGAACACAGAGGCTCAGGGATGTTATCAACAAGGGTGTCCAGGAGGTAGATCTCTTTGATGCTGTCCAGGCAGCCTTTGAAGAAGGCTGGTCTACTATAAAATTGTATTTCATGATTGGACTTCCTACAGAGACCATGGATGATATTGCCGGTATTGTAGACCTGGCAAAAAGGGTCCTGCGGATAGGGGAGGAGGTAAGGAGAAATACTACCAGACCCATGAAGAAGATTCAGGTCAATGTCAGTGTTTCAACCTTTGTCCCTAAGGCCTTTACGCCTTTCCAGTGGGTAGGAATGGATAGTAGGGAAGAAATAGAGAAAAAACAGAAATTTTTAAAGGAAAACCTTACAGAAAGGGGGCTTTCCTTTAGCTGGAATAATCCGGATTTGAGTTTGTTGGAAGGAGTTTTTTCCCGTGGTGACCGGCGGCTGGCCCGGGTCATAGAGAGTGCCTGGAGAAAGGGAGCCAGATTTGACGGCTGGGGTGAGTTCTTTGATATTGATATATGGGAGGCTGCTTTCATAGAGAATCAGCTTGAACAGTCTGATTATATTCAGGCCAGGGATCTGGAAGAAGACCTGCCCTGGGACCATATCAATGTAGGAGTAAGTAAGAAATTTTTACAGAAAGAGTATAAGACTGCCCTTGCCGGCAAATTAACAGAGGATTGCCGTCAGGTTGGCTGCACCGGCTGTGCAATCTGTTTTGATCTGGATGTAAAGATGGAATTATATCGTGGTGATGCGAATGTTAATTAGGGCAGAGTTTGAAAAAACGGACGAACTTAGATACATTTCCCATCTGGAATTGATGACATTTTTCCGCCGGGCCTTCCGGAGGGCTAAATTACCTCTGGTCTATTCGAAGGGTTTTAATCCCCATATTCTATTTTCAATGGCCCAGCCCTTAAAAGTCGGAATGACTGGTTGGAAGGAGTACTTTGACCTGACTTTAAGCCAGGAAATGGATATAGGGGAGTTTATAGATAGAACTAACAGGGAATTACCATCCGGAATCAGGATAAATAAAGCAGCCTCTATACCTGAAAAGAGCCAGGCACTGATGGCTACAATAAATACAGCTGCCTATATATTCAGGATGACATTTAGAAATGATCAAGAGGCTGAAGAAGAGCTCCTGAATAGTTTTCTGGCTAGAGAAGAAATATTAGTTAGAAGGGAGAGGGTTAAAAAGGGAGATATAGAGATTGATATCAGGCCAATGATTCAGCAGGCAGTAATCCTTGAGCCGGGAAAATGGCTATTCCAGGTTGATAGTAGCAGTGAGAGAAATCTCAGACCGGAAGAAATTAGTAAAGCTCTGGTAGATTTTCATTCTGATCTGGAATTTATCCCGCTTAACAGGATAGTACGCGAGGGTCTGTATGTAAGGGTAGGCGATGAACTTTATAGTCCCCTTGATGAAAAGATAGTAGGGAGATGAAGGGATGAGTATACAGATAATTATTAATTCCGGTATTAGAGAAAAAAGGGCTGCAATACTGGTTAACGGCCAGTTAGAGGACCTCTTACTGGAACAGGATATACATGAACAGATAGCAGGTAATATCTACCGGGGAAAGGTCAAGGATGTTTTGCCCGGGATGCAGGCAGCCTTTGTAGATATCGGTCTTGAGCGGAATGCCTTTTTGCATATCAATGATCTCTATCCGCTGCTGGATGGAGAAAAAGTGAGGTTCTGGCAGGAGAACAGGCTCAGTATACAGGATATCCTCAGGCCAGAGCAGGAGATTATGGTCCAGATAATAAAAGAATCAATCGGTACCAAAGGCCCAAAGGCTAGCTGTAAGATTTCTATTCCAGGAAGATATTTCGTGCTGATGCCCTATGACCCTAAAATAAACATATCCAGGAAAATCCTTAAGGCTGAAGAACGCGAACGCCTGAAGAAGATAAGTACTGAGCTTATTGAAGATAAGTATGGATTAATTATCAGGACAAATGCAATGGGCAGGGATGTTGCCGAATTGAAAAAAGACCTGGATTATCTTACTCATGTCTGGGAGAATATCCAGGAAGAATATAAAAAACAGAAGGCACCTGCCCTGGTCTTTACTCATGCTGATTTAATCATGCAGGTGGCCAGGGATTATGTATCCTATAATATAGAAAAATTGGTTGTGGATAGTGAAAAAGACTATGAGTATATTGTTAATCTCCTGGAAAAGATAGCCCCAGATCTAAAGCAGCGGATTTTCCTCTATGAGAGGGAAACTCCGATTTTTGTTACTTATAATATAGAGAAAGAGCTGGCTAAAGCCTTAAACCGGAAGGTCTGGTTAAATTCTGGCGGCTATATAATCATTGATAAGACAGAGGCTCTGGTTAGCATTGATGTTAATACAGGTAAATATACAGGAAAGAAGAATCTGCAGGAGACTGTTTTCAGGACAAATCTGGAGGCAGCCAAAGAAATTGCCCGCCAACTCAGGATAAGGGACATAGGAGGTATTATTATAATCGATTTTATCGATATGGCCCTGAAGGAACACCAGGAAAAGGTTCTGGAGGTCCTGGCAGAGGAACTGAGAAAGGATAAGACCAAAACAGCTTTATTGGGACTGACGAAACTGGGTCTGGTGGAGATGACCAGGAAGAAGGTCAGGGAAGGATTCCAGGAATTGATACAGAGGGAATGTCCCTATTGCCAGGGAAGCGGGATGGTCATTTCCGAAAGTGGTATGGCCTTAAAGATAATCCGGGAGATTTCTGAGTTATCTGCCAGGGAACAATTTTCTGCAATCCTCCTGGAGGCCCATCCCAGAGTAGCGGCAGTTTTAATCGGTACAGGGGGAGAAAAACTGAAAGAACTGGAAGAGAAGACAGAACTGGATATATATATATCCGGCAATGATGAATTACATATTGAAGAATACAATATTATTAAAAAGGGAAGCAAAAAGGAATTAGCCAGATTGGCTCTGCCAGTCCAGGAGGGTGAAGAATTCAGGGTATTGATTGAAGAAAAACAGTCGAATAATACTTCTGCCGGAATAGCCCGTCTCAATGGTTATATTGTCATAGTAGTAGAGGGCGGCAGCATGGTGGGCCAGGAGGTAAATGTAAGAATCAGGGATGTATACAGGACCTTTGCCAGGGCAGAAATAATATAGAGGTGCTGTTATTGCCTATGAAATTGCTTAAAGACATAAATATAATATTTCCAGATAGAATTGAAAAGGGTTCTATAATATTTTCTGAAAAAATAGAAAAAATAATTATTGGTGAAGAGTTTTACAATCTGGAAAAAGGCTGCTCTCAGGAGTTAGTAGATGACAAGGTCTATTACCTGGCTCCCGGATTTATTGATATCCATGTCCATGGTGCGGCAGGTTCTGATACTATGGATGCTACCCAGGAAGCTCTTACAGAAATTAAAGAAAGCTTATTGGAGTCCGGTGTAACCTCTTTTTTACCGGCAACCATGTCTATGCCAATAGAAGAAATTGAAAAATCATTAGAGGCGGTAAAAAGCAATATCAGTAAGGAAAGGCCCGGTTCCAGAGGGGCCAGAATCCTGGGTGTCCATCTGGAAGGGCCCTTTATAAATAAAGATTATAAAGGGGTCCATGCAGAGGAAAATATCATTTTACCTGATCTGGATTTGATTAAGGATTTTATTGATATTATTAAAATAGTAACCCTGGCTCCCGAGCTGGAAGGAGCAAATGAATTGATAGGTTTTCTTAAAGAAAAGGGAGTAATCTGTTCAGCAGGCCACAGTGCTGCCACTTATGAAGAGATGCTGGCAGCAATGGGTTCAGGTATAAGCCATGTAACCCATCTCTTTAATGCAATGCCCGGGCTTCACCACCGCCGGCCAGGGATTATTGGTGCTGCCCTGACCACCGATATCAGTATAGAACTAATAGCAGATTTCATTCATATCCATCCTGCAGTTTTACAATTAGTTTTACAGGCCAAAGCCCCGGGACAGATTATCCTGGTTACTGATCAGATACAGGCAGCTACCCTGCAGGAAGGCGAATACAGCCTGGGGGGGCAGAGAGTCATGGTAAAAGATGGGGTAGCTCGTCTGGATGATGGAAGCCTGGCCGGCAGTACCCTCAGGCTGGATCAGGCAATCCGGAATATCCGGAGAATCAGTGAGCAGCCCCTATATGAAATCATAAATATGGTGAGCTATAATCCAGCCTGCTTGCTGGGCCTGGCACACGAATTTGGCTGGATTAAAGAGGGTAATAGAGCGGATTTTGCTTTGCTGGATAGAGAGCTCAGGGTTAGGGCTGTTTTCAAGGATGGTTTCAGACAAATATAGAAGTATTAATTGTGTCTATAAATGCACTTTATACTTATTGAGTATATTTTACCTATTTATAAATTATAATGAGCAGTGTAAAATATTAATTAGAGAAGAAATAAGATTTGCACAACCCGGCAGAAAGGTTTATAATTTTTACAGGAATAATTTAGATATTTTAAAGAAAGAAGATGGTTAAGTTATGCGTATAATTGTAGAGGAAGATTATGAATCCATGAGCAAAAAGGCAGCCCTGTTTGTAGCCGGCCAGATAATCCTTAAACCTGATACTGTGCTGGGACTGGCTACAGGGAGTACTCCTCTGGGTATGTATAATGAACTTATTGAGATGTATAAAAGGGAAGAGGTGGATTTTTCAGAAGTAATAACTTTTAATCTGGATGAATACTATCATTTGCCCCATGATGATTTGCAGAGTTACCATTATTTCATGAAAGAGAACTTCTTTAAGCATATAAATATTAAAGAGGAGAATATTCACATACCCGACGGAATGGCTTTTGATATAGAAGGGGAATGCAGAGAATATGAAAGGGCTATAGAGGCCAGCGGTGGTATTGATCTGCAGGTACTGGGGATAGGAGAAAATGGCCATATTGGGTTCAATGAACCTGCAGAGCAACTGAATGTCTATACTAATCTTGTTAACCTGACAGAGGAGACTATTAAGGTGAATAGCAGATTTTTTTCATCACCAGAAGAGGTGCCGCAAAAGGCTGTAACAGTAGGCATGGGTACCATATTGAAGGCAAGAAGGATATTATTGCTGGCTAATGGTGAGAAAAAAGCAGAAGCTATCCGGGATACAGTCTGTGGATATGTTACTACGCAGGTACCGTCTTCATTTTTACAGTTGCACCCTGATGTTACCTTGATTCTGGATAAGGCTGCCGCTTCCCTGCTGTACTCTGATATGATATAAGACTCAATTAATAATAAAAATAAGCGGAAAATATACGGGTTTGAACTTGACTGCTTTGTCTTAATATGCTAAGATATTTATGTTGCATTGCCAGTACCGCACGGGACAGGCTTATAGAAAATGTCTTTATCTCCAGGAGAGGTAGGACTGCCTGCATCCGGCGAGTCTCGAGGTAAGGAGGTGTAGCTGTATGTATGCTATTATTAAAACCGGTGGAAAACAATACAGGGTTGAAGAAGACATGATTATCAAAGTAGAGAAACTTCCTGCAGAGGTTGGTGAAACTGTTGAGTTTGATCAGGTTTTATCTGTAGTAGATGGAAATGGAGCCAGATTTGGCCAGCCTGTTCTGGAGGGAGCAAAGGTAACCGGTAAGGTCCTTGAACATGATAAACACAAGAAGATTATTGTTTTCAAATATCGTAGAAAGAAACGTTATCGCAAAAAGACTGGTCATCGCCAGCCTTATACAAAGGTTTTAATTGAAAAGATAGAGGCATAAGAAATTAAAGAGTTTCATGATGATAAAAAATACTTACAGGGGGGTGGATAGTATATGGCCAGAAAAAAAGGTGGCGGTAGTTCAAGAAACGGTCGGGATAGCCACTCTAAACGTCTTGGTGTGAAAAGGTTTGACGGACAATTTGTTACAGCTGGAAGTATTCTGGTAAGACAGAGAGGAACAAAATTTCATCCTGGCTTAAATGTTGGCAGAGGTTCTGATGACACCCTCTTCGCAAAAACAGATGGTTTTGTTGCATTTGAAAGAAAGGGTAAAAACTCCCGCCAGATTAGTGTATATAGCCAGGAGCAATATGAAAGCCTTGCAAATTAAAAATACTCTACCCTCAGTCCTGATACTGAGGGTTTTTATTTATCTGTAGTTGATAATTGAAACCGGGACTGTTTATAATATATGTATGGGATAGTATAGTGAAAGAAGGTGATCCGGTGTTTCTGGATGAAGTTGAATTTACAGTAAAAGGCGGGGACGGTGGAGATGGAGTGGTAAGTTTCCGCCGTGAAAAGTATATAGATAAAGGCGGCCCTGATGGGGGTGATGGGGGAGATGGTGGGAGTGTAATCCTGCGAGTCGATGAGGGGCTAAGTACCCTCTCAGATTATCGTTATCAGAAATTCCGTGAAGCAGAGAAGGGTTCAAATGGTGGCGGTAGTAATATGCGGGGACGTAATGGTAATGATCTGGTCTTGAGGGTGCCGCCCGGGACCATTGTCTATGATGCCGATACAGGTGAGCTTCTGGCTGACCTGGTTGAGAAAGATCAGGAGTTTGTTGTGGCCCAGGGGGGAAAGGGAGGCAGGGGAAATGCCCGTTTTAAAAAATCCACCCGGCAGGTACCCCGCTTTGCCGAGAAAGGGCTGGCGGGTGAAACCCGTAAAATCAGGCTGGAGTTAAAGTTACTGGCTGATGTCGGCCTGGTGGGCTTCCCCAATGTAGGTAAATCAACCCTTATCTCTGTAGTTTCGGAAGCAAGGCCCAAGATAGCCTCCTATCATTTTACTACATTGACACCTGTACTGGGTGTTGTCAATCTGGGTGATTACAGCTCCTTTGTCATGGCAGATATACCGGGTCTTATTGAGGGTGCCCACCAGGGAGTCGGCCTCGGAATTGATTTTTTAAAACATGTGGAAAGGACCCGGCTCCTGGTACATGTACTGGATATCTCCGGGATAGAGGGCCGGGATCCTCTGGAGGATTTTAACTTGATCAATAATGAACTGGAGCAATATAATGAGGAATTGGCCCAAAGACTGCAGATAGTTGCCCTGAACAAAATAGATATGTTGCCAGATGAAGAAGAAATAAAAAGGGTAAGTGCAGAGTTAAATAAGATGGGGTATGAGACTTATCCCATATCTGCAGCCACAAAAAAGGGTATTAAAGAATTAATCTACAGGGTAGCTGAGATTTTGGATGAACTGCCCATACCGGAAACTCCTGTTGAGGAGAAAGTAGTAATAAGACCGGATTTTACAGAGGAAAAAGATATAGAGATAAAGAGGCTTGATGCCGATCTCTATGAAGTAACCGGCAGACTGGTGGAAGAAACCATGCAGAAAACTGATTTTAATAATGAAGCTGCAGTCAAAAGGATGCTCCGGGTACTACAACATCATGGTTTATATGATATACTGAAGGAACATAATTTAAGAGACGGGGATACAGTTCAGATCGGTCCCATTTCCTTTGAATATCTGGAATAGTGTATAAGGTGGTGAGATAGATGTTAAGTGGAAAGCAAAGAAGTTATCTGCGGGGACAGGCCAATAAATTGAATCCCATTATACATGTGGGCAAAGGCGGTATAGACCAGGCCCTGATAGATCAAATGGAAGAAGCTTTAACTGCCCATGAACTGGTCAAGGGGAAGGTATTGAAGAATTCCCTGGAGGAAGTCAGGGATGCAGCAGAAAAGTTAGCCGAAAGCTGTAATGCAGAAATCGTCCAGGTTATTGGTAATATTTTTATTCTCTATCGCCGGAATAAAGAAAAACCAATTTATAAATTACCTTAATAGGAGCTGTTCATGATGTCGGTACTTAGCCTTAACAAAATTAGAAAAGACTATGGAGTTACAGAGGTTTTAAAGGATTTTTCCCTCTTTGTAAATGAAGGGGAGAGGGTCGGTTTAATTGGGCCAAATGGCTGTGGTAAAACAACAGTATTTAAGATTATAGCAGGAATGGAGCCTTTCGAAGAAGGCTCTCTTTATATAAAAAGGGGTACAAAGATCGGCTATTTGAGCCAGATGCCGGATTTTAACCAGGGTTTTACCCTGCTGGATGAATTAAAAACTATTTACCAGGAATTGTTGGATATGGAAAAGAACCTCCGCCAGTTGGAGCAAAATATAAGTGAAGCCAGCAGTAACAAGGGACAGCCCGGTCTGGAAGACTTGATGGAGGAATACAGTAAACTACAGCACCAGTTTGAATTACGGGGCGGCTATAACTATGATAGCAAAATAAGGCAGATAGCCTATGGGATGGGTTTCAGTGAAGAAGAGCTGCAGAATAGTGTTGTAGATAATTTAAGCGGAGGAGAAAAAACCCGTTTGGGGCTCGTAAAACTCTTGCTTACTGAGCCTGACTTGCTTTTACTTGATGAGCCGACCAATCACCTGGATTTACCTTCAATCCAGTGGCTGGAAGAATATCTAAAGAATTATACAGGCACAGTTATAATTATCTCTCATGACCGTTATTTCCTGGATCAGGTTGTAAGCCGGATTGTGGAAATAAAAAACGGTACTGATGAAATCTATCATGGAAACTATTCCTACTATCTGGAAGAGCGAAAAAGACGTTATGAACAATTGAGGCATGCCTATGAAAACCAACAAAAGAAAATTAAACAGATGGAGGAAGCAATAAAGCGCCTTTATCAATGGGGACATCAGTCCAATAGTGAAAAGTTTTTTAAGAGGGCTAAAAGCATGCAAAAATCCCTGGACAGGATGGAAAGGCTTGAGAGGCCTGTACTTGATGGTAAACAGATGCAGCTGGAGTTTGAAGTTAAAGAAAGGAGCGGCAGGGAGGTACTCCATGTAGAGAATCTCCATAAAAGATTCGGAGAGAGGCAGTTATTGAAAGGCCTGGATATGGATATTTACTGGCAGGATAAGACAGCCCTGATTGGCAGGAATGGTACCGGCAAGACCACCCTTCTACAGATTATTCTTGACCAGATAAAGGCTGAGCAGGGGGATGTCTGGATAGGAGCCAATGTGAGAATTGGCTATTACAGCCAGGAATTCGAGGGTTTTCATCCAGATGATGATCTGGTAACAGCTTTAAGGCGTGAATCCCGGATGAGTGAAGACGAAGCCAGAAATGCCCTGGCAGCATTCTTATTTACAGATGATGAAGTATTTAAAAAAGTGGGTTCTCTGAGTGGTGGTGAGAAGAGCCGCCTGCGTCTGCTCCAGTTGATGAACGGTGATTATAATTTCCTGATTCTGGATGAGCCCACCAACCACCTTGATTTGCCGTCCAGGGAGGTGCTGGAAGAGGCCCTGAAGGTTTACCCAGGTACTGTTTTAATGGTCTCTCATGACAGGTATTTTCTCAACAAAGTAGTTGATTATATCTATGAATTGGAAGAGGGTAAATTAATTAAGTACCACGGGAATTATGATTACTATAGATTCAAGAAAGAGGAATTGGTACAGGGGAAAGAGATGGAGGAAAAAGATAACAGGGAAAAGGAAAACCAGTCAGATTACCACAGGTTGAAGGAAGAGGCCCGTCAGGAGAGGAAAAGGCAGAATCAGATAGCTGCCCTGGAAGAAAGTATCGAAGAGATAGAGATAAAAATAAAAGAACTGGAACAGGCCATGATTGATCCGGAAAACCTGAATAATATTGAATTATTGAACGAATTAAAGTTTGACTATGAAAAACTGCAGGAGGAGCTGAATGAGCTCTATCTCCAGTGGGAAGAATTGATGATAGAATAAGGGATAGGTGTTTTTGCCTATCCCTTTTTATTATTGGTATATTTCATTGTTGAGTTTGCCTGTAATATGATTGCCCTATATCTCCATCCTGATTACCTGATGAATATTGGGCTCCATACTGGTTTACTCCACCACCCTGCAGAGCTGAAGCCTGGTAGTAATTATTATTCTGTGCAAATTGGGTAGTTGCATTATTCTGGAAATTTTGTTGGCCATACTGGCCTGGGGACTGATTGCTGAATTGATTGCTGCTGACATTGTTAAGGGTATTCAGGGTAGCACTGCCGGTATATTGGCCGGGATATTGATTGGTTGCACCGTATTGACTGGCTCCTCCATATTGGTTACCCCTGTACTGGCTCTGTATGCCTGCATTGTTTTGAGCCTGATAATAGGATTGTCCTATCTCCTCGTCCCTGTGGCCGGAGCTGTAGTAGGCACCATATTGGCTTATAGCACCCTGTTGGGAGGCAGTATTATTTTGCATTTGCTGTTGGCCATACTGGCCTGGGAACTGATTGCTAAATTGATTACTGCTGACATTGTTAAGGGTATTCAGGGTAGCATTGCCGGTATATTGGCCGGGATATTGATTGGTTGCACCGTATTGACTGGCTCCTCCATATTGGTTACCCCTGTACTGGCTCTGTATACCTGCATTGTTTTGAGCCTGGTAATAGGATTGTCCTATATCTCCATCCTGATTACCTGAGGAATATTGTGCACCGTACTGGTTTACACCACCCCCCTGTTGGATTGAAGCCTGGTAACTATTGCTATTCTGAGCAGATTGAGAGCTTCCTTGATTAAGGCCTGTAAAATTTTGTGCCTGTGGTCTGTACTGACTAATACCATATTGGTTTTGAGATTGATTTTGCCTGTACATTGCTGATAATTACCTCCATTGCTCTGATTTTCTAATGCATTTATATTATTATCCAATTAATTTAGAATATGAAAGTAAAAATTAACCAAAAAAGGATTTAACAAAAATATGTATAATATTAGTAATAAATACAAAATTAAAGGGAGTGGTATAGGATGAGCAAAAAGAAATTATTAATGTTGGTGGGAGATTATGTAGAAGACTACGAAGTAATGGTTCCTTTTCAGGCTTTACAGATGCTGGGATATACTGTTCATGCAGTTTGTCCGGACAAGAGTGTTGGTGATTTTGTAAGGACCGCAATTCACGACTTTGAAGGTGATCAAACCTATAGTGAGAAAAGGGGACATAATTTCTCTTTAAATGCTGATTTTAAAGAGGTTAGAGTAGAAGAATATGAGGGCCTCTTAATCCCGGGAGGCAGGGCACCGGAGTATATTAGACTGAATGAAGAAGTAATATCAATCGTCAAGTACTTCAGTGATAATGAAAAACCAATCGCCGCTATCTGTCATGGAATCCAGGTATTAGTTGCAGCAGATGTAGTTAAGGGTAGAAAATGTACAGCATATCCTGCTTTGAAACCGGATGTTATTATAGCAGGAGGGGAATGGGTTGATACTGAAATAGATGGAGCCTGTGTTGATAAAAATTTTATTACAGCACCTGCCTGGCCTGCCCATCCAGCCTGGCTGGCGGCTTTTCTGAAAGTACTCGGTGTAAAGATTATCCTTTGAGATGTATTTGCTTTGGTTACAGATATCAGGGATAGGTAAGACATGAGAGACCGTTCTTGATATGCTACCTCCAGAGCAGATAGTTTAAATAATTAGTTGATCTGCCTGGGGGTATTTTTCATGGGAAGGGAAACCCTGGTTACATATCGTTTATACAGTTCCGGTCTGTGAAAGTCTGGAGAGTAAGAAATATGAAAGTTTTACATGCTCCAATATAATATATCAAAAAGCAGGAAAAATTTGGAGAATAACTACCTGTTTGTGTAGTGGACTTGCATTGGTATTATTTGTTATAATATAGTTATCTTTTCCGGAAAAGTAGAAAAAATTAGGAGGGAGGAGAAAAAATGGAGGCCCTGGCTAACTTTAATCAGTTTGGTTTAATTGAGTTAGGAAGAGAAGAGTTGATATGTATTAATGGTGGAGGAAGCACATGGGAAGCAGTTAAAGCTACAGTAGGAGTAGTTGGTGCTACATGGGCTCCAATTATTACTGGAGCAGCAATTGTTACAGGTGCTGCACCTTTAGCAGCGATTGGTGCAGGTGTTGCAATGTTTGCTGCAAGTACTAAATTGGCATATGATTCTATATCTAAATTATCAAAAAAATGAGGAGGGATAATAATTGAACTATACTCTTTCAATTGACATACCTGAGCTGACGACATATGAATTATATGATATAAACGGTGGAGCTAATGCTTTTAAATGTATTGTTGCTGGAGCAACCACCGTAGGTGGGATATTGGCTACTGTAGGTGCGGCAGCAACAAATCCTTTTTTAGGAGTAGCTACAGGATATTCTTCAGCTTGTGCTATAATAGAAGTATGGGAATGGGCACTTGAGTAATTAAAAATTAACTACCTGAGAAAAGTGAACTTTTCTCAGGTAGTTTCCTAAATTTACAAGATTAATTACAATTTTTGAAACAGAAATGATATTGAAGGGGGAAGTATAATGAAAATTGTTTATGATGAAAATTTAAAGTTTATAATGCCATTAATTATATTATTATTCATAATAATAATAACTGGGCCGTTTTATATGCTATATATTTTTGATGAAAACTACTCAATAATTAATAAATTTAATATAATTTTTCTTAGTGTGTATGTGTTTTTTGGTATTTCAGTTGCTATCAGTGACTTAATCTTCGAAAGGGTTTTTTTAAAAGTTATGAGGGGTAATAAATTAGAAAACAGGTTAGTGAAATCATCAAAGATAGTATTATTTATTATGATACTCGTTTTATACTATTCCTGGCTAACTGAAGTTAAAGATTCATATACGATATTGAATATAGCTTTAGCATGCTTATTGGCTACATATTTTATATTATTTCAGGACAAAAATATTTTATTTTCCAATGATTATATTGTTTCTGGTTTTAAAATAATTGGAATGAACTATGTGAAAGCATATGATGTAGAAGATGAAGAAAAAGTCCTGGGAATAAAGAGAAGAAAGCTAAATTTACATTTAAAGAATGACAAAACTGTTCAAATTTATAGAGATCCAGCCAATATTTCATTAATTGAAGGATTCCTGAAAGAACAAAATATTGAAAAGATCTGAAAATTTAAGGTTTATTAATTTTAAATCATGATCAGCAAAAGATTTTAGCATAATATTTAAAGGAGTGAAATTTTCTATGAATGACATCAAGATCGAAATCGGAAAAGAATTAAAGATGGAAAACTTATTATCTTTGCGTAAAAAGATGAAACAAAGCGAAATAGTTTTCGAAATGCAAAAGATAGGTTATTATTTCCAAAAAAATGGGATAAAGAGAGCCGGGCCGATAGTAAACACTACTTACAATATTGAAAATGTAAATGGTGAACAAATAATAGATGTGGAAATATTGGTTCCAATGGATAAAAAATATGAATTAAGTGGTGAGTATAAATTAAAAGAAAAATTTCATTTGTTGAATGCCGTTTATGCAAGCCATAAAGGAAATCCTGCATTTTTACAGCAAACCTATGAGATGTTATTCAACTATATCCAGAATAATAATTTACAGCAAATTACGCCGGCATATAATGTAAATGTAAAAGAATTGGCTCCTGGTGAGAGTGCGGATGAGATGGTGATTGATGTCTATATTGGAATAAGTCCTAATATATTATGATGATGTATATAATTCTAAAATATGGATAGCTTTATCAGTTATATTTCATAGTGTAAAATAATTTTTGGAGAAATTTTAATATAAAAATAGAAAGAAGACTCTTTCTTTGATAAAATTTAATCATCACATAAAACACAAAGAAAGGAGTCTTCTTATGAATATTGTTATACAACAATTTAAAGAAAAAATCACGATAGATATTGAAAAATGTTCAGGTTGACAGTTTTGAATTATTCTGTTAAAATAGATTAGCGACAGATATTTATAATATGTGATGATGACGTGCCCCTGTAGCTCAGTGGATAGAGCACTGGTCTCCGGAAC
>JAAYRT010000031.1 GCA_012518635.1 Halanaerobiaceae bacterium | reverse complement strand
CTGGCCCATTACTCCAAGGCAACCACTGATATTATCTATAAATTCCCCTTTGGCTGGGAGGAACTATGGGGAATAGCCAACAGGACAGATTTTGACCTGGGCACCCATATGAAACATTCAGGTAAAAAGATGACCTATTTTGATAATGAGAGCGGAGAACATATTATTCCTTATGTAGTGGAGCCATCTGTAGGTGTAGACAGACTCCTGCTGGCCTTTATTGTTGAAGCCTACACTGAGGATGAGGTTGATGGCTCTACCAGGGTCTACCTGGATTTCCATCCACAACTGGCTCCTGTAAAGGCAGCAGTTTTCCCACTGAGCAAGAAGGAACCCCTTGCCAGCATGGCCAGGGATATCTATGATAAGCTGAAGAAGGTCTTTAATGTTGAGTATGATGAAAGTGGCAGTATCGGAAGACGTTACCGCCGCCAGGATGAGATTGGTACACCTTACTGTATTACAGTGGATTTTGATTCAGTAGAGGATAAAAAGGTGACCATCAGGGACAGAAATACCCTGGAACAGGACAGGGTAGAGATTGACCGGGTCCTGGATTATCTCCTGGAAAGGATATAAAAAATACAACTAGATATATCGTAGCATAAGATGTAAATAAACGAAAATTAAGTTCAGGACATAACTCCCTGGATACTGAATGCCGGGGAGTTTTTTTATCTGCTTTATTAACAAAATTTAATTTTTCATACTAATAAAAAGGATGCAGGACATGGTATAATAAAAAAAAGAAGCCGAGAAAGGGGATGGGCAGAAGATGGAAAATTTCGTATTTCAGAATACCACTAAAATTATCTTCGGTAAAGGTACAGAAAATAATGTTGGAAATGAGGTCAAGAAGCTGGGGAAAAATATACTCCTGCACTATGGAGGAGGGAGTATTAAAGAGACCGGCTTATATAACAAAGTAGTCAACTCTCTCAAGGAAGCAGGCCTTAATTTCATCGAATTGGGCGGCGTTCAACCAAATCCCCGCTTAAGCCTGGTCTATGAGGGAATAGAACTCTGTCGGGAAAATGATATTGATTTTATACTGGCTGTCGGTGGTGGCAGTGTCATCGACTCTGCCAAGGCCATTGCTGCTGGAGTACCTTATCAGGGGGATGTCTGGGATTTTTATACCCACAGGGCTGTTGTGGAAGAGGCCCTGCCTATAGGTGTAGTCCTGACAATTGCTGCCGCAGGCAGTGAGTCGAGCCCTGGTTCTGTAATCACTAAAGAAGAGGGGAACCTTAAAAGAGACTGTCTCTCAGACCTCCTCAGGCCAAAGTTTGCCATCCTGAATCCTGAACTTACATATACCCTGCCGGCCTACCAGACTGCCTGTGGAGCAGCGGATATAATGGCCCATGTACTGGAGAGGTATTTCACCCATACTGAAGATGTAGATTTTACGGACAGGATGCTGGAGGCTGCCCTGAAGACAGTAATCAAACATACTCCCATTGCACTGGATGATCCGGAGAATTATGGGGCCAGGGCCCAGATCATGTGGGCCGGGACAGTAGCCCATGGAGATTTGCTGGGAACAGGCCGGGTACAGGACTGGGCCTCCCACAATATTGAGCATGAATTGAGCGGTTTCTATGATGTTGCCCATGGAGCCGGGCTGGCAGTGGTTTTCCCTGCCTGGATGAAATACGTGTATAAGGAAAATCTAGCCCGTTTTGCCCAATATGCAGTCAGGGTCTGGGATGTAGAGGCAGACTTTTTTGACCTGGAAGGACTGGCTCTGGAAGGAATCAGAAGGACTGAGGAATTCTTCAGTTCTATCGGGTTACCGGTAACCCTGGAAGAACTGGGTATTCCTGATGACAAACTGGAATTGATGGCTGAAATGTGTACTGAAAGGGGTCCTCTGGGTAATTTCAAGAAATTATATAAGGAAGATGTCATGAATATATTCAAACTGGCCATGTAAAAATATATTATGTAAAAATACATACACAGGGGATATGTGAGAATCATATCCCCTGTAAATGTATATATTAGAAGAAACCGTTCATGAAACCAATTATCAACAGAATGAGAATCAGGAATAGTATGAAGGCGAGGCTGTCATCATATCCTTCAAAATAGTTTCCCATAATTTCACCTCCTATTGAATCAATTGATACAGTTTAGCCTTTAATTATCCTTGATTAAAACCAGGTATTCCCAGGATTAACAGGATTAATATCAGGAAGATAATGGCACTGCCTCCACCGTAACCTTTGCTCATGCTGAATCCTCCTTTAACTTATTTGCTATATATTATGCAGGAGGATTTTTACTGGTGAATAATAAGGGTAGGAAAATAAGGAATAAAAAAGCCCTATTCATGATTATATGAATAGAGCTTTTAATATTTTTATTTTGTTATACTATATTTTAATTAATGTACCTCCACATCATTTGCCCCATAATCATGAAAAATAGAACTGATTTCCTCTATCTCTGCATCATCAGCATCCATCAGATCAACAGCTGCCAGTATCTTTCCACTCTTAACTTCATTTTCATAATAATCTCCCCGTTCCTGGGGGATGCCCATATCCACGAGACTGCCGGCAATCCCGCCAGCAGCTACACCCGTTAGGCCTGCAGCGATAGGGCCTGCAGCCAGAATCGGGCCGATTCCGGGGATGGTCAGGGCTCCCAAACTGGCAGCGATACCGGCCAGGCCGCCGATGGCACCACCTGTTGCTGCTCCATCAGCCAGATTCTGATCCATAAAGGAACCGCCTTCCCCCTCATCTCTGGCAACCAGAGATATTTCTTCTTCGCTAAATCCCAGGTCTTCTATCTCTCTAAGGGCACTTTCAGCACTTTCTTTATCATCAAAAACACCTATAATAGTAGACATCTAATACCCCCTTAATTGTTTAACTTCACTCTTAGATTTGCCGTTTCTGAAAAAAATAATACAGTTATTTTTTGACATTTAGTACAGGAAAATTATTAATCTTGACAGAGAGAGGAAAATATAATATTATTATGAATGTAGATTCATGCATTATTCAAGAGGTGATATGGTGCCGAAAATTATTGATAATATAGAGCAAAAAATCTATGAAAATGCTCTGGCTTTGTTTGCTGCCAGGGGTTATAACCAGGTCAGCATGAAAGACGTGGCTGAAGCCAGCGGCATTGCAGTCGGTACATTATATAACTACTACTCCAACAAGATGGATCTTTTTTTAAATGTCTTTGAGGAACATATAAATCAGGTTTATACGAAATTAAGGGAAATTATTGAAAAAGATAAGGAACCGGTAGAATTCATAACAGTTCTCTATGATGAGTTTGTCAAAATTAGTGGTTTCAGTGAAGAACTGGTTAAAGGAAATATTTTACATGAAAATAATGATTTGATCAGTAAAATCAGGGACAAGCTGGTTGATAAAACCAGGAATCTTGTTGAGAAAATCAGAAAAAACCATGAAGAATTTAACCTGGATTTTTTCCGGGAAAATGAACAAAGAGTAATCCGCTTAATACTTCTGGCTGTTATAGATTTTGCCAGGGAATTTCCTGAAGAAAGGGAAGAAAACATTGCCTTTATAAAAAGCTTAATCAAAAAAATATAATATAAATCATGGCAAGTAAATACAGAAAGAAAGGAGGTAAAGACATGGAAAAGATCAAGATACTTGCTGATAGTACCTGTGATTTATCAGATGAATTGCTCAAGGAAAATGATATTTCCCTTATACCCTTTTATGTAACACTTGGAGAAGAAAGATATAAAGACAGGGAAACCTTACAAACCAGTGAACTGTACCAATATGTAGATGAACATGGGGAATTACCCAAGACCAGTGCACCTACTCCGGAAGACTACAGGAGATTCTTCCAGCAGTATGTGGATGAGGGTTACCAGATAATTTATATTTCTATTTCATCAGATTTTTCTTCTGGTTACCAGAATGCCTGTCTTGCGGCAAGGGAGTTTGCTGATGGCCAGGTAGATGTTGTGGATTCCCGGAACCTTTCTACGGGTATCGGTTTACTGGTCATGAAGGCAGTGGATCTGCTTAAAGCCGGCAAGGGCAAGGCAGAGATAGTAAACCATTTAAATGAAATCATTCCACTGGTAAGAACTGCTTTTATAATTGATAATATGGATTACTTACATAAGGGTGGACGCTGTACCAGTTTACAGAAGTTCCTTGGCAATATGCTCAAATTCAGGGTAGAGGTCAGGGTAGTGGATGGTAAAATGGATGCTGCCTCCAGAATCAGGGGGAGCAAAACCAATGCCTATGACAAACTAATCAGTAACCTGAAAGAAGACTTGCCTAATGTAGATAAGACCAGGATCTTTGTGACCCACTCTATGGAAGAAGAAGGAGCAGAATTCTTAAGGGAAGAACTTGCAAAAGTAAGTGTTTTTAATGAAATCCTGGAAACAAAGGCAGGCTGTGTAATATCTTCTCACTGTGGGCCGGGAACTATCGGTATTTTATATATTAAAGATGAGTAGAAAGTTAGCATTATAGCTTTGCAAAAAATCATCTTCAGTACAGGCTTCCGGCTCTTTGGCGGAAAGCTGACAAAAATGGTTCAGGAATAAGAAATAACCGCGGATTTCCGCGGTTTTAATATTCCTCAATATAATTAGCCTTTTGGCCGCCAGTTACGATCCCAATCCCGGTCCCGGCCGCAATCGCAGTCCCTATCCCATCTCCTTCTATCTCTATCCCAGTCTCTCCTGTCCCGGTCCCAATCCCAATTGCTTCCATCTTCATTCCAGTCCCAATCTCTATCTCTACCTCTATCTCTATCTCTATCTCTCGTGGGTATTGGGCCTCCTGTGGTATTTTCATAGGAATGCCTGTGATTTTCAACTACACTGGTTCTTCCTTCCATGCGGTGAACATGGCCGCCTCCGGTTGTCCTTATAGCCGGGCCGGTTCTACCTCTATAATAATGGCGGTGGCCATCATTTCTTGTTGTCCAGCCGCTGTATTCATGGTAATGACTTTCACCGGATGGTATGGCCGGGCCGGTAGTTCCATTGTAGTTATGAAGATGGTTAAAGTTTACACTGGTACTGCCACGATAGTCGTGTACATGGTCATGTACATGTGTAGAACTTTGACTATAATTTCCCATCTGATCAACTCCTTTTTAGACAATATTTTACATTATTTTACGCAGCAACCAGTAAAATTGTTAATCGATATTCAGGATAAAATACTTCCTGCTGTGGTAAAACTAAGATAAGAAAGCAAAAAAGGGAGTTGGCCATGAATTTATTAATCTTCCTCATTTTTGTACTCCTTTCAACAGAGGCTTTTGCCCATAAACCTCTTGATACCTCGGGCCCAGCTACCAGGAACTCTCCGATAGTGATAGAAAAGCACAGGATTTCCTGGGCTGCCTACAATAGTCTGAGGGATGAAAAAGATGTTGACTATTATAAGCTATCATCGGTTAAGAAAGGGGAAAGGATTTATGCCTCGATATATATCCCAAGAATTAAGAGATTGAAGGATTTTAATCCTGTATTGGGACTTATAGGGCCGGGCCTGGAAAGGGAACTGGATGGTTTAAATAGTGAGGTGGTAGAAGATATCCTGGAAATAGGGACTGGGGAAGGGGTAATTCTAAGAAAAAGCGAGAAAAAAGCCAGGAAGTTCTTTGAGCCCTTTACCCAGACAAACTACTGGGAAAAACAGCACTTAGAGCTTCTTGCTCCTTCTGACGGTGAATATTATCTGGTGGTTTTTGATCCTGCAGGCAAAGGGGATAAATATCTTTTATCAATTGGAGAAGAAGAGAGCTGGGGTATAAAAGACCTGGGGAAGTTTCCTGCTATCTGGTGGAAGGTGAGGATTTTTGTAGAAAAGAAAATCTCCACATTTATAATTGCCGGGCTTTTTCTCCTGGGATTTTTTTATTTGTTTTATTCTACTATAAAAAGATTCAGGTAAAAAAAGAGCCATTCACCCTGAATGGCTCTTTTAGCAAAAACCAGTATTTTAAATTTAATTATACTCATCAGGTATCAGGGCCTGGAGAAGTTCATCTCTCCATTGATTACGGATAGGATCATATACACCGAAGCCAGAATTAAATTCCCAGTACGCCCAGGGGATATTGCGTTTTTCTGCTTCCCGGGCCACAAAGCTGGTCCATCTAATCCTGGACTCCATATCTGCTCTTTCATAGGCGCCAAATTCCCCCAGATACAGGAGGCGCTTGTTTTCCTGGGCCCATTTTACAGCTCTATCCAGTTCAAGTTCAATCATCCTTTTTTCCCTGAATGATCCGGTCCAGGTTCTGCCTAGCCAGGCATTGGCTCCTTCAGCCCAGTTTGCTCCCTGAT
>JAAYRT010000179.1 GCA_012518635.1 Halanaerobiaceae bacterium | reverse complement strand
TCGGATTATATGTCCTGTAGGTAAAGCTAATAGTGCCTGTAAAGGGGGTGTTCTCCACCAAAGAGTTTGTCATTTCTGCTTAAATTATTGGCTTTTATTAGTCTGTTTTCATAACTATAACTATATTCTACATAATGTCCCATATATCCTTTTTTATCTATATTCCCATTGACATCATATAAGATTAATTTCTGGCTTTAATCAGTGGATTGCTATTTATAGTGAAATTCTAGCATAAGTTAAGCCACATTACTTATAGACTTGCATTAACAGGTTAATAAATATTATCATTCCATTGCAATAAGAGCCTTCCCTATTAAGAGAAGGCTCTTATTGTCAAAATTCTGGTAATCTTTTTATTAAAGAAATTAAACTGATTAATTATTTCATTGTCTTAGAACCTCACTATGCTTACAAAATTAGGAGTTCAACAAAACCTCAACCTGACTTTTACCAATCTATCCCGTAAATTTTATAAGGCTTGTCAAGCGGTAATTTTACTTCTTCTATTCCAGTACCATCTTTATTTATTATATATAATCTATTAGCATCGTCTTCTTCTGTCATAAAGATAATTCTTTCGCCATCGGGAGACCAGGCCGCATCATAAAATGCTATATTAGGAGCTATTTCTCTATTGTTTTGGCCATTTTTATCCATAATACAGATACTCATTCTAGTAAAGGTTCCATATCCTTTAAAATAGAGTATCTCATCCCCATTGGGCGAATATTTAGGATTGGCATAATATATTCCAATCTCTTCAGCTGCTTTTAACTTTTCCAGTTTGCCGTTATTAATTCTATATTTGTAGATACCATCATAAGTACTAAAAACAAGTTCTTTGCCATCTGGTGATAATTCTAAAGTTGTTATATCCAACTCACTATTAAAAATTTCTTTTTTATTGTCACCAGCCAGATCCATTGAACAAATCTTTTTAATCTTTCCTTTTTCATCAATAAAATCTGTTATATAAAAAATTTGATCATTGAATTTACAAACAGTTTGTCCATAACTAATCTTATTATCTGTCAGTCTCTTCTCCCCTGTTCCATCTCTATTAATTATATAAATATCTGGATTGTAAGGCGGATCGCCAATTTCATACGGATCATAATCCCTATCAGTACCAAAAACAATTTTTTCTTTCCTACTGTCCCATACTGGGCCATAACCGGAAAACATGGAAATCTTCTGTAACTCTCCCGTATTCATATAATATAGATATATATATCCATATAGATCATCATACTGTTCTATAGAAAGGACAAGAGGATTATCCAACTCACTTATATAATTGTTGTCTGAACCTGCTATATGGACACTTCCAACCAGGATCATTATACTAAACAACAAAACTATCTTTTTCACGTAATACCCCTTCCTTTTTATTTTTTTGGTAAACTATCAATTGGTAGAATTTTATTAGGATTTAACACATCTGTATCTTCATTTCGAACAGAACTACTGGCTCCTTCTTTTATTTTCCTAACTTCAAAATGAAGATGTGTCGGTTCAGTAGTAACATTTCCTGTTCGACCCATTATTCCAATCTGTTGTCCTGTTTCAATTATATCACCCACTCTAACATCAATTCTCTCTAAATGAGCATATCTAGTACTTAATCTATCATCATGATCAATATAAACAACATTACCGTAATCACCTACTTCAGATGCAACTACAACCTTACCGCTTTTTGCTGCTTTCACCGGATCGCCGACATTTCCTAACAAATCTACTCCCTTATGCCAACCAGTTAATCTTATGGCCTTAAATTCTCCAGCACCTGACCTTATAACTGGATCATCTACTGGCATAACCCAACCATCAGGCCTCTTAACCTCTATCCCCAGATCCTTCATAATCTCATCTCTGGTATTCGGGCCAACTATTCCATCTGCTGCTAATCCTTTACTTGCCTGGTACT
>JAAYRT010000152.1 GCA_012518635.1 Halanaerobiaceae bacterium | reverse complement strand
CCCGCCCAGATTAGCTAAGATAGTGATAATTGTATCAATAAATGTTCCCCGTTTTGTAGCAGCAAGAATTCCCAAAATTATACCAACAACAGTACTAATTATAATTGATAATATTCCAAGATACATAGTAACGGGTAATCTTGCCTTTATCAAATCAATTACAGGCATTCTGTACTTATATGAGGTCCCAAAATCACCTTTCAGCATATTTACACACCAATTTAAATATCTCACATAAAGAGGTTTATCAAGACCCATTTCCTTATAGGCAATTTCATACTGTTCTCTGGTAATATCTTCGCCAAGCAGCGCATATACAGGGTCCCCAGGCATTAAATATGTTAAAAGGAATGTAAATATTGAAACTATAAATATAACTATAACCGATTGTATCAGCCTCTTGAAAATATAATGAGCCATTCTTGTGCCCCCATTCTGCAAATTCTTAACTATAACCAATTAATTACTGAACATTGCTGGACCTGGGTTAAACATGAATTAAGTCCCCGATGCATTAAAAGGCATCGGGGAACTGGAATATTAGTTTAAGAATTCCTTCTCACTTATTTTTCTACCCAGGCAATCTCTGGTGTCCAGGTAGAAATATGATACCAGCCTAAATGAGTATCATGAACTTTTTCAACTGCAAAAAATTGACTGCTAACTGAACCATATGGAATGAGCAGACAGTAATCATCAATTACTTTTCTGGATAATTCCTTGCTTATTTTCACTTTTTCCTCAAAGGTCTTTGCACTAATTGCTGCATCAATCAATTCTTTTATATCATCCAGATGTAAAACACCGCCAACAAATCTTACACCATCTTTAGTAAATGTTCTGGCATAAACTGGAGCAATATCTGCTTCTCCTCTACCAGCCCAACGAAAGAGACCGTCCCATGTTCCATTAATTCCACTCATCTCATTTTCTCTTGCTGACTCAAGTGGAATAATTTCCATATCAATTCCAACCTGCTTTAGGAAAGCCTGTGTAATTTCCATCAACTTTACATCTCCTGAAATAACATAGCCTTTAGTTTTAAAACCATTTGGATAACCTGCTTCAGCAAGTAATTCTTTCGCTCTCTCTACATCATAAGGATAACCAACAGTTTCCTCATTATATGACCAGGCTCCTGGAGGTGCCCACTGATTTGTATATGCCCAACCCTGTTTACTATATAATTCTGCTATCCCTTTTTTATCAATAGCATGGGCAACTGCCTGCCTTACTCTAAGATCATAAAATGGCAATGATGGATCATTACTTGTAGGTATAATACCAAACATTACTGTACCACTTGTCAATGGACGGCTTATAGGCTCACGGCCGTCAAGATACATTGCATCAGCAACAGCACCATCAACAGTTGCTATTACATCAATTTCTCCAGTACGTAAAGCTGAGATCATTGTTGTAGTATCTGGCATGAATATAATTTCAATACCATCGAGATAGGGCTGACCTGCTACACGATAATCTTCATTTTTTTCATATACAATTCTTACATCTCTTTCCCATTTAACAAATTTGAATGGTCCAGTTCCAACTGGATTTGCCATTGCAGCATCTCTTCCATGAGTTTTGAAATATGTTGGTGAAACAATTCTACCAGCAGTAAAGAGAACAGCTTCTGCAATGGAATTATTCCATCTGGATAAATGGAGAACCAATGTTAAAGGATCAATAACCTCTATGCTGGCAACATCATCAATTTCATTACGTCCAGACGCCTTAAATTCTTCCAGGTTCCATTTTACTGCTTCTGCATCACAAATTGTACCATCATGGAATTTTACTCCTTCGCGTAAATGAATAGTCAATGTTAATGAATCTGCATCTAATTCAAAATCCTTAGCTAAATAAGGAACAAGCGCACCAGATTCAT
>JAAYRT010000030.1 GCA_012518635.1 Halanaerobiaceae bacterium | reverse complement strand
TTCCAACAGGTTCACCTGCTCATGTTGAAGGTACAAGACACAGTGACCTTCTGAATGAATATGTGCCAAGACTTGTTATGAGCAGCCCGGATGAGTTTGAAGCAATCTGGAAGGAATATGTACAGCGTACACGTCCATATATGCAATTACGTCTGGAGTACATCCAGGAGCAGCTGGAGTGGAGAGTTAAGAACTGGACTCCTGATAACTAAAATAGGGTCAATATAAAATTGAATGAAGTAATTTCAAAGGGTGCTTTCCGGAGCACCCTTTTTTTAATGAGGAAGTTCAGGAATTAGCAGATTCTTTTAGCATAAGGGTCCTGTTGAAGGGGGAAATTGAAGATATGGAGTAAAACAATATAAAAGGGGGTGTGGAGATATATTTTCTAAAATTATTCCTGGTCTCTATTTTACCCGGTATCCTCTGGGTCATCTATTTCTATCGCCAGGATAGAGTAAATCCGGAGCCCCTTAAACTGATAATCAGGGATTTTTCCTGGGGTTTTCTCCTGGTTTTTCCGGCAGGTATCCTGGAAAGCCCCTTTGCCGGCTGGTTGACTGCCGGGACACCGCCCTTAAAATTGTTTCTGGCCTGTGTCTTTGTAGTGGGGTTTATAGAGGAAGGCTTGAAGTCTTATGCTGTCTACCGGTTGCATTATGAACACCCGGATTTTGATGAACCTATTGATGGAATAATCTATGGGGTGACCCTGGGACTGGGTTTTGCTACCTTTGAAAACCTTTTTTATACCATCCTCTATGGAATTCAGGTAGGCCTGACCAGGGCCTTTTTGACCACCCTGGCCCATAGTGCCTTTACAGGAATCTTTGGCTCCTATCTGAGCAGGGGCAGGAAAGAGGGAGGGAAGGGTATTGTCTGGAGAGGTTTTATCCTGGTGGCCTTCCTCCATGGACTTTATGATTTTCTGGTAATCAGTGCTTATTTGAATTTATTTACTTCTATTATTATAATCCTCCTGCTCCAGTTTTACCTGGCCAGGCTGCTCCGGGATGCAAGAAGTGGGCTGGATACCGGATAAAAAGGCACAGTGCTTGAATTTTCAGCCTCTTCAGGTTATCATAATATAAAATAGTGTGATAATATTAGAAGGGGTTAATAAGAGATGTATCCATGTAGTTATTATCGGGAGAAAAGCATAAAGGTAACCTTTGAGGAGATATATAGTAAGCTTTACAGTGAATTCGGCCCACAGGGATGGTGGCCGGCAGAAAGCAGCTTTGAAGTTATAGTAGGAGCTATTTTAACCCAGTCTGTCAACTGGACCAATGTGGAGAAGGCCATTGCCAATTTGAAGGAATATAATAAAGGGCTGACAGGAAAGGCAGAAGTTAACCTGGAACTCCTGGAGGGACTGGAGGAGGAAAAACTGGCTTGGCTGATCCGGCCCTCAGGTTACTATAACATGAAGGCCAGAAAATTGAAGGCCTTTAGCCATTTCCTGCGGGGGGAATATGAAGGCAGTTTAAGGAAGATGTTCGGGGAAAGGCTGGAAGTCCTGAGGGCTAAGTTGCTGGCTGTTTACGGGATTGGACCGGAAACAGCGGATTCAATCTTACTTTATGCCGGCGGATATCCCATCTTTGTCATCGATGCCTATACAAAAAGGCTTTACAGCCGCTGTGGTCTGATTGAGGAGGATATGGATTATCATCAATTACAGCAGCTGGTGATGAAAAACTTTCCGCCTCAGGTAGAATGCTATAATGAATATCATGCCCTGATTGTGGCACTGGGGAAATATTACTGTAGAAAAACTGCTCCCCGCTGTGAGAAATGCCCCCTTTCAAGCTGAAGCTGTGGATAACTTCAGGAAAAAAATGAAAAGAACCCGAGGAAAAGCTAGCGAAAAGAATGTTGAATAAATTTGAAACAGTGTCAATAAAAAGAAAAATCAGGAAATCCTTAGACATAAATCAACCTTAAAGTAGAGCATTTTAATTGATTTTGTCTTTTAATTGATTTTTTGAGGAAAGGGGTTTAAGCTGGAGGTAGAAAGTTATCCACAGAAATATCCACATATTAACAATAATTTTGCTTTAAGGTTTAAATTATTTTTAAAATTGCCATAAATTCAGCCAATAAAAAAACCTTTCCCGGAAGGGAAAGGTTTTCTTTTTATGGTCTGCCCGCCGAGATTTGAACTCGGGACCTCTTGCTCCCGAAGCAAGCGCGCTGCCAAACTGCGCTACGGGCAGGTATTTTATTAACATTATCTATTATAGTACTTCCTGGCCTATTTGTCAATAAAAAAAGCTATTGGTTTGAAATTTATTCTCAGTAATTTATCAGGCTGCTTTGAAGAATTCATTAGACTTTTCTGAAAAAAAATATTGACAGCCAATATATTTTATGTTATAGTTACTTCAATTAGGTAAAGTGTTAAATTAATAAAGGAAGGTTTTTGATATGAATAATAAGAGTAATATCCTGAAATCGCCGACAGGAATGAAGGCCTATCTTCCCAGGACGGCCCTGGAACTGAAGGAGCTGGAAGAAATGATTATGGATAACTTCAGCCTCTGGGGTTATCAACCCATCTTGACTCCCACTGTGGAGTATCTGGAGGCCCTGAAGGTAGGCATGGGAGATGCCCTGGAAAAGGGCCTGTACAAGTTTATTGATTATGAGGGTAATATCCTGGTCCTGAGACCGGAGATGACAGCCCCCATTGCCCGCAGTATTGCGGCCAGTCTCAATGAAGTCAGCTTGCCCCTCCGTGTATCCTATTGTGCATCTGTTTTCAGGTATGAGGAGCCCCAGGCAGGGAAGAACAGGGAGTTTTATCAGTTAGGGATAGAGCTGCTGGGGGCAGGGGATGCGGCTGCCGATGCTGAGGCCATCATTCTGGCCATCGAATCACTGCAGAAAACTGGACTGGAGGACTTTAACCTGGATATCGGCCATGTGGGATTCCTGAACGGTTTGATAGCCGAACTAAGCCTTACGGAGGAGATGGAGTATAACATTAAGGCCTATCTTAATAAGAGGGATTTGGTAGGCCTGAACAATTACCTGGCCGGGCTGGAGATTGAGGGCAAGGAACTGCTGGAGGAAATTCCCCTCCTGCGGGGACCGGTAGAGGTGCTGGAGAGGGGCAGGAAGCTGGCAGACAACCGGCTATCTCATGCCGCCCTGGATAATCTGGAGTTAGTATATGATTATGTTGCCAATTACGGTTTTCTGGATTATATAACCTTTGACCTGGGCCTGATCCGGGGATTTGACTATTATACCGGTGTAGTCTTTGAGGGCTTTACCGGCGGCCTGGGTTATAATCTCTGCGGCGGGGGCAGATATGACCACCTGCTGGAGAGATATAGTGGTGTGGAGATACCGGCCATCGGTTTTGCCCTTGGCCTGGAGCGGATAAGGCTGGCCCTGAAAAACCAGCAGAAAGCCATGAGGCAGGAGAAGGAGAAAAAAATCCTCCTATATGATGAAGATAATGTTGATTCGGCCCGGATGGCCTTTAAGCTGGCCCGGGTCCTGAGGGAGAAGGGGGTTGTGGTTATCATTGGTCCCCGGAGCCTGCCTGGGGTGGAGTATTCCTCTGCAGAGAGGCAGGGTAAACCAGTACCTCTGGAGGGGGTACTTCAGGCCCTTTATTTTAAGGACGGGAAAACCCTGCAGATCAGGGACCTCCTGACAGGGAAGGAAAGGAGCATGGATTTTGCAGATGATTGGGAGGAGAAGATATGGGAGAACTTGTAATAGCCCTGCCAAAGGGCAGATTGATGGAGTCAGTGGTGGATATATTAAAGGAGGCTGGTTTCATTTCCCGGGATTTGAATATAGAGGAGATGTCCCGGAAACTGGTCTTTAAGGATGAGGAGACAGGTAATTCATTTTTACTGGCTAAACCCAGGGATGTGCCGGTTTATGTAGAACACGGGGCAGCAGATATCGGCATTACCGGTAAGGATGTCATTCTGGAACACGGTAAGCGCTTCTATGAGCTGGCGGATCTGGAGGTAGGGGCCTGTAAACTGGTGGTGGCGGTACCGGAGGAAAAGGGAATCAGGGGGCTGGAGGAGATACCGGAGTACAGCAGGGTGGCCACCTCCTATCCCAATATCACCAGGGATTTTTTCCAGCAGAAGGGTATACAGGTGGAGATAATCCATCTCTATGGTTCGGTGGAGCTGGCTCCGCTGGTGGATCTGGCGGACTTGATTGTAGATATAACCTCAACGGGAACTACCTTAAGGAAGAACCGCTTACTTCCAATTGCCGACATATTAGAATCCAGTTCCCGTTTGATAGTCAATAGTGTCAGTTATAAGACCAGCTATGAGGAAATTAAAGAATTGCTGGCAAGATTACGGGAAAATAATAGAGAGAGGTGAAGGGCATGAAGATTTTCATATATCCCCGGGACAGGGAAGGGATTGAGGAGAGGAGATTAAAGAATACCTTTGATTTTCAGGATGAGAAAAGCCGCCTGGTTGAAGAGATAATCTTCAGGGTGAAGGAGGAAGGTGACAGGGCCCTTTTTAACTATACCAGGGAATTTGACGGGGCAGAACTGGAGAATCTGCTGGTGGGACAGGAGGAGATAGAGGAGGCCTACCGTGTGGTGGGGCAGGATTATCTATCTTCCCTGAAGAAGGCCATAGAGAATGTGGCCTCCTACCACGGGAAGCAGTTACGGGAGAACTGGTTCAGTTCTGAGAGAGGTATGGTGGGACAGCTTTTTATTCCCCTGGCCCGGGTCGGTGCCTATGTACCCGGCGGCAGGGCGGCCTATCCCTCCTCGGTAGTGATGACCGTGGTTCCGGCAAAGGTGGCCGGAGTTAAAGAGGTAGTGGTGGTTTCTCCGCCGGATAAGGAGGGAAGGCTGAATCCCTATACACTGGTAGCAGCGAAGGAGACCGGGGCAGATGAGATCTATAAGGTTGGCGGGGCCCAGGCTGTTGCTGCCCTGGCCCTGGGAACTGAGACTATCCCCCGGGTGGATAAGATTGTCGGTCCGGGCAATATCTATGTGACCCTGGCCAAGAAATTGGTCTATGGCCTGGTGGATATTGACATGCTGGCCGGCCCCAGTGAGATACTGGTCCTGGCTGATGGGAATGCCAATCCGCAATTCATAGCTGCTGACCTGCTCTCCCAGGCAGAACATGATCCCCTGGCCGTATGTACTCTGATTACTACTGATGAGGAAGTGGCTGACAGAACCCTGAGGGCAGTGGAGGAGCAGTTGAAGTCCCTGCCCAAGAGGGAGATTGCCAATACAGCCCTGGAGAACAATGGCAGTATCATTATAGTAGAGTACCTGGAGGATGGTTTTGAACTGGTCAACCGTTTTGCTCCTGAGCATTTTGAGTTGATGTTGACAGACCCCTTTAAATATCTGGATAAGATAAGAAATGCGGGGGCCATCTTTATCGGGGATTATTCCTCTGAACCTCTGGGTGATTACATGGCCGGGCCCAATCATGTCCTGCCTACCGGCGGAACAGCCCGTTTTGCCTCTCCACTGAATACAGATGATTTTATAAAGAAAAGCAGTTTTATCTATTATCAGAAGGAGGAATTGGCGGCAGTTAAGGATGATATCATCAGGCTGGCGGAACTGGAAGGGCTGGATGCCCATGCCCGGGCAGTTAAAATAAGGTTTCAATAGGGGTGGTGACAGGTGAAAGATATTTTTCCTATGGTGGAGATTGAGAGGAAGACAAGGGAGACAGAGGTCAGGTTGAAAATTAACCTGTGGGGCAGTGGAAATACGGATATCGATACAGGGATAGGATTTTTCAATCATATGCTGGAGCTCTTCGCCTATCATGGTTTCATCGATCTGGCCCTAAATGTCAAGGGTGATCTTTATGTGGATGAACATCATACGGTAGAGGATGTAGGGATTGTCCTGGGCCAGGCCATCAGTAAGGCCCTGGGGGAGAGGAAGGGTATCAGGAGATATGGTGATGTTACCCTGCCCATGGATGAGACCCTGGTCCAGGTGGTGCTGGATCTGGGCGGCCGGCCCTATTACCAGGATAATCTGGAGTTTTCCCGGGAAATGGTGGGGGATTTGCCGGTGGAATTGGTGGAGGAATTTTTCCGTTCTTTGAGTAATAATGCGGGGATGAATCTCCATATCCTGATGCACAGGGGCGGGAATAACCACCATTTGCTGGAGGCCTGTTTTAAGGCCCTTGGCCGGGCCCTGGACCAGGCCCTGACCATTGAGGACAGGCTGGGTGACAGCCCCCTTTCCACAAAGGGCAGCCTGTAAACGGTAAAGGCTGTTAAAAGGTGAAGCTGAGATAGGAGAATAATATATTGAAATATTTGTGAGGTGACAGTAATGGAAATAATTCCAGCTATAGATTTAAAGGATGGCCGCTGTGTCAGGCTGGTGAGGGGAGATTATGACCAGGAGACAGTCTACAGCCAGGAACCGGCCCGGATGGCCAGGTTCTGGCAGGAACAGGGGGCAGAGAGGCTCCACCTGGTGGATCTGGACGGGGCAAAGGACGGGAAACCAGTCAACCTGGAAATCATAAAAGAGATAATAAGTGTACTGGAGATACCGATACAACTGGGAGGCGGCATCCGTTCCCTGGAGACCATCGATTATTATCTCTCCGCCGGTATAGAACGGGTAATCCTGGGTACCATCGCCCTGCGGGAACCGGTAGTGGTGAAGGAGGCCCTGGAGAGATATGGGGCAGAGAGGATAGTGGTGGGGGTAGATGCCAGGGACGGGCAGGTGGCCGTCCAGGGTTGGCTGGAGACCAGTAACAGGACTGTGGATGAGATGATTCAGGAAATGAAAGAAATGGGGGTACGGACCTTTATCTATACAGATATCAGTAAGGACGGTACTCTGCAGGGACCGGACCTGGAAGGACTGCAGAGATATAATCAGATTCTCGGCATAGAACTCATTGCTTCTGGCGGTGTCTCCTCTTATGCTGATCTGGAGGAGCTGGCAGGCATAGGTATCAAGAGTGTCATTGTGGGCAAGGCCCTTTATACCGGAGATCTGGATAGCAATATCCGGGAATTGAGGAATAAACTTGGCAAAGGAAGGTAGGAATCACCATGGAGAAGAAAAGGATAATTGCCTGTCTTGATCTAAAGGACGGCCAGGTAGTCAAGGGTGTTCAGTTTCATAATTTCCGGCAACAGGGGGATCCGCTGGAGATGGCCCTCTTTTATGACCAGGCAGGGGTAGATGAACTTTTCCTGCTGGATATTACGGCCACAGAGGAAGGGAGGACCATTTTCCTGGAGACCTTAAAAGAAATCAGGAGCAGGGTGAATATTCCCCTGGCAGTAGGCGGCGGGATCAGGAGTGTGGAGATGATGGAAGGATTACTGGAAGCGGGAGCAGGAAAGGTTTCCATCGGTTCTGCGGCCATCAGGGAGCCGGTCCTGATCCGGGAGGGAGCAGCAGCCTTTGGCAGCAAAGCCATAGTTGTGGCCATAGATGCTAAAAGGAAGAAGGACGGGGCTGGCTGGGAGGTCTATGTCCAGGCGGGTAAAAAGGCTACCGGCCTGGATGCAGTGGAATGGGCCATAGAGGTGGAAGAACTGGGTGCCGGAGAGATTCTGCTGACCAGCATGGATAAGGATGGGACCAGGGACGGCTATGACCTGGACTTACTCCAGGCTGTTACTGCAGCAGTAGATATCCCGGTCATTGCTTCAGGCGGGGCAGGAAAACCGGATCATTTTCGGGATGCCTTCCTCAGCGGCAATGCAGCTGCTGTGCTGGCAGCTTCCATCTTCCATGAGCGGGACTTTACCATCGCTGAGGTGAAGGAATATCTGCAGGCTGAAGGTATCCCGGTCAGGCTCTGAGTGAGGCCTTGTTTTGATAAATATCCGGCACATTGGTAAATTCTCGCCGGAAGCTGGCCTGCTTTTTCTGGTTTAGCAATATTTCAAGAATACGGGGTGTTTTTATGAAGGAATTACTGGAAAAGATAAAATTCAATCAGGATGGTTTGATCCCTGCAATCGTGCAGGATATTGACAGTAATGAGGTGCTGATGCTGGCTTACATGAATAAAGAAGCCCTGCAGAAAACCCTGGAGACGGGAAAGGCAACCTTCTGGAGCCGTTCCCGCCAGGAACTCTGGGTCAAGGGGGAAAGCTCCGGTAATTACCAGCTGGTACGGGAGATAAAACTTGATTGTGATAATGATACCCTTCTATTACTGGTGAAACCTGCTGGCCCAGCCTGCCATACAGGGGAAAAGACCTGTTTTTACCGTGATGTTATACCCGGGACCAGCATGGCAGATAAACCTGGTGATATTGGCCTGGAGGAGAGAAAAGAGGACTCTCCCACTGAGGAAGAACTGCGGAAAGCAGGCTTTTTATATAGCCTGTATAATCTGCTCGCCAGCCGGAAGGAAAATCCTGTTGAAGGCTCCTATACTAATTATTTATTTGAAGAAGGAGTAGATAAAATCTGTAAGAAGATAGGGGAAGAGGCTGCAGAGGTTATCATCGGTGCCAAGAATGCCTCCAGGGAGGAGATGGTCTATGAGATTGGTGACCTTATCTATCATCTGCTGGTTTTATTGAATCTATATGAGATCCCCTTGAAGGATATTTTTACAGAGCTGGAGAAGAGAAATAAGTAGTAGAAGTCTTTTTATTGATTAGCGAAAGGGGACTATCATGGGAGGCAAAAGAAAAAAAGAGAAAAGCAGGCTGGCAGAGTATGGTAATAATTCCTTCCTTTTATTTATATTGATGATGACTGCCAGTGTAGTAATTGGCTATGGCATCGGGTTTATAATAGGAAAGGTTTTCTGTCGGCTCTGTTTTTCTCCATGGCCGTATTAGGAGTTATCATTGGAATCACGAATCTGATACCCTTTAGGGAGGCCAATATATATACAGATGGTAAATTTATATTCAGCATGCTTTTCAATAGGCCCCTGGCAGCTACATTAAGAGAGTTTAATATCCTGCTTTCGCAAATGACTGCAGGTATTCCGCCCGCTGATTTGAATGTACCCCTGGCTGCTGCTAAAGAACACCTGGATGATAATGAGATATCTTTTCTTATATATGCCTATTGGAAAGCCCTGGATGAAGATGATGAAGATACGTACCTGGAAGCAGCCAGGTTAATGGAAGAAAATATAGATCTCTTTCCCTCCTATAGCATACCTGGTATCTACTATGAATTATGTTTTATAGCCTGTATATCTAGTAATGAGGAAAAGGCCAGGGAATATTATGAAAAAGTGGGAAAAACCCTGGAAAAGGACAGGGATATCAACGGTCTGCGGGTAAAAGCCTATTATGAATATTACATAAACAGGAACCTTGAAAAAGCACTGGCTTATGCCAGGGACGGCCTGGTTGCTAAGGATAAGTATCCCTTAAAGGGGTTGGCCTTATTGGAAGAGAAGCTGATTAAAGGGCTTATAGCTGAGTTGGAAGAGGAAGAAAGTACGGTAGAAGAGGATAAAAGCGACAAAAAGAAAGAGACCATTTGAGTGGTCTCTTTACTATTGAGCAGTATTTCAGATTAGTTAATGTCGATACGCCTTACATTTTTCCGCGGTTCTGCCTTGGGCAGCCTGACTTCCAGGATTCCGTTTTCATATTTAGCCTCGATTTCATCAACATTAACATCACTGACATTGAAGGAACGTTGGAACCTGCCGCTTCTTCTTTCTTTCCGGATGTAGTTATTTTTTTCCTCTTCGATTATTTCATCATTGACAGCAGTTATGGTCATGTAATTTTCATCCACTTCAATATTTATGTTTTCTTTATTTACACCGGGCAGTTCTGCGAGTATTATATATTCATTTTCTGTCTCCTTAATATCGGTTCTGAAGGCATTTATTCCCCTGTCAACGAGGCCAAATCTGCCAAAGTTATTGAAGAAGTCATTAAAGAAATCATCCAGCTCTACCATTCCCCTATGTCTGCGGTGAAAAGGAACCAGATTAAACATTATCAAACCACCTCCAAGAGTTTTTTCTTCAAGTAAATTATAAAATGTAGGTCAAAGAAAGTCAAAGTCAACAAATTTGCAAATAGGCCGGTTATTCCCTGAAATTACCTTTTAGAAGAAAATAGCTCCTTTTTTCTTTGTCTAAAAGGTCAAAGAAGGTCAAATGGTTTTTTGCTATGGTAAATTAATTGCAGGAAAAGTATTTTCGTTATAGAATTAAATATTGGTATAGACTATGGATTGAGAGAAATTTCTGCGCAAATTGTGCTGGAAAAGCTAGGAGTGATTATGTGTCAGAGGATAGAATAATAGCAGGATTGAATCCGGAACAAAGGAAAGCGGTGGAGCATTTCAACGGCCCCTTATTAATCCTGGCCGGAGCAGGAAGTGGCAAGACCAGGGTTTTGACCAGGAGGGTGGCTTATCTGATCGAACATTATGGCGTTTCGCCGGCCAATATAATGGCTGTTACCTTTACCAATAAGGCCGCCAATGAGATGAAAGAGAGGATAACTGATTTACTGGGCGGGATCCAGGACGGCCTCCAGGTCAGCACCTTCCATTCTTTCTGTGTCCGTGTTTTAAGGAGAGAGAGCAGGAAGCTTGATTATGAGAACAATTTTGTCATCTATGATACGGCTGACCAGCTGACCCTGTTGAAAAATGTAATGAAAGAATTGAATATAGATAGTGAGAGATATAATCCCCGGGCCGTACTGGCCGAGATAAGCAGGGGGAAGAATGAGTTAATGGGCCCTGAGGAGTACCTGGACAGGGCCGGGGATTATTTTCAGCAGATTACAGGCAAGGTCTACTCCCTCTATCAGCAGAGACTGCAGGAGAGCAATGCCTTTGATTTTGATGACCTGATCATGAAGACTGTGGAGCTGTTCAGGAAATATCCGATGGTACTGGAACATTACCAGGACCGCTTTAAATATATTTCAATTGATGAATATCAGGACGTGAATACAGCCCAGTACCAGCTGGTGCAACTTCTGGCGGGCAAGTATAGGAATATCTGTGTTGTCGGTGATCCGGACCAGGGTATTTATGGCTTCAGGGGTGCAGATATCAGAAATATCCTTAATTTTGAGAAGGATTATCCTGATGCCAGTATCATCAAGCTGGAGCAGAATTACCGCTCCATGGGTAAGATATTACGGGCTGCAGATAGTGTCATTGCCAACAATTTGTCCCGCAGGGAAAAAAGACTCTGGACAGAGAGAGGGGAGGGGAATAACCTGAAATACTTCCTGGCCTTTGATGAAAAGGATGAGGCCAATTTTGTCAGCAGGACCATCAAGGAACTGGAGGATAAGGGTTATTCCTATAAGGATGTGGCTGTTTTATACAGGACCAATTCCCAGTCCAGGGTTATAGAGGATTATTTCCTCAGATATGGTATCCCCTATCAGATTATCGGTGGGCTCCGTTTCTATGACCGCATGGAGATAAAGGATCTTATTGCCTATCTGCGGGTTATCTATAATCCCTCAGATGATATCAGTCTTTTGCGGATAATCAATAAACCGGCCAGGGGTATAGGGGCAGGGACCCTGGGTAAACTGACTGCCTTTGCTGCCGAAAGGGACCTGAGTCTATATGAGGCCTGCCTGAAGGTAGAAGAGAATTCTGCCCTGGGTGCAGGCTACCGGAATAAAGTAAAGAACTTTATAGATATGATGGAGGATTTCCGGGCGGACAGCCAGGACCTGTCTGTCGCCCTCCTGATGCAGAGGATCCTGCATGAAACCGGCTATGAGGCTGAATTGATGAAAGAAGGGACCATCGAGGCCCAGACCAGGCTGGAGAATATTCAGGAGTTGTTTTCTGTAATGAGCAGTTTTCAAAATGAAGAAGGGGAGGATTCCCTGGCTGCCTTCCTGGAAGAGGTCTCCCTGGTCAGTGATATCGATACAATGGATGAGACCGGGGAGCATGTTACCTTGATGACCATTCATTCGGCCAAGGGCCTGGAATTCCCCGTTGTGTTCATGGTGGGAATGGAGGAGGGGATATTTCCCCATTCTAACTCCATGTTCGATGAGGAGGAGCTGGAGGAGGAGAGGAGGCTCTGTTATGTGGGAATTACCAGGGCCATGGAGGAATTGTATCTTTGTTCTGCCAGGGAAAGACTGCGTTTCGGCCAGTTCCAGAGCAATCCCCCATCCCGTTTTCTTTCCGAGATACCGGCTGAACTGATCAGCGGGGTGAATGAAAGGGAGGAAAACAGCGGGTTGGCTGCCGGTGTTACGGACCAGGAGGATGAAAAAGGTATAGACAGCGATAAAAGCATGAAAAGCAATACCTATAAGGCTGGAGATAAAATCTATCATCCCAAATGGGGAATAGGTGTTGTGCTCAGTGTGGAGGATAATCACGGCCTTTTACTGAAAATAGAGTTTAATGATAAAAAGGTAAGGAGGTTGATGGCCGAGTATGCCCCTATCAAACGGGTCTAGGGGCATACCGGGACCTTTCGCCTAAAACTTTCCTAATAAACAAATAATTCAAAAAAAAGTGCAGGAATATTTTAAGCAAGCGAGAATATATATATATTGTAAAATAAACTAAAACGCTTTCGCAGCCTTCAGCATTTTACGACAAAAGGCTGCATGTCTTTGTGATTATAAATCAGATAATTTGTTAAATAAAGAATATTTTAGACAAATTAATGGGTAAAAGAGGTAATTCTATAGAATAATGGTTAGTTATAGTTAAAAATGTTATAAATAAATAAAAGGGGGATATATTATGAAGAAGTATTTATCTGTGTTGTTGTTGTTCTTACTGTTGGGTACACTGGTTTTTGCCCAGGATGTAGTTCTGGTTCTCTAGGACATCCGTACAGAGAGTGACAATAGTACTCCTGCAGTACTGGATGCCATTGCCAGGTTTGAGGCTGATCATCCAGGCGTTAAGATCAAGCATGAGCCTATCTCCAATGATCATTACAAGACCAGGATCAGGACAGCCATGTCAGCCAATAATGAGCCTGACATCTTCATGAGCTGGGGTAGCTCCAGCCTGGAACTCTATGTAAAGGAAGATAAGGTTCTGGACCTTACTCCTTACATGACTGACGAATGGCTGGACCGTTTTGTACCGGCAAGTCTTGCTATCGGTATGTTTGATGGTAAATATTATGGTTTACCGGTAACAAGTATGAATACAGCTGTTATTTACTATCGTACCGATTTATTTGAAAAATATGGACTGTCTGTTCCCAAAACCTATAGTGAGCTGCTTAATGTAGTGGATGTATTGAAGGCCAATAATATCATTCCATTCTCACTGGCCAATAAGACCAGATGGACTGGCTCCATGTATTATGTATACCTGGTTGACCGTATCGGCGGGCCTGAGGCTTTCAATAATGCCCTGAATAGAACCGGTGCCTTTAATGATGAGCCCTTTATCAGGGCCGGTGAAATTATCCAGGAACTGGTCAGAAAGGGTGCCTTCCCACAGGGTGTAAACGGTATGGATGAGGATACAGGCCAATCCAGGGCTTTACTCTATGCTGACAGGGCAGCCATGTATCTGATGGGAACCTGGGCCAATGGTACCTTCCCATCTGAGAACCCGGAAATGAATGAGAAGATTGATTTCTTCCCCTTCCCGGCTATCGATGGTGGCAAGGGAGATCCAAAGAACTTGATTGGTACACCTGGCGACAATTACTATTCTGTTTCCAAAAAATGTGCTAATCCGGAACTGGCTGTTGAGTTCCTGAAGTACTTGACAGATGCGAAGATGGCTAAAAAATTAGTAGCTGCCGGTAATATACCTCCATTTACCGGTGCTGAAGATGATATTAAAGATGCTAAGATAAGGAAGACCAATGAGTTATTAAACCAGGCTCCACATGTACAGCTCTGGTATGACCAGGCCCTGCCTCTGGAACTGGCTGAGGTACACCTTAATACAACCCAGGCCCTCTTTGGTCTCCAGATTACTCCGGAAGAAGCTGCCAACCAGATGGAGGCAACAGCAGTGGAGGTATTTGGTAAATAGGTATTCAATAGAGGATTGGTAAGTAATATTGCTGGATAGTAAGGGGGTTGCCCCTTACTATCCATAAATCTTCCTACCGAACAGGGGTGAAAAACGTGAAAGCTTTCATACATTCAAGAAGATTCGTTATCTTTCTTTTTTTATTACCGGCTGCATTTTTCTGTATCCTTTACCTGGTCGCCCCAATTCCTATTTCAGCATATTATTCCTTTTTTGATTGGAGAGGTATCAATCAAGGGAGATTTATTGGCTGGGAGAACTGGAAAAGATTAATCAATGACCGGGTTTTCTGGTTATCGGTAAAGAATAATTTTAAATTGGTCTTCTTTTCCCTTATAACCCAGATTCCTATCGGCCTGGTTTTGGCAGCCCTATTGTCTTCAAGATTAAAGGGCAGCAGGATTTTTAAGGTTATTTTCTTTATCCCCATGCTGATTTCATCAGTAGCAGTGGCTTTTCTCTGGCGTTATATGTATGATCCCTATTTTGGCTTAATTAATAGTTTTTTCAGGTTAATTGGTCTGGAAAGATTTGCCCTGGACTGGTTGGGCGATCCTGCTGTGGCTTTTTATTCGGTGGTCGTTGCCACCTGCTGGCAGTATATTCCCTTATATATGATTATCTTCATGGCCGGTATAACCAGTATACCGGAGGAATTATATGAAGCTGCTAAAATTGATGGTGCCACTTCCTTACAGTCCTTCTGGCGGATAACCATACCTTTATTATGGCCGACCATAGTCAATGCGGCCGTGCTGGTCATAGTAGGTTCATTAAAGTATTTTGCCCTGATTTTTGCCCTAACCGGCGGAGGGCCCAATCATGCCTCGGAGGTTATGGCAACCTACATGTATGTAAAGGCCTTTACAGAGATGAGGATGGGTTATGGTAGTACCATATCCTTCAGTCTCTTTACCATTGCCTTTGCTGTTTCTGTCTTTTTCCTTTACATTACCAATCTGCGGAAGAAATCGAGGTGGTAAGCAATGAGGGACCTGAATCTGTTCCAGAAAACAATCATCTATTTTCTCTTGATTATCTGGTTAATAATTACCGGTTATCCCATCATATTTTTATTGCAGAATAGTTTTAAGGGTAATATAGAGTTTTTTACGACCCCTGTCTGGTCATTCCCTACTTCTTATAAATTTGATAATTACCGTGCCGTTGTCATTGATTCCGGCTTTTATAAATATTTTATAAATAGTATCATCGTCTGTGCAATTTCGGTTTTCATCATTATCATTGCTTCGGCACTGGCTGGTTATGCCATTGCCAGGATTAATTTCCGTTTCAGTAATGCTGTCTTCATGTTTTTTGTGGCCGG
>JAAYRT010000145.1 GCA_012518635.1 Halanaerobiaceae bacterium | reverse complement strand
CAGCTGTTTTCTGCTAACCATAAATACCTCACTCAGTTGAAAGATCTAACTCCAGTTCTACATTACCTTCTGCTATGAATTCCTCTGTCTTCAGGTAAAAAACAGCCCGTTCACTCTTGACCCAGTCACCATTTTCCTCTTCGATAAAAACATCTTTTACCAATTCCAGGGTCTCTTCCTGGTCATTATAGAAAACCTCTTCCCCCTTCAGGGTCCTTCCTTTAAAAATTATGACTACTCCCCGGTTGGCCCTGAAGGAATCGCTATCCTTAAAAAGTTCCAGATAGGGACTGTTCAGATTAAAATCGCCATCTTCCAGCCTTTGCAGCATCTTTACCTCTTCCCGGAAAATATAACGGTCAGCCTCAACAAAAGCCTCCATTGATTGACTGGAAATCTCACCTTTTTCATGGGTTAATTTAATTCCTCCGCTGATTTCAGCCCGCTTCTCCTTTTCAAAATAAAGCAATTTTTCCCCCTGAATCTCCACATCTCCTTTTATCAGGGTAACTCCTCCACTGCCCTCTATCCTGCCATCTGTACTATTCAGCCTGCCGGTTTTGATAATCAAGGCATTCTTCCCGGCACTCGCTTCCACAGCCCTTATCTCTCCGCTAAAAAATCCACTATAGCCCAGCAAGATACTAACCAGTAGAAGAATTATAGGTAAAGACTTTTTCATCAATGTTCCTCCTTGCCACTATTATTACTCTGTCCCCAGGAGTTCCTCCAGGCCAAAGTCGAACATGAAAGGTTCATCCTGGCTCCTGCCCACAGAGACAGATTGCCCGGGAAATAAATTAATATTATATTCCAGGGAATATTCCTGTTTGACATAATCATAACGGAAGGTCAGGGAACGGCAATGGAAAACCTTCCGGAGGGCCAGATTGGCAGTGGTAAAGGCCTCCTGGCGGTAATCATAACTGTTATTTAACTCAAAATACCAGTTGTCCTCCAGGTCGAAGATTAACTGATTATCCATTACCTTTGCTATATTATTATTCAAATCATATCTCAACCCGGTATTAATCTCCCAGACCCCGCCTTTATATTTATTGGTCAAAACAAAATCCCCAAAACTCTTTGTCACCGGGTCATAGGAAGTACCCATGTTCAGATTCCAGTCTTTCCTGATCTGCCACCTCAATGTTGCTGAAAGGGGCAGATATCTGAAATTATAGATATCATAGCCCCCGGCCAGATTGATATAAAGGCCGGCCCTGTTATATCTTAAATAAGTATCTACCCTTTCCCTGATGGTGGAGTCAAAGGTAAAGGGGCTGTCTCCCCAGTAGTTTCTATAGGTATATCTGGTATTCCAGCTGAGGCCGGGATAAAGGGGGACCTGCAGACTATGAATGGCACTATAATTTGTCTGATATGGTAATCCATAGATTCTGTATTCATCTTCCCCGCCAGGCCAGTAATAACTGGTTTCTCTTTTGTCTTCAAGGATTTTGTAAACACTGCCTGTAAAGGACTGGTCTGTACTAAAGCTGATATTCCTGAATAAAGGCCAGGTCCTGCGGTAACCGATACCCAGCTGGCCCCGCAGACCGTCAACCCCGGCCCGGTCTTCATAATATCTGCCGCCTTTAAAACTGTAATTCCAGGGCCCGGAGGGATTATAGTTTACCGAAAACTCCGGCAGACGGTAATAACTGACCTGGTCCTCTTCCTTCGCTTCCGTAAAGGTCGGGGCCCTTCTCTCCAGGGTAATCCTGTAATCCAGCCTGCCCAGATTCCGGGCCAGATAGGTAGAACCACCCCAGCGCTGCTTCAAGGGTTCTTCCGGACTGAAGCGGTAATCCCGGTAAAGGTCCAGATGGTAACGCCAGTTAGCCGGTAATTTTTTATCAAAGATTAGATCAAAATCCAGTTCCTTTCTATCATTCTTATCTGATTCAAAATAATCCCTGCTGGTAAAATAGGAACGCAAATCCAGGGACCAGGTATCAACCTTATTATGCAGATTAATCCGGCCATTTGTATAGGAATAATCATCATATTCAATGTATTTGACAAAGGTATCTGTCTTCCACTGGTTTTTGTCATTATCTATGCTCAGTTCACCCCGCCAGTTAAATAAACCCGGTAAACCGGTCCTGTTCTCCTGGCCATATAAAAGAAGATAAGCCTTCAAATCTTCCTCATAAAGGAAATGCTGTTTAAAACCACCGGCCAGGCCGGAGATAGTATAATAATCCAGATATAGTTCTCCAGGCAGCCTGTCCTCATACCAGTAACGCAGGGTAGTTTTGAGGAACCAGCCCCGGGTAGCACTATAACCGGGCTCCAGGATTAAATTCTGTTCCCTATCCTTTAAGGAGATATAGAGAAAGGGGGTATAAAAAAGGGGCAATTTACCGTTTAATTCGCGGAAGACCACATGTCTGGCGATCAGATAATCACCTGGATAAATGATTACTTCCTTTGCATCCAGATAATAATGGGGGGTCTCCAGCTCACAGCCGCTTAATTTCCCTTTATCAATATTAATCTCTTTAACCCCGGCAAACTCCACTTCTCTACCATCTGCCATTTTAACCCTTATGGTCTCAGCCTTGATATGATAAAGATTATACTGGCCCAGTATCTCCCCGCTAAGTTCATACTGGCCCAGGTCATGACTGTAGGTTAATTTATCGGCCCTATAGATATTAAAGGTCTCCGCTCCTGCTGTTAAACTACAGAAAGAAAAAAGAAAAACAAGGATCAGGAAAGGAAAAAACCTGGACAACCGGTCCTGCCAGTTTTGCCACTTCTCCCGCCCCAACAATAAAATAATACCGATTACCCCGAAGATTATGTTGGGCAGCCAGGCGGCCAGGAGAGGATCCAGCTTACCATTCTTGCCAAAGGACTGGGAGATGGAGAGAAGCAGATAATAGAGAAAGACGATTACGATAGTAAAGACAATACTGACCGAACGGCTGTCTTTACTGCTTAAACTCAGGGGGGTCCCGATCAATATGAAAATCAATGCCGAGAGGGGCATGGTCAATTTTAAATGATAATCAATCAGCAGGCTGTCCACATTTATACCACTCCGCTGGAAGAGATCGATCTCCTTTTTCAGCCTCTTTCTGCTCATCTCGGCAGTAGTCCTCTGTTCACCATAAAAGTTCTCCACTTCACTGGCAATCTCATATTCCATATTATCAAAAATTAAAGCCTGATAAAGCTCTCCCTCATCATTATATTGATGGATAATTCCCCCATCCAGCTGCCATTTATTCCCCAGAATCTTCGCCGTACGGGCGGTAATGATGACAGGGAACTCCTCCCCTTCGGGCAGCTCATAGACTATAATCCTTTCCAGGAGTCCTGCCTCCTGATTATATTTATTGACAAAAAACAACCTGCCCTCAGGCCCCTTGAAAAAAACATTATCCTGTACATCCGGCAGGGGTTGTTTTAAGATATTAATCCGGATAATATTCTGGGCTTCATGATGGGTCCAGGGAACAATCTCCTCATTAATGTAATAGGTGAGGGTGCTGATGACTATGCCCAGTAAAATCAAGGGCAGGATTAACCTGTATAGGCTGATTCCACCCAGGCGCAGGGCAGTAAACTCATTTTCCCGGTTAAGCCTGGACATGCCGTATAGAGTAGCAAATAAGATGGCAATGGGAAATGACTGGACAATAATATAGGGTAATTGATAGAGCAAGAGTTTCAGAACAATATTAATAGGAATATCCTTGACAATAATAAGGTCTGTCAGCTGAAATAAAAAATTACTCAACCCGATTACTGTTACTATTGCTACCCCGGCCAGATATGGAAGCAGAACTTCTTTTATGATATAGATATCTATAATCCTATTTCGCCAAATCCTATACATTGGAAATACCCCTTGTAGTTAAATAATCGCTTCTAAAATTCCTTCTATTTCACATTATCTATAATTCTACCAACTTTAAATAATACCTGCAAAAGATAAACTTCCATCATCTACCGGAAGGATTTTGTCCTTAAAAAGATAATTTAGAAATTAAGAAGAATGCCAGAGGAAAGCAGGTATGATTATGTATAGAAAAAAGAAAACCCGCAGCATTATTATTATAGCCCTGGTTTTGACCATAATATTATTTACGGGCTGCAGCAGGGATGTCAGCAAAGAGGAACTTTTTCAGATCAAGGGAAGGGTAGAATTTACGGCAACACCTGCAGTAATGGCCGTGCAGGATTTGAATCTATTCCATGATCCTTATAGGCCGGCTGATGGGGAGAGACTGGAAATCAGTTCTTTAGCAGAAAATATCTTCACCCTCCCGCTGGGAGATGCCAGTGTAAAGCCCCGGGAATATATTGTAAAATTCAGGCAGGAAATCGGGAGAGAGTATCTCCAAAATGAAATTTTAAAGGGAAAGGGCCAGGTGCTGGCCAGGGTCAGGGAAAATATCTACAAGATCAGCCTGGCTGAAGAAAACCGTGAAATGCTCATCCACCTGAAGGAAAACCCCCTGGTTTCCTACATAGAACCGGAGTATCTGGTACATATACAGGCAATACCCAATGACCCGGGCTATGTAAAGCAATGGAATCTGCATCTCCTGGAACTGGAACAGGTCTGGGAAAGCTGGCAGGGCAGTAAAGAGGTAACAGTGGCAGTCCTTGATACGGGTATCCTGCCCGGCCATCCGGACCTGGCAGATAATATAGTTTCTGGTTATGATTTCATCGATGATGACGATGACCCCACAGATACCAATAACCGGTTCAGTCACGGAACACATGTAGCCGGTATTATCGGAGCAATCAGTAATAACCGGGAAGGTATAGCAGGTATCAACTGGAATGTCAGTATCATGCCGGTCCGGGTGATTGGAGAAAAAGGAACCGGTGATTATAGTACTCTCATCCAGGGTATCTACTGGGCTGTTGATAACGGGGCAGATATCATCAATCTGAGCCTGGCCGGCCCCATGGACACTGCCGCCCTTAGGGAGGCTATACAATACGCTGTCCAGCAGCAGGTAACGGTGGTTGCAGCTGCCGGCAATAATGGCAGCAGCCCTATCCTCTATCCAGCCAGGTATCCAGAGGTTATCAGTGTCGGGGCTGTCGGCCCCACGAAAGAAAGGGCCTACTACTCCAATTACGGGCTGGAACTGGACCTGGTCGCTCCAGGTGGAGACAGCAGTGTCCTGTCAGGGGAATATAATACGATCCTCAGTACAGCAGGATACATCCACAATGATACAGCAATATACCAATATACCTGGTCCCAGGGTACATCCATGGCTGCCCCCCATGTATCCGCTGCGGCGGCTTTACTCTATAGTGCAGGTTTAAATAACCCCCAACAGGTTAAAAAAATCCTGCAGGGAACTGCCGATGACCTGGGCACTCCAGGAACAGACATTTTTTACGGTGCAGGGCTCCTTAACATAAAAAAAGCCCTGCAATATGCAGGCTTACCCATACATGATTCCTCCAAAATACAGATACTGGCCAGGAACATGGCAAATAAGAGCGAAAGAATAACCTATGCTGATCCGTTAACAGGCACCTTTATACTGAACTTATCCAAGGGGACCTGGCTTATAGAAGCCAGCTTTAAAGAATATGTAGGAGAAAAGGAGATCTTTGTTCCCGGTGATAATGATATAGACATAGAAATACAGTAAGTAACCGCAAATACACCTGCCTCCAAAGGGATAAAAAAACCGTCATCATGGTAATAATATGATGACGGTTTTCTATTTACTTTATCATCCTATACAATTAGGTCAAAGCTTTAAAATAAGTAACCGAGCCCCAGTTTGATTTCCTCTAAACCTACAAAACCAATATCCACCTTCATATTTTCCTGCAAATTCATCTGTACGGCAAAACTGACTTCGCTGTTTTTGTATTCACCTTTCAGATTAATAATCGGCAGGGAAGAACCTGTACCGGAATTGATGGAGACTGGATTTAAAAACTTGTTGAAACCTATAAAGAGCCCGCCCAGTTCTCCATTACCAAAACCAAAATGTCCCCGGAAACCCAGGCCTAAATTCTTGCTGGCTACGATATAAAGATCCTCTTTCTGTAAACCTATAGCCACAGCTGGCTGCACCTCATCTTCCTGAACGATTATCAATTTGGCCAGGATTCCTGGTTCAGTATTGTGCCTGTTAAAGTGAATGGTCCCCCCTAAAGCCAGACTGGAACTGATATTATAGAGCCCGGAAACCTGCCGCCGGGAGGAGCCGATAATCTCTCCTGAAATAAAACCCTTGCCTCCCATCAGATCAGCTGTAGGGGCCAGGACCAATTTGTCCAGGGCCAGCAGGTTTACATTGATAAGTAATAAAAATACCAAACTTAAAAGAAAAACCCTTCTTCTCATTTCCTCACTTCATCCTCCAATCTCTTTATTTTTTCCTCCAGCTCTTTTATTGTTTTCAGAAGCTCAGGCAGTTTCCTTACTGCTGCCTGTTCCCTGAGGGCTGCCTTATGATCATGGGCCGGTTTGCCGGAATAAAAGACACCTGCAGGCACACTCTTGGTAACTGTGCTGTCACTGGCTATCACTGCCTGATCACCAATCTTGATATGGCCTACCACTCCTGTCTGGCCGGCCAGAATGACCCTTTTACCCAATTCCGTACTGCCGGCAATACCTACCTGGGCAATTATCAGGCAATCCGGTCCAACCTTCACATTATGGGCAATCTGGACCAGATTATCTATCTTGCTTCCTGCCCCGATAAAGGTGGGACCGCTGGCCCCTCTATCAATAGTTACATTTGCCCCAATCTCCACATCGTCCTCTATGATTACATTGCCCAGTTGGGGTATCTTATGATGGCCGTCTGCAGCACTGACATAGCCATAACCATCAGAACCGATGACTGTACCGGCATGGATAATTACATTGGAGCCGATAATACTATTATATTCAATCACCACATTAGGATGAATCACTGTATTATCACCTATCTTACTATCCCTGCCAACAAAAACCCCCGGGGCCAGGATGACATTATCCCCTACCTCCACATTATCCTCTACAACTACATGAGGATGGATGGAAACATTCTTTCCTATCCTAGCTTTTGCTGATATAACAGCAGCAGGATCTATACCAGGCTTATAAAAGACAGCAGGAGCAAAAAGGGAAGCTATCCGGGCATAGGCCAGCCTCGGATTTTTAACAGCTATGATGGTTTTCCTGCTCTCATTTATATTTTCAGGGACAAGGACAGCAGCTGCCCGGGAATTTTCTGCCTCTGCCAGATACCGGGCATCTTCAGCAAAGGTAAGTTGCTCCTCGGTACTTTCGGCTACCCCGGCAACACCCCGTATTATTATATCAGAATCACCGATTACCCTTCCTTCCACCAATCCTGCCAGTTCTCCCACAGTATAAAAGGAGCTTTCCTTAGCCATTATTAGACTCTCCTTTTTCTATAAATCTCTCATCAAGTTTTTTAATGACCCTCCCTGTAATATCTTCCCCTCCAAAATAAACACTTTCCCTATAAAGGACTATACTGATTCCTTCCTCTTCCGCTACCTCCCTGATTGCTTCATATAATTCATTATTCAAGCTGTTTTCCAATCTCTGTCTATTGTCCAGATACTCCTGGGAAATCAGGTCCAGCTCTTCTTTGCCTTCTTCCACAGAAAGCCCTGCCTCTTTATCCATATAATCTTCTGCCAGCCTCTGTCCGATATCCAGCAGCTCTGTCTCTAATTGCCTGGCCCTCTTACTATTTTGTAAAAGGGCTTCTATATCCAGTAAGGCGATTTTCTCCGTCTTTTCAGTACTACACCCGGCCATTGCCAATACTATTACAGAAATCATTAAAATCAATAAAGAAATCTTTTTCAGCTTCATTTAATACATCACTTCCTTTTCCAATATAGAAAGCTCTGATTCCAGACTAAAATACTCCCGGGAAATATCCTGAATTAGCGCCTCCAGTGTCGCCAATTCCTGCCTGCTATAAACCCGGATCTCCTCAATCTTTTTCTCTATCTCCTCTTCCATCTTTTTTTGCTGTTCCTCCAGATAATTCCAGAGGGCCTGTTGATTCCTTACTTTTTCGTCCTCCAGTTCCTTTTTAATAGTATTTTCTAATCTCCTTTTATATTCATCCAGTTCCAGATTATATCCGTCTTCTAATTCCATTATTCTATTTTCCATCTCCTCTAAAATTGCAGCCTCTTTCTCCTGGAGGGAAGCCATGTACTGAGCTTCCAGGTCACTGTATTCTTCTAAATACTTCTCTTTCTCCTCAGCAGGTAAATCCAATAAATTTAACTTTAGGTCATAATTGAGTTTTGCCAGATAAAAAGCCCTGACAATATCCTCCTTATACTCTTCCAGTTCTGCCAGATAAGTCTCCTGCAGATTCTCCAGCTGTTGCTGTAATTTTTCTGCATATAATTCCTTCTTCACCGCTACCTGTTCCAGAAATTCCTGTTCCTTCTTTTTTACAAACTCCTGGTATTGCTGTTCCAATTCCTTCTGGTAAGAATCCAGCTTTTCCTGATAGCCTGTCCTGATTTTCTCTGTCTCCATCAGTATATGATATTCAATCTCCTGCCTTCTTTTCGCCAATAAATCCCTTTTCTCCTTTAAAAGCCTTCCCTGGTATTCCAGTTCTATCTTTTTCTGTTTCAGGTACTGGCGGAGGGATTCATCCTTTTCCCTGATAGAACTATTTTCTTCAATATTTTCCATATCTATAGCAGGGGTATCCGGTACTACTACACTCTGTGAATTTATATACAGATAACCCAGAGTTCCGAAAATAGCCATCAGCAAAACCGTCAGCAGAAACCTGGGAAAAATTTTCATTCCAGACACCCCTCTCTTACCCTATCTTCTGCAGCTGCAAAACTCCTTATTGCTCATTATCTTCCTGTTCAACAAATCCTTCTACAACATCTACCTCTCCTTCTGCAGTATTGTCTTCTTCAGGAGCTGCTTCTTTATATTTCTCCTCGATATAATTAATAACTTCTTCTGTCAGGTCAATTCCCCCATAGATAACATTGTTTTTATCCAGTACCATTTTTAATTCTTTTTCCTGGGCAAATTCTGTAATCTCTTTTCTGATAGCTTCTATGATATTCTGGACTAAGTCTCTTTCCTGTTGAGTGAGTAAACTCTGATATTGCTCCAGTAAATCCTGCTGTTCATTTTTAGGTAAACCCTTAGCCTTTTCCTCTAATTCTACCTGCATCGACTGGGCCAGCTGCTTTAACTCCATTTCAGCATTCGCCTTTTCTGGATGATAATTAAAGATAACCCAAAGATCAACATAGGCAATCCGGCCAGCCATGTTGGATACGGCAGCTGTCCGTTCTACCGGATTAAAAAGAATGAACAAACCAGTAGTTAATGCCAATATTAGCACCAATAATATAGATTTTGTTTTAGAAGCAAGTACCTTCATATTCTCCCCCTTAAGTTTACTGTATATGATCATTAGAAAGTATGGCCAATGCTGAAATGAGGCTGGCCACTGCCATCTTCGTTAAATCCGTAATCCAGTCTCAGCTGCCCGATCGGGGTATTCATCCTGAGACCAGCACCAATGGAATATTTAAGATCTCCAAGACTGATGCTTTCTCCCTTGTCCCAGACATTTCCCGCATCGGCAAAGACCACTGCCGTGAAATTGTCTGCAATGGGCAGGCGGTATTCCAGGTTCAGGAGCAGGAGAGAATCACCGGAAAACTCCAGGCTCTTATAACCCCGGAGGCTTTCTGAACCACCCAGATGATATTGCCTCTTCTCCAGATTTCCTTCTCCTTTACCTACCTTCAGCCTGATTCCCCAGGCCTGATTACTCTTGAAACCTGGATAGAATCTCCGCATATCCAGATTATATTTAACAAAATCCTCAGTACCACCCAGGAAGTTACCGGCATATTCTACTGAGAATATATCTATGGCTCCTCCGGTCGGGTTAAAGGGATGGTTGGTAGTATCCCTGTCAACCTGCAGAGTTAAGCTGCGGAGAACACTCTCGTAATCCGCAAGAGAAACATCGGAATCATTAAACTCCTTATAATTCTCTACACTGTATTTAATCATACCGTCCCATTCATTGATTAGATTGTGGCCTAAAAGAATATTGCCACCCCGGCGGTGTACCTTGTCTACATTTATACCTTTTGAGGTCCGGTCATAAATAACAATACCAAAAGAAGTCCTTGTACCCAGTAACCAGGGTTCATAAAAATTCAGGGAGTAATTGGTTATACCTCCAAACTGCCACTGGAAACCCAGGGTCTGCCCGTTCCCCAGCAGGTTCCTCTCCTGAATATCGACAAAACCTAACCAGCCGTCTTTGGTACTGTAAGTGACCCCGGCACCCAGCAGACCGGTTTTACCTTCCACTACTTCAATAATTATATTGGCAGTATTCTCCCAGATGCTGACCCGTTCCAGGTAAGGATTGAACTCTGCAAAAAGATTCAGCCTGACCAGGTTCTGGAAAGAATTCTGTAATATATTCATGTTTAAAACATCACCTGGGGCAAATTCCAGTTCCCTCAGTATAACAAAATCCCTGGTTTTTTCATTCCCCTTAATAATAATATCATTGATATAACCTTCATTAAACTTTACTTTAAGTATACCCTCTTCAGAAATATTTAGATCAGTAAACATGGCCAGTATATAACCGGCTTCCTGATATACCCTCTCTATTTCTCTCCTGCCTTCCAGGATTTTATTGTGATTCAATACTTCCCCTTTTTCAATACCCAGTAAAGATAAAAACTCCTCCTCTGAATAGGACTGAACCCCTTCTATTATTATATCCTTAATGACAGGATATTCAACCACTTCAAAAATCGCCTTTAATCCACCCAAATAGACCTCAAAGGAAACACTGACATCCTGGAAATAGCCCAGGTCATAGACCCTCTGTAAATCTGCCTTTAATATCTCTTCATCCAGCGGACTGCCTATCCCTGTCTCGAGTACTTCCAGGATTTCTTCAGTAGTTATTCTTTGGTTTCCTTCCACTTCCAGGCCGGTTATAATCTGAAAACCTTCAGCTGCTATGACTGAAGCACTGATTAAAATAAAAGCAGCAAAACCGATTAAGAAAATCCTCCTTATTTTTTCCAATCTCTAACGCCTCCTATAATATTTTCTTCCATCAGGTTAATATTAATCAATTCTGTTTCCCTTTCTTCCCGGTCGATATATGTTTCACCCCTAAGCCAGCTGCCATAAACCAGCTTTAACTCTATCCCTTCATTCCCGGTCCGGTAATCACCCAGGTAGTTTGAAAATCCCAGGACAAATAAAAATACAGCAGCCAGTATAAGAGAAAACAATCTTTTTCTGGACCAGAAACCAGGCTGGGCTGACTGCCTGCGGGAAAGATAACTATCTTCCCAGGCCTTACGCACCTCTGCTTCAGCCAGGGATAGATAAAGCTCACCCTCCAGTAAACTACCGGTTTTTATTCTCTCTTCCGCCTTTGCCAGCCAATCCCGGGCAAAGGAAATATGTTTGAGAACCTTATTCACACTAAAATTTTCACCTCTTCCCTTTCCCCATACTTCTACCTCTCCCTCATTTAATATCTGCAGAAGAAATGAAAAACTGACCTCCGGAAAAT
>JAAYRT010000029.1 GCA_012518635.1 Halanaerobiaceae bacterium | reverse complement strand
GAGAATAAAAATCCTGCAAGTTTTTTAAAAAATTTTTATTCTCCTGCCTTCTGGCTTAAATATATATTCTCTCTCAAATTAAAAATCCCTGCATAAAATATAAAATTTTATCTTCCAATTGTATCCACTTGTCCTTTTTGCAGATGACGTTCTGCCAGTATAACAGCAACATAGTCATCCAGCGGCCTGGCCGGTTTCCAGGTTATAAAGGGAAAGATTTTTCTCCAAAGGCCGCCTTTTTCCTGCCAGTACCTTTTCTCCGCCTCCACAGTAGTGTATGCTTCATCGACGGTCTCAACAGGTATATGTGTCACTTCTTTTATATCCTCCAGGACTTCACTGGAAAAAGTACCATCACCGATAATAATCTCCCTGATACTATAAATATTAATTAACCGGCTTATATATGCCTGTAGTTCTTCTCTATCGACAATCTTTTTACATAAAACCTGAATACTGAAATCAACTACAGCCAGGCCGCATTTATCTTTACCTGGATCTATGGCCAGGACTGCCTTCTCTTTCTCATGCATCCAGATCACCATTTACTGCTGGCACTACATCAAACAGGATCTTGTTGGAGAACTGGTTATTCCAGCCGTCTTCCCGCCAGATATCCTCGGTAGCAATCACTTTTACCTCCACATTACCGGACATATCCTGGACCCTCCGCAGTATCTGATAAAAGCTGCTGAACTCTATGGAGCCTATTGACCCCTGATTTGTTATAATCCCTTTCCTGATGGAATTTATATTAATAAGATCCAGTAACTCGTTTAAGGCCCTTTCCAGCTCTATAACCGAAGCTCCAGCCCTGATTATCTTGCTGGCTATAAGATCACCCTGCTTAAAAACTATAAAATCTTCATTAATCTGAAAACGGGCTGGCACATAACTATTCTGGGATACATTCACATTGGCAACAAGGTAAACGATGAATCTCTCACTCTCTGATTCCAGGATAATCCTGGTCAGGGCAGCTATCTCACCTATATTCAGCCTCAGTGCTGTACCGGTCTCCGGAGCCACCTCTACCGGTTGTTTCAAGACCTCCTGGTTGGCCCGGTCCAGATAGGCAGCAATACTATCTATAATCTCCTCCTGGCTCTCACCTTTTTCTATAACATCAAGATAGATTATATCACCTTTTTGATAAACCAGGTCCTGCAGGTAATATCTGATAGTAGTATCACTTAATTCCTGGTTAACCCTGGCTATCTCCATATTCAAAACCTGGATTTGTTCCTCCAGGCTCTTTCTTTCAGACTGCAGTCTGGCTAACTGTCTTTCCATGCCCTCTCTGGTAGCATCTAAATTCTTAATTGTTTCAGTTAGATAATCTATATCCTGCTGGGCTGCCTCATACTCAAGCACTATTGTGCTTAACTTCCCTTCCAGCTCATTGATTTGCTCATCCAGGATTTGATTTTCCTTCTCCAGCTGTTCCTTCTGCTCCTGTAAACGGGATAGTTCCAGTTCAATTACTTTAATCTCTTCTTCTTTTTCTTTTAACTCAATATCCTTCAGGTACATCTGGTGATTCATGTAATCCAGTTGATTCCTGCTGTCTTCCAGCCTGACAAGAACCTGCTGGATATTGAAGAGGGCCTGCCTTACACCATTATTGGTAGCAAGTATTATGGTAATAGTCAGGGAAGCGATTATAACACCGGTCAAGACGGTGATTATAATTGAAGTATACTTGGGGCGCAGACCAAAAAGAGAAATTCTTCTCTTTCCTACTCTCATCCCTATCCGGTCACCCAGATAGGCAATTAGACCACTCAGGCCTATGACAACCACAATCAAGAGTACCCCATACATACCCGCTGCCTCCCTTCTATCCAGCTATTATCAGTAAGTTGTTTGCCAGGATTTATGATGTATATAAAATTATATCATAATATTTACATTTTTTGTAGTCAGGTCCCTTATTTATCAGCCCGGTATAACATAATGCCTCCGATTATCAGGAAAACAATGTTCTGTACCCAGGCACCGAAAAAGGGTGATATGGTCCCCTGTTCCCCCAGGGCGCTGCCGATGGTCATGAGAGTGTAGTAGATAAAAATTACGATGATACTGATACCCATACCCGTGGCCGAACCACCGGAACGCTGGGGGTAAATCCCCAATACAGCCGCCAATAGTGCAAATATAAAATTGGCAAAGGGAATGGAGAGCCGCTGGTGTAAACTTACCAGTTCTTCATTGACATTCTTTCCCTGTCTGGCCTGAAATCTTATAAACTCCCGTAGTTCATTAAAATTCATATCATCAATATCTTTGTTTAATTTGGCCACCTGGACCGGTTGATAATTTAAAGGTATATTCCTGTATTCACTGAAGGTCAGGGCGGGAATCCGCTCTCCTGCCTGCAAATGAATAATCCGGCCGTTTGTGAAAACCCAGCCTCCCCCATCCTGCCAGACAGCCTCTTCAGCTTCAATCAATTGAACAGGCTTGCCATCGGCAAAGTCCTGGAAGATAACATCCTTCATGAGACCGGTATCCCCGTCAAAACTGCGGGCATAAAGAAAAAAATCCGGCCTGCCCCTGTTATCCCTGGCCGGCAGCATCAGATTATTTTGAGTAGCCGGTTTCCGGAAACCATGTTTGAACTCCCAGACAATCTGCTCATTGAGATAATTGGCCTGTGGTACGACGAATTCATTGACACCGATGGTTATAAAGGTCATCAGCAGGCCAAGGAATAAAGCCGGAAAAACCAGTTTATAGATACTGATACCACTGGCCCTTAAGGCTGTAATCTCCCCGTCACCGGAAAGACGGCCATAACCCATGATTGTCCCCAGCAGGGTTGCCATTGGTATTGTATAGACGGCTATAGCCGGCAGATTCAGAAAAAACAATTGAACCAAAGTAAGCAACCTTACTCCATAATTGTTATAATAATCTATCAACTCAAACAAAAGATCTGTGCCAATAAATATTCCTGTAAAGGCCGCTACACCAAAAAATAAAGGTGTCAACAGCTCCAGGGTTATATATCTATAGATTATCCTCATCATGGCACCTTCCTTACATAGAAAATCTCTCTCCCAGATAAAATTTCCGGGCCAGTTCGTTATTGGCAACCTCATCCGAGCTGCCGCTCAATAGTATCTTTCCTTCATGCATAATATAGGCCTTGTCAGTAATGGAGAGTGTCTCCCGGACACTATGGTCAGTAATTAATACTCCCAGTCCCCTCTCCTTCAGATAGGTAATTATATTCTGGATATCACTGACAGCAATGGGATCAACTCCAGCAAAGGGCTCATCCAGCAGGATAAAGGAGGGGTCAGTAGCCAGGGAACGGGCAATTTCCACCCTCCGCCTTTCTCCACCGGACAATTGATATCCCATGCGGTTCCTTAAATGAGCAATATCAAATTCTTCCAGCAGTTCTTCCAGCTTCTGCCGGATTTCTTCCCTGCTTAATTTGCGGGCCTGTAGAATAGCCAGGATATTATTCTGGACCGTCATCTTTCTGAAAACAGAGGGTTCCTGGGAGAGATAACCGATACCCCTCCGGGCCCGCTGAAAGACAGGCAGATTGGTAATTTCCTTGCCATCAAGAAAAATCCTGCCATTATTGGGTTTGACTATACCCACCACCATATAAAAAGTAGTGGTTTTTCCGGCACCATTCGGCCCCAGAAGACCTACAACCTCTCCCCGCTCTACGGTCAAGTCTACCTCATTAACAACCCGTTGTTTATTATATTCTTTCACCAATCCAGTAGCCACAATACTCATCTATTCTCCACCCTTATCCTTAAAGAGGAGTTCAGCCTTTCCCTGTAATTTTATTTTTTCACTGTCCAGGTCAATTTCCATGTACTCACCGGCTAAATTCAGGTCAGCATTCTTCCCCTTTATATTCCCTTTCAGGATAAGCCTCTCCTGCTGGCGGTCATATTTCAGCCTGTCGGCCCGGACCTGGATTTCCCGGTAAACAAGAAAGACATTCCCGGTAAAATAAAAAACATCTTCATTTTCCATCTCCAGCATCAGTGAATTTATCTTTAATTCCTCACTCTGGAAATAGACCTCATCTCTGGCGGTGAAGTTTTTTCCCTTTAAATTTCCGTTAAGCCTTTCTGCTGTTAATTGGTAATCCCCGCTGTTTAGAGATATATTACCCTTTATTTCAATGACCTCATCCAGATACTCATATTCAATATAATCAGCCATAATTTGATAATCCTCATAAATCAGGAGGACATTACCTTCAGCTATGATTAACTCTGCTGTATTTTCAGCAAAAACAGTAATGATCTGGTCAGCCCATAAACCTTCAGCCTGCCCTCCGGAAGCCTCAGCCGGACTGGCAGTACAATAAAATGCCAGGATTAATAGAAACAAGAATATATAATTTTTATTAAAAACCCTATAAGTCCTTATCCTGATCACTCCCATCCTTCCAGGTAAAATGAGCCTGTTTCTCAACACTTCCTTTTATGGTAACCCTGTTCAGGGTAAGATCTGATTCCAGACTTTCACCTTCAATAATAAAATCAGGGGAATCAACATAAATCCCCCCTGTAGCCAGGAGAAAATCTCCCCCATCCTGCCAGCTTATATTGGCTGCCTGAAAGCTAAGCTCATCCTTTATAATTTCTACCGGCCCGGCAATCTGTATCTGGCCTGAATCCAGGTCATAAAGACTATTAAGGGCATGGAGGTTATAGAGAAGTTCCTCCTCTGCCGTAAGGGCTGTAATATTTACAGGAAATAACTCCAGCACCCTTTGCCTGGCCAGATTGTTGATGCTCCCGGATTCCAGATGCCAGCTGACAGAAGCATCACTATTGAAAAAAACCAGTTGGACATTTTTAAACTGGTCACCTGGCTCCAGTTGCTCTTCCTCCAGGACCCCCGGGCCATCCTGTAGGTGTCCCGGCTGATAACGTAAACTTAAATAAATCCCTGTTATGATAACTATGATTCCAGTCAGGATTAGAATTGTTTTGTTTTTCAAGCTAACCACTCCGGACTAATTTAACTTAAAAGGCCGCCTTTCCTCAACACCAGTTCTGCAGTCTTTCTCACTCCGCCTGGAGTACCCAGTCTCTCCCTGATTTCCCTTAATTGCATCTTCATGCTGTTTAACTGATAAGGTTTTTGCAAAAGGGAACTGGCTGCAGCATAAATTTCTTCGGCACAGGCCCTTTCCTGTAATAACTCCGGCAGGACCTCCTTGCCGGCAATTATATTGGGCATACCGATAAATTCCGGTTTCACAATCTTCTTTGCCAGACGGTAAGTAGTAGCACTAACCTTATAGACTATTATCATGGGTATACCGATTATGGCTGCCTCCAGTGTAGCTGTGCCTGAGGCAGTAATCAACAAATCAGAGATACTCATTATCTCATAATTTCTGCCTTCCACCACTTTGAGGATTAATTCATAACCTGCTGCCATACTGGCTACCCTGTCCCGGTCAACATTCCCGGCCAGTGGTATAACAAACTGGTATTGCTTATCCTCTTTCTGTAATCTTTCAGCAGTCTTTAGCATTTCGGGCAAAAGGGTTTCTATCTCCTGATGGCGGCTTCCCGGCAATAAACCAATGGTGGTTTTCTCCGGATCTAGTTCCAGTTCAGAAAAGATTTCCTCAGAAGTCTTCTCTATTTTAATTTTATCCAGTAAGGGATGGCCGACAAAGACCACCTCTGCCCCTGCCTCCCTGTATACTTCTGCCTCCATGGGAAAAACAGATGCAATAGTAGCCCTGTATCTGGCCAGCCATTTTGCCCGCCAGCTGCCCCAGATCCAGGCCGAGGGGCTAAAATAAGTAACAGCCGGGATACGTTTTTTACGGGCTATCCTGGCCATGAGCATGTTAAATTCAGCATTATCCACCAGAAACAAGACATCCGGTTTTTCCCTGTCTATGGCCTTTTTGAGGGTTTTCAAATTTTCCAGATGGGTGTTCAGGTTCTTCAATGCTTCTGTAAAGCCGATTGTACTGATTCCGGTGGGGTCGATGAGAATCTCCACACCCTCTTCCCGCAATGCTGTAGAACCCATGCCAAAAAAACTGGTTTCTGGCGCCAGTTCCTTGATCTCCCTGACCACCCTGGCAGCATTTATATCACCTGAAACCTCCCCGGTTACAACCATTATCTTGCCCAAGAAACCCACTCCCTCTTCCTATATCTATGAACACAAATATAAATACATAATCCACATATCCCAATAAGGCTATCCCTGCAAATCTGCTTCTCTAAAAGCAGCCACAACTATATCATTTTCTTCTGCCCTCTTGATAAAGTTCTCTTTATCGATTATGAAGGTACTATCAGTCTCAATTACCAGGCCTCTGGCTTTTACAGCAATAAGGGTATTTAAGGTGCCTTCCCCAATAACAGGCAAATCAAAACGGAAATCCTGTCCGGGTTTGGCCGCCTTGGCCACAACTACACCGGGACCAGCCAGTCTTCCGCCTCTTTTAATGGCCTCATCAGTACCTTCTATGGTCTCCACAGCCAGCACAGTCCTGTTCTGTACAACTACGGTCTGGCCGATATCCAGCCTTCCTATCTCCCGGGCCATTTTAAAGGCATATTTTAAATCTGAAAGTAACTGCTCATCAGGTTGCAGGGAATTTAATATGCCATGACCGGCCAACAGGCCTTCCAGATAAATACTCTGGGGCAGGACCCGTATTCCTTCTTTCGTAAACTCATTTACAATAGCTGATAGAATGCTGTCATTATTGAGGTCTTTCAACCCTGCTAAAAGAGCCGCAAACCGTGCATCCAGGGGAATACCCTTAAAAAGCATGGTTTTATCAATACTGCCAGCCATCACCAGCTCTTCAATCCCATCTGCCTTTAAACCTGCAATTAAATCATCCAGCATACCTATATTGATGCTCTTGACCTGATCAGCACTTTCTTCCAGCAAGGGATTTATCTTCTCCACTAATTTATAGGCAAATACTTCCCGGCCCTTTTTTCTGGCTGCTCTGGCCCAGATAAGGGGCAGGTCTCCCTCCCCGGCCAACAGACCTATTCTCTCCATTATATTTCCCATCCTCTCCCTATCTGCAGATACCCCGCTGGGCATTGCGTAAGAATCTTAAAAAGTGTTCAATCTCCGGGCTGGTTTCCAGTTCCTGATCCATTTTTTCTATAGCCTGGGAAATATTTAAATTGGATCTATAAAGTATCTTATAGGCCCTCTTGATTTCCTGTCTCAATTCCGGAGACACCCCATTCCGGCGCAGCCCCACTACGTTTATACCATTGACCCGGGCCGGATGGCCGTCCACCAGGATATATGGCGGCACATCTTTAACCACCTTGGAATGGGCTCCTACCATGGCCATCTTTCCAAGCCTGACAAACTGATGAATCCCGGTCAGACCGGCAAGGACAGCATAATCTTCAATAATCACATGGCCGGCCAGGTTAGTGGCATTGGACATGATGATATGATTACCCAGCTGGCAGTCATGGGCAACATGACAATAGGCCATAATCAGGTTATTGTTTCCAATCCGGGTTTCTCCGCCACCCTCTTCTGTCCCCCGGTGGATAGTTACATTCTCTCTAATAATATTATTATCCCCGATAAATAAATAGGTCTCTTCTCCTTTAAATTTCATATCCTGTGGTTCCAATCCTATAGAAGCACCGTGGAATATCTGATTCCTTT
>JAAYRT010000028.1 GCA_012518635.1 Halanaerobiaceae bacterium | reverse complement strand
TATAATAATAAAAAAGAAAGGAATTGGGTAGATGAGAAAGAAAGTTTTTTTGGTTCTGTTGTCTTTTTTATTTCTTTTCTGTAGTCTGGTCTATGCAGGGACAATAAAGATTGAGGTAACTGAAGAACTGGAATTAGAGCAAGAGGTGGAGGCAGGGGAAGGGGCAAAGGAGGAGAAGAAGACTGAAGTCATCATAGTCCAGCAGGAGCCTGCCAGTGGTTTTAAGGGAAATGGCGGGCCGCTCCTGGCCTATATGCAGCTGGATCTGGCAGAACTAAATGCCAATCTCCCTGATGGTTTTGCTGGCCTGTCTTCAGATATGCTGCTTTTTGGCGGTGGAGGTTTAATTGGGATGAAGGAAGGTATCAGGTTTGGCGGCTATGGTTATGAAGGTGAAACCAGTGCTCTGGGGGATGATGGTAAAAAAATTATATTGAAATTAAGCTATGGTGGACTTTTATATGAAAAAGGCATTTTCAGCACTAAGGATACAGACATTGCCCTGGGTGTCGTCCTGGGCGGGGGCCAGGCTTTCCTTGATATGACCTATGGTGAATATGCTGATTGGACTAAACCCAACAGCAATTCCTATGAAAGGATATTTGGTTTTATCATGCCGGAGCTCTCCTTTCATCATCAGTTTTCTGCTTTTATGGGCCTGGATCTTACCCTGGCTTATCTCTGGGATTTTACCGGTCCTAATTGGAAATACTACGGCAAAGATACAAAACTGCCCCTGGAGAATTTGTCTGCACCTATGGCCAGCCTGAGGTTGAGTTTTGGATTTTAAATAAGGAAAGGTGTGGGGTTATTGAAGATGAAAATGAATAGGTATAGGTCAGTAATTATCCTGATACTCCTCTTCCTGGCAATACCGGTATTTTTCTGCCTGGGCCGGACGGTATCTGCCCATGCTCCGCTTCTTAAGGACCTTTATGAGATAAAACTGGAGGATGTTGACAGGCTTTATTTTGATATTGACGGAGCCGATATCTACTTTGTAAAGGATCTGGAGAATGTGTATATATCCGATGAACTGGAATTCGATTTGAGGGGCGGAAGGCTCAGGATATATTCCCCTAAAAAGAGTATCTTTGATTTTGTCAGCCGGACCCATGTAGTAGTCGTGGGGACAAAAAATAAGTACAGACTGCTTGATATCGATGCCGGCGGGCTTAATCTTTCCGGGGTCCTTCATGCTGAAGAGCTCAAGATAAATGCCGGTGGGATAGATATGGAGGGCGAGTATTATATTGAACATATAAATATTAATGGTGCTGGAATCGATATAAGTGGTTTAATCAGGGGTGATTATCTGAGGGTAAATGGTGCCGGTATAGATATTGAACTGGATGTAATCGGTCTTGAGGAGATACGTATTAATGGCGCTGGACTGGACGTAGACTTAAAATATCTGGATGGTTGGGAAGGTAGCAGATTAATCTCTGTAAATGCTGTTGGAGGAGAACTGGAGGTAAAGGTACCGGCAGATAACAGGATGGAGGAAGACGGCCACCTGGAAATAAATAAAAAAGGTATTATTGATGTGGATGTAGAATATTATTAGCCTGATAAAGCTTTTTGAAGAAGAGTCCTGAGAGGGACTCTTCTTTTTTTATAAAAAATAAAAATTTGGCTTGACAGAAGCAAAGTGCTTTAATATAATAATAGTGCACTAGTTATATAGTGCACTATTGTTTACTCAGGGAAAGGGGGAAAAAAATGCATGGGCCTATATTTCGATACAACTAAACCTATCTATGAACAGATTATTGATTATATCAAGAAGATGATAGTCAGAGGAGAACTGAAACCCGGTGATAAGCTGCCCTCTCAGAGAGAACTGGCTAGAAAGATTGAAGTCAATCCCAATACTATTCAACGGGCTTACCGGGAGATGGAAATGCTGGAATTGGTGGAGACCCGGAGAGGAATGGGAACCTTTGTTAAGGAGGATGAAAGTATGGTTATTACCATGAAGAATGAGATGGCCAGGGAGGCTGTTTACAGATTCATTGAGGAGATGCATTCCCTGGGTTATAAAGAGGATGATATTCTAAGCTTTATTAATACCGAATTAGCAAAGATAAAGAAGGAAGATAACTAAAGGGGTAAAGGAGGTTTATCGTGAAGACAGCTGTTGAGATAAGGAGTTTAGAGAAAAAGTATTCCGGTGTTACTGCCTTGAAGGGGGTAGATGTAACTTTTCCAGCCGGGAAGATTTGTGGCCTGATCGGACCAAATGGCAGCGGCAAATCTACCATGTTGAAATCTATAGCCGGCCTTGTCCGGCCGACTGGCGGGGAAGTCCTGGTTTTCGGGGAGAGGCCTGACAGGAAAACCAAGAGCCAAACGGCCTTTTTGCCGGAGATAAATCATTTTTACAGGGATATGTCCATCAGGCAAGTTATCAATCTCTATGAAAGTCAGTATGACAATTTTAACAGGGAAAGAGCCATGGAGATACTGGAATTCATGGATCTGAAACCAGAAGCCAGGATAAAGAATCTTTCCAAGGGGATGGTAGGAAGAGTAAAACTTACCCTGACCATGGCCCGGGAGGTTCCCCTGATTGTGATGGATGAACCACTGGCCGGGATAGATATCAAATCCCGTTCCCGGATACTGGAGGGCCTGATTAGTGAATATGATGCAGAGAAACAGACCATCATCCTTTCCACTCATGAGATAATAGAGGTAGAGAAGTTTTTTGACTATGTGATTTTCCTGGAAAGAGGAGAGATAAAAATAAAGGGTTATGCCGATGATTTACGGGCTGAACATGGAATGTCTATTCAGGATCTGGCAAAGGAGGTATTCGAATGAGAGCATGGTGGGAGTTATATAAAAAGGAGATTTCGGCAATATCTTTCTTCTCAGCAGTTATCTTTCTGGCACTATTGGCCTGGCAAGTCTTTCTCTTTTATAAGGCTGATACCTGGATATCCGGGCTGGTTTTTGGCCTGGCTTTTGTACCATTTTTCTTTTATCCCCTGTTAATCTTATGGCTGGGTTACAATTCATACCGGCAGGAATGGAAGGATGATACCCATTATTTCCTGCTCTCCCTTCCCAGGCGGGGTTGGGAGATAAGTCTGGCGAAGCTGGCTGCAGCCATGAGTTTTTACCTGGGAATATGCCTGGCGACAATCCTGTTGATCTTTGTCTTTCACCAGGGTTATATCAGGGAGACAGTCCTGGATGATAACTTTAGGGGAGTCATGGGATCCGGTATACTGTCCGGGTTGGCACTAAGGCTCTTCCTGGCCTACTGGCTTTACGGCCTGACTTTTTATATAGTTGCTCAATTTTCCCAATTGGTAAGTCTTTTCTTTGACCGCTTCCGGGGCCTGATTACAATCATAGTTTTTATTTTAAGTCCATATGTAATTTTCCGTGGAGTTTTATTACTGGCACCACTTTTCAGATGGGTCCCGGAATTATCGATGGGCAACTTAGTTTATTTTGATTTCGATATACCCAGAGTTTATCCGCTGACTTTCGGCAGTGGGCCATTCCTGGCATATCTGGTGATGATTATTGCCATGTTTCTACTG
>JAAYRT010000144.1 GCA_012518635.1 Halanaerobiaceae bacterium | reverse complement strand
TTGACCTGTTTTATTACAGGTTTTTTAGCGACATTTGTTATCTTAACATGTTTATTTTAGGCTGTCAAGGGCTTTTAAATAATTTTTTAAGGCTAATCATATTCCTTTACTATTTCAATATCCCTGTAATAGTGCCTGATTATTTCCTCCGGGCTTTTGCCCTCTTTAGCCAGTGCATAGGCACCCCATTGGCTCATTCCTACTCCGTGGCCAAAGCCTGAACCTGAAAACATATAGGTATCTTCACTTTTCTCTAATTCTTTAATCATAGTTGATCTTAATTTTTCCGGATTAAGTTCATTCCTGAAAACTGCCGCCTCTATAGTAACATCACCAGCAGAGCCATTAAATTTAAATTTAATGGCCCGCCCTGTTTCGTCTTTCCCGTCAATTTCAATATCTCTCAGGGTTCCTACACCCTTCCCTAATTTCTTTAAAGTTTCTTCTATTTCTATTCTTGTGAAACTGGCCTGCCAGTTTTTAATATCCTCAGGAGCCTGATCATCCGGTGATTTTACACTGGTAATATAGGGTGGTTCTTCTTCCTGATAAGCCAGGCCAACCCTGGCTGAGGTAGTTTGTCCGGCAGCGCTGGCGTGAAACCAGGCATTGATATACTCATCTTCATATACTATAACCTCACCCCTGGTCCTCTTTACAGCCTTTTCAATTTCCCCGCTGATTTTTTCCGGCTGGTATTCCTGGGCAAATTGATAGCTGCCGCTGATTATATTTGTATCATTATCGCTCATATGTTTTAAGGCAAAAGTCCGGGCAATAATGGCCTGGGCAGCATAGGCATTTTCAGGCCAGCCCGCCTGCATCTCACCGGCAACAACTCCGGTAATGTATTCTTCCAGCCCCATTTTCCTTTCCTGTCCATCAAGTAATTTTACTATTATTTCCGGTTCTCCCTTTAAGATATCTCTTTTCCTGATCTCTATCCTATCATCCTGTTTCTCACAGGCAGAAAGGAATACAAGTATTAATATGATTAGTGAGAAAACCGTTAAATAAATGGGATATTTTCTGGACATAAAAAACCTCCTTCACCTGTATTTTAGTTTGATAAAATTTAAAACATATTATACAGGAAAGAAGGTTTAAGTCATTCTACTGAGTTTTCATGTTTATAAAAGTTATTTATATATATTATGTTATGTTATTTATAGAGGCGGCTTATCCGGGCTAATTTAAAATCCCTTTGATCAATTGGCCGACCCAATTTACAAAAGCACGCCATAGCCTGGTAAATAAACCGGCCTTCTCGATATTCTCGACAGCAAGGAGGTCCACCTGGGCCAGTATCTCTCCTTCCTGGACGATAAATTCCTGGCCGATTACCTCCCCTTTCTCTATGGGGGCTTTCAGGTCTTCACGTAAAACCACTTCTTTTTGCAATGTCCCCTTTGTACCTCTTTTATAAACAACATACAGGTCTTCTGCTACTTCTGCAGAAGTAACTGTCTTTTTCCCATCAGGAACGTCTATATTATGGACCTGTTCTCCCTTTCTCAGTATTAAATCTTTTTCAAAGGTATTAAATCCATAATCCAGGAGGCGGGCTGTCAGCTCCTCCCTATCTTTTTCTGTTTCTGCACCCAGGATAACAGAGATAAGACGCATATCATTGCGTTCGGCTGTGGCAGCAAGACAGTATCCTGCTTCCTTTGTATAACCGGTCTTTAACCCATCCATTCCCGGATAGGAATTAATCAACCTGTTGGTATTTACAAGCATTGCCTCCCGGCCAGGCAGCTGTACATAATCTACCCAGATAGAACCCCATTCCAGTATCTTGTCATACTTAATCAGTTCCCGGGACATGAGGATAATATCATAGGCAGTTGTATGATGATCTCCATATTCAACCGGTAAACCGGTAGAGTTTTCAAAAATGGTATTCTCCATACCAAGTTCTTCAGCCTTTTTATTCATCAATCTGATAAAGTTGCTATAAGTACCTCCTATGGCTTCAGCTATAGCTACACTGGCATCATTGGCCGATGCTATGGTAACAGCCTTCAGGAGATCTTCAAGTACAATCCTGGTACCTGCTTCCAGATAAATTTGGGAACCACCCATGGACTCAGCATATTTACTTATGGTAACTTCACTATCCAGGCTAATATTTCCCTTTTCTATTTCTTCCATGGCCAATAAAAGGGTCATGATTTTTGTAATGCTGGCTGGCGGAAGAGGCTCTGCTGAGTTTTTCTCATATAATACCTGGCCTGTTTCTGCTTCCACCAATATGGCAGCTCTAATATCCAGATCAAAATCCTGTCCATAAACCGCAACTGATAAAAAAGAATATAGCACAAGCAAAATTGCAAGCAATGTTTTCTTCATTATAACCCCCCCTATTTTACTTCAGTCTTTTTGGCTTCTTCCCAGTAGAAGTCAAGCTCTTCCAGACTTAATTTGTCCATCTCTTTGTTTTCACTTCTTATGGCCTTTTCCATATATTGAAATCTATTTTTAAATTTTGTAATAGAGTTTAAGAGGGCTACCTCCGGATTAGTCTCGAGAAAGCGGGCCAAATTCACCATGGCAAAAAGCAAATCACCAAACTCCAGGGCTGCCTGCTCCTTATTGCCCCTCTGCAGGGCTTCTTCCATTTCTGAAAGTTCTTCCTTTACCTTCTGAATTACATCATTGATATCATCCCAGTCAAAACCCACTTTAGCAGCAAGCTTTTGTACCTCATAGGCCTGCATCAATGCCGGCTGGTTAATGTGTATCTTGTCCATAAGTGAGCTATCGCTTTTATCTTCTTCTTTTTTCTTTTCCCTGTCTTTGATCTCCTGCCAGAGTTTACTTACCTCTTCAGCTGTATCTGCCTTCCAATCGGAAAACACATGGGGATGTCTTCTGACCAGTTTATCTGCTATGCCTTTAACTACATCGACCAGATTAAAATATCCCTGTTCTCTGGCTATCTGGGACTGAAAAACTATCTGTAGTAAAACATCCCCTAACTCTTCCTGGAGAAGTGACATGTCTTCATTCCGGGCAGCCCCTACAGCTTCATAGGCCTCCTCTAACAAATATTCCTGTAGAGAGGCTATGGTCTGCTGCCTGTCCCAGGGACAACCTTCCGGCCCCCTTAACTTTTCCATGATATCTACCAACCGCTGTATTTCCTTTGCCAATTCTTCCTTTTTCATCTTATTCCCTCACCAGACCGATTTTTTTTAATATCCTGGCTATTTTTCCGCCTACTACCGGTATCATCAGTAAATCATTATATTTAATCTCTCTGGTGATAAACAAGAGGAGAAAATAAGCTATGATTCCTACCAGCACTGCCAGGAAGGTTGAAAGTATATAATGATAAGCAGTAACAAAACTCAGGAGATAATCCAATAAAGCAAAAGCCTGTTTGACCACAATTCCCATGATTGTAACAGCTATCGCCGGCTTCAACACCAGGGCTTTAATGTCAATTTTAAAATGAGTATATCTTCTTACATGAATTAGATTTAATAGGGCTGCTATAGCAAAACCGCAGACTGT
>JAAYRT010000143.1 GCA_012518635.1 Halanaerobiaceae bacterium | reverse complement strand
TATAATCTATAATCTATAATCTATCAATATAATCATCTATTTGATTATTTATCTAGACCATGATTTTAAACATTTTCAAGAGGAGTATATTCCATGGCAAAGGTATCAGCAACTGCCTGGCAGGTCAGTTTACCCTGATAGGTATTCACTCCTGCTGCCAGGTCCTGGTTTTCCAGTACAGCCTTCTGGAAACCCTTATTGGCCAGTTCCAGTATATAGGGCAGGGTGGCATTGGTAAGGGCAAAGGTGGAAGTCCTGGCAACAGCACCGGGCATATTGGATACAGAATAGTGGATAACCCCGTGTCTTACATAGATTGGCTTGTCATAGGTAGTGGGGCGGGCATTTTCAACACATCCGCCCTGGTCAATGGCCACATCCACTATTACAGAACCTTCTTTCATGTTTTTGACCATCTCTTCCGTGATCAGGGCCGGGGTTCTGGCGCCTGGTATCAGGACAGCACCTATCACCAGATCTGCATCGGACAGCTCCTCAGCAATATTATATTTATTGGAAATCAGTGTTTTTACCCTGCTGTTGAAAATTTCATCCAGGTACCTGAGACGGGGAGCACTGATGTCCAGGATGGTGACTTCTGCCCCCAGCCCGACAGCCATACGGGCTGCATTGATACCCACATTACCGCCGCCCAGGACGACAACTTTAGCCGGCTTGACCCCGGGAACTCCTCCCAGTAATACTCCGCTACCTCCCTGGGGTTTTTCCAGAAAATAGGCTCCAGCCTGTATTGACAGGCGGCCGGCCACCTCACTCATGGGTATTAGCAAAGGTAGTGAGCCATCCTTTAGCTGTACTGTTTCATAGGCGATGGCAGTGACTCCTTTATTCAGTAATACATTAACCAATTCTTCATTGGTCGCAAGATGAAGATAGGTAAAGATGATCTGTTCCTTTTTTAAATAATCATATTCTTCTGGTAAAGGTTCTTTTATTTTAATGATTAGATCAGACCGGGCGTAAATTTCCTCGGCATCAGCCACTAATTCTGCTCCGGCAGCCTGATAGGCCTGGTCGGATATACCGCTGCCTTCACCGGCTCCCTTCTGGACCAGTACTTGATGGCCGGCATCCTTTAAGGAATTTACACCGGCAACAGTGATTCCTACCCGGTATTCATTTTCTTTAATTTCTCCAGGCACCCCGATTATCATACCATCACTCCTGTTCTACTCTACTGATTGAATATCTATATTTTAATATAATATTACATGTTATTGCAAGTAGATTTTGCTGTATTGTGTGAATATGCCTTGTTTAATACTTTTATTTGAAAATAAAATATGATAATATAAAATGTAAAATATGGAGAAAAATAATCACGTGGGAAAAGGGAGGAAAGAGGTGGTGGAGTTGCAGGGTAGAGTGAAAAAGCTTATTTTTCTTTTTATATTTTTGCTTTGCTCCCAGCTATTAATGGGAGCTGCGGGAGAGTGGCAGGCTTATGAAAGTGATAACTTTGTCCTCTTTTATCCGGAAGGCTACGAAAAACAGGCTCTGGAGGCCCTTTATTATCTTGAAGAATACCGGGATAATATCATGGAACTGGCAGGAAACAGGAGGAATTTTAAGACTATTGTGGTTCTGCAGGATATCGGCCTCTATAGCAATGCCTATGCCTTTCCTATGAAAAATAAAATCGGTATTTTTACTACAGTCCCGGAAACTGATTCCGAGCTGGGTACTTATGAAAACTGGTTCCGCATGGTAGGTATTCATGAATATACACATATAGCCCAGATGACAAATTATTCAGGTCCCTACATACTTTTTAACTTTTTATTTGGCCAATATTTTTTGCCTAATGCCTATATTCCGGACTGGATGGTAGAGGGAATAGCAGTCTATAGTGAGTCTATCAGGAGTCCTTATGAGGGGAGATTGAATGATGGTCATTATGATGCCGTAGTTGCCAGCAAGGCTGCTGCCGGCAGCCTGCCCTCCTTAATCGAAATTACATATAGGTATAATCATTATCCTGCCGGCCACTGGTATTTATATGGAGGAGAGTTCCTGGCCTATCTGGCAGAGACCTATGGAGAAGATAAATTTGCAGAATTCTTTACCAGGGTAGGAGCAGATAGTAATATTCCTTCTACCGGCCTTTTATATCCCTTTCTGGGGATTGACCGGATAGCCCGGCAGGTTTATGGATATACATTTCCTGAACTTTTTGAGCAGTGGAAGAATCATTTAAAAGAGAGTTATAGTGACTGGAAGATAGAGGGAGAGATGTTGGTAGAGAATAAAAAGGGCAGGATTTTCGGGCTTACTTATGATTCAGGAAACCTTTATTATTTCAAGGAACGTTTCCTCGAACCAGGCCCCTTTGAATCAACGATTATTATCCAGCTGGCTGAGTATAATGTGAAAACCGGTGAGGAGAGGGTACTGACCCAATTGAATGCAGATGTCAACCCCTATCTGCAGGTAGTGGATGGGATAGTGTACTATGCAGAAAAGGTTGTTGACAGGAGTTACGCCAATGTTGATTATCAGGGTTTTGGTTTTACTGCCAGCCTGAGCAGCTATGATTTGAGGAGCAGGAGAAAAAAAGATATCCTGAAGACTGACTTCAAGGATTTCCTGGTCCTGCCCGGGGGAGAGATTCTGTATACCAGGGTCCGCAGGGATGGTTCCGGTTCAGAGATCTGGTCCTTACGGCAGGGGGAAGAATGTCTGTTGGGAGAAGTAGATGAGATTATAGGGGAACTTGTCTATCACCAGGAGGGTATTTTGGTTGTCAGCAAGGCACCAACCGGGTCCTGGAATATAAATCTTCTGAACCTGGAGGATCTTTCACTGAGTCCAGTAGTTAACAGCCCCTATGCTGAGAAACTGGTAAAGGTCCAGGGGGAAGAAATCTACTTTACCGCCAATTATGGCCAGGGTTATTCTGTTTATGAATATAGGACGGAAGGTTCCGGCCAGGTATATAAATTGATGGATAACCCTTACGGAAGGGATGGGGTTGCCGTAGGGAATGATATCTTCTTTGTCGGCCTGCTCCCTGATGGTGAGGCTATTTACCGGACAACCAGAAAGGAGAGGAAGATAGATTTAGCAAAAGAGAGGGAAGAGGGACTTTACTTACCGGAAAGAACCGCTATCCCTGGTTTAAGGAAAGCCGGTTTTTATGGAAAGAATTACAGTTATTTATTTAAACCGGATATGATTTTTCCTTTACTGTACGGCAGTGATGCCCTGGAGTTGTTAACATATACTATAGATTATTTGGGCCTCAGTTATAGCATTACTAGCCAGCATTTAATGCCCCTGTCAATTACCCTGAATGGTGATCTTGATAGCATGGAATTATTACTTGATTACCCCCTCTATAGAAGTAGTACAAATGGTTTGTCAGGGATTGATCTCAGTTACAGGACTGATTTCGAGGATAAATATCCCGGTATTGCCCTTACCTTTTCCGGTCCTGAGGATATCCTGGGACTGAAATATGTCACCAATATTGAGGGAAGTGCATATTACCAGCAGCTGGTCTACCGCCATTTATTCAGTAAGGGCAGCCTGAGAATCACGGGCCTTAATTTTGTTTCCTATGCTCCGGGAGAGAGAGCCCGGGATACAGATTTCTTCCGTTATAAGGATGAGGGCAGCAAGTTAAGTCTTGACCTGATGGGCAAGCTGGCTGAAATCCGGGGCGGCTTATGGAATCCCAACTTTTATTTTGGGGACCTTTTTGCCAATCTTTTTGTAGATTACAACTGGCATGAGAGTGAGGATGAGCTTGTCTATGGCGGGGAATTGCAGCTGGAGATGGCCGGCCAGATGCGCCTACAGTTTGTGCCTGTTCTGGGAGTCAAGTACCATGAGGAAGAGCTGAAACCCTATTTTGAAATACAATTAAATTTATAGAGTAAGAGTAATTTAAGTCCTTTTCCTACATATTGTGATATAATTATAGCAGGAAGCCGGAAAAATAAGAATTCATTTTGTCTGTCATAATATAGAAATAAAGTAGGTGATAAGGAAAATGTTTTTACTCTTGCTCCTGATTATAGCGATGTTTATTTCCCCATATATCTTGATTCCTGTTTTTGCATTTTTTGCCTTGCTGGTACTTTTACTGCCTTTTCAGTTTACAGTTAACTCATTATTCCATATCTTTACTATCCCCGGGCAGATTTATAAGATTGCCGCTAACAAGGTTTTGCGGATGAACCATGCCCTGGAACATGCCACTGTCAATATCCTGGAAAGGAAATATGGGTATAAAAACCTGGCAGGCTATGCAGAGAACAACGGTTTTTTTATCATAGGGACCACTAATATTTTCCACGTAGAGCAGGCAGCCAGGGAAGGCCTGGCC
>JAAYRT010000027.1 GCA_012518635.1 Halanaerobiaceae bacterium | reverse complement strand
GGAGGCAGGACCGGCCGGGACGGCTGTGGTGGTGCCACTGGTTCTTCCCGTAAACATGATGAAGAGTCCCTGGCCAGTTCCGGAGCAGAAGTGCAGAAGGGTAACCCCCTTATTGAAAGGAATATCCAGCATCTTTTCCGCAAGCCTGAAGTCAGCAGGATGATAAAAAAATGTAATGATTTTGGTGCCGGCGGGGTTTCTGTGGCAATAGGGGAACTGGCTGACAGCCTGGATATAGACCTGGATGCTGTTCCTGTAAAATATGAAGGTCTGGATGGTACAGAACTGGCCATTTCTGAATCCCAGGAGAGGATGGCAGTGGTCATCGGCCGGGAGAATCTGGAGGATTTCCTGGCCGCTGCCAGGGAGGAAAACCTGGAAGCTACCCCAGTTGCTGTAGTGACAGATACCGGCCGACTCCGCATGAAGTGGCGGGACAAGATCATTGTCGACATGGCCCGGGACTTCCTCGATACCAATGGGGTAACCCAGAAGGCCAATATTACCCTTATTTCACCGGAAGGTGAGAATTATCTGCAGAAAGCACCTGTCGATACAGGTGACTTAAAGGACGCCTGGCTGAAGAATCTGGCTTCCCTCAATGCCTGCAGCCAGAAGGGCCTGATTGAGCTCTTTGACAATACAGTGGGAGGCAGAACTGTGTTCCTGCCCTTTGGCGGCAAGAGGCAGCTGACCCCTGTTGACGGAATGGTGGCTAAAATACCTGTGCAGGAAGGGGATACCACCACTGCCAGTATAATGACCTATGCCTATGATCCGGAACTCTTTATGTGGAGCACCTTCCATGGTGGTGTCTATTCCCTGGTGCATGCTGTTGCCAAATCGGTAGCCCTGGGAGGGGATTATAAAAGGGTCCGCCTCTCCTTACAGGAATACTTCGGCAGCCCGGGCCGGGACAGTATCAAGTGGGGCAAACCTTTCAGCGCTTTATTGGGGGCCTATCTGGTACAGTCAGAACTGGCTATCCCCGCTATTGGCGGAAAGGACAGTATGTCCGGAACCTATAAGGACCTGGATGTTCCGCCGACCCTTATAGCCTTTGCAGTAAATACGGTTGATGCCAATAAGGCCGTATCACCTGAGTTTAAAGAGGCCGGGAATAGGGTTATCTGGGTCAGGGTGAAACAGGATAAATACTCTTTACCGGATTTTACAGACCTGAAGGAGAAATATGAGAGAATACACCGGTTGATCAATGATGGAAAGGTCCTGGCAGCTTCTGCAATCCATTATGGCGGTGTAGCTGCCACCATTAGCAAGATGTGTTTTGGCAATGAGCTAGGCTTTACCTTTAATGAGGATATCTTCAGTGGAGATATCAAGGAGGAAGACCTTTTCCTGCCGGATTATGCTTCCCTGTTGCTGGAATTAAAGGAAGGAGCAGCTCCAGACTCCTTACCTGATGCCATACTCCTGGGAGAAACCAGCAATGAAGGGCTGATTAAAATTGGTGATGTAGAGATCAGGTTGGATGAAGCCCTGGAGAGCTGGGCAAAACCACTGGCTGATGTCTATTCTGGCAGGATTGAAAAAACTGAAGGTATAAATAAAGAAACGAGAGATATAAATATAGATCATTATGCACCGGAGAAAAGGGTACAACCCCGTATCCGGATAGCAAAACCGACAGTCTTCATACCGGTTTTCCCGGGAACAGGAGGAGAAGATGAACTGGCCCATAAATTTATGGAAGCAGGGGCAAAAGTGGATGAATTTGTTTTCAAAAACCTGGATGCCGGGCTGCTGGAGGAATCCATAGAGATTTTGGCCGGCAAAATAAAAAAGGCCCAGATATTGGCCCTTCCAGGCGGAGCCAGTGCTGGTGATGAACCTGAGGGGGCAGGGAAATTTATTGCCACTATCTTCAGGATGCCTGCTATCCAGGAAGCAGTAATGCAATTACTGGAGGAGAGGGATGGTTTAATCCTCGGAATCGGCAATGGTTTTCAGGCCTTGATCAGGCTGGGCCTCCTGCCTTATGGGGAGTACAGGGAATTGGATGAGGATTCGCCAACCCTGAGCTATAATGTAATTGGAAGATATGTTTCAACAATGGTCAGGACAAAGGTTGTTTCTACCCTGTCCCCCTGGTTGGCCAGGGTGGAGGTAGGTTCAGAATTTGTCTTACCTGTTGCCCACGGGGAAGGACGTTTTCTGGCCAGCGAAGGACTATTGGAGGAATTGATTAAAAAGGGCCAGGTGGCAACCCAGTATGTTGATTGTAATGGAAATGCAACATGTGATATCAGATATAATCCCAACGGCTCGGTAATGGCTATTGAAGGTATCACCAGTCCGGATGGAAGGATATTCGGAAAGATGGCCCATTCAGAGCGGATAGGAGATAATGTGGCGAAAAATATTCCTGGTGATAAGGACCAGAAGATATTTGCAGCAGGTGTGGAATATTTTATATAACCGCCTAAAGCAAAAGAGAATATTTTCTGCATAAAAAATACCGGCATTGAAAATGCCGGTATTTTTATTAGGCAGATGCCTTCTGTTCCAGTATTTTTTCCAGAGAGGCCTTTTTAATACAGGTACAGACAATCTCCATGGCTTTCTCCAGTTCCTCCAGGGGGGGAAAGGAAGGGGCAATCCTTATATTACTGTCCCGGGGGTCTTTTCCATAGGGGAAGGTGGCTCCCGCCGGGGTCAGGATAACACCTGCTTCTTTAGCCAGTTCTACAATTCTGGCTGCACAACCTTCCATCACTTCGAGACTGATGAAATAGCCCCCTGCCGGTTTACTCCAGGTAGCGATTCCCAATTCTCCCAGTTCCCTCTCAAAGATATCCAGAACCAGGTCGAATTTTGGTTTTAGGATCCGGGCATGTTTTTCCATATGTTCCATGATTCCGTCTACAGATTTGAGGAATCTATAATGGAGTAACTGGTTGATTTTATTGGAACCTATGGTCTGAATTGATAATAATTTACACATATAATCAATATTGTTTTTGCTGGTGGCAAGGACAGCAACACCAGCACCGGCAAAAGTAATCTTGGAGGTGGAAGTAAAGATATAGACCCGGTCCGGGTTATTATATTCCTTACAGGCCTTTAAGATATTTTTCAGGACCGGCCTTTTATCAGAGAGATAATGGACCAGATAGGCATTATCCCAGAAAATACGGAAATCATCTGCAGCTGTTTCCATAGCCGCCAGCCGGTTAACGGTCTCTTCTGAGTAAACTATACCTGTAGGGTTACTGAATTTAGGAACACAGATGATACCCTTAATGGTCTCATCATTCCTGACCAGTTCCTCTACCATGTCCATATCCGGGCCGTCCTCATTCAGGGGGACAGTAATCATCTCTATACCGAAAAATTCGCAGATACTGAAATGCCGGTCATAGCCTGGGCTGGGACAGAGGAATTTTACCTTATCCAGTTTCCCCCATGGTGTTGCTCCTTCAGCTACGCCATGGGAAAAGGCCCGGGCAAAAGTATCATGTATTAAGGCCAGGCTGGAGTTTTCTCCTATGATAAGCTCTTCTACTCCTACTTCCAGCAAACTGGCAAAGAGCTCTTTTACTTCCGGTAACCCTGTTAATTGGCCATAATTCCTGCAATCAATACCGTCCCTGGAAATTAAAGATCCGGTATTATCAAAAAATCCCCTGGCCAGGTCCAACTGCTCTGCACAGGGTTTTCCTCTGGACATATCCAGAGACAGTTTCTCTTTCTTATACCCCTCATACTTTTCATCAATAGTTTTCTTAAGCTGGTCAAACTCATTTCTGGTAAGTTCTTCTAATCTCCTCATATTATCCCTACCTTCACGAATAATGTCTATTATATTATAATAATAAACCTGTAAAAAAACAAAGAAGAATGAATAAAAATACCTGTATACATGTATACATTGCCCTGTAATGTTTTCATAATATTTTTTCAAATATATTTATCAGAGAAGGGTTTTTCTGAAATATGGAGAAATCCATTAGTAAGAAGAGGGGAGTGGCCATTATAATTAATTAAATAAGGGGTGATATTTAATGAGATATGGCTATTTTGATAATGAAAAGAGGGAATACGTAATCACCAGGCCTGATACGCCCATGTCCTGGATTAATTATCTGGGCACACCGGAATATGGGGCTTTAATTTCCAACAATGCCAGTGGTTATTCTTTTTACAGGTCCCCGGCATTACAGAGGTTACTCAGATTTCGTTTTAATAGTATTCCCATGGACAGGCCCGGCCGTTATATCTATATCAGGGATGATAAAAATAGGGATTACTGGTCAGCCAGCTGGCAGCCGGTTGCCAAAGGGTTTGAGAAGTATAAGTCAGAATGCAGGCATGGTATGGGTTATACCAGATTTATCTCTGAATATGCGGGTATCAAAAGCAATTATAAGGTTTTTGTCCCTTTAAATGATCCCATAGAATTCTGGGAGTTGGAAATAGAGAATAAATCTGAAGAAGAAAGGGAATTATCTATCTTCCCCTATGCAGAATTTTGTTTCTGGAATATAGAACAGGATTTGAAGAACTTCCAGTATATCCTTTATACCTGCAGGATGGATTATCTTGATGATATTATTGACTACAGCCTTCTTTTTGCTGGAGGAAATGAAGAAAAGGCTTTTATGGCTTCAACTGTACCGGTTTCGGGATTTGATACAGATCGGGATGTTTTTATAGGCAATTATCATCATGAGGGGAATCCAGCAGCTGTTGAAAGGGGCCGATGCTTTAACTCAATAGCTGTAGGTGGGAATCCATGCGCAGCTTTACATATTAAGCTGAAACTTAAACCCGGAGAAAAAAGATGGCTTGCATTTATCGTAGGAATTGGAAATGCCAGGGTAGAGGGGAAAAATTATAAGGAAAAATACAGTAGTAAAGAGGCTGTGGCAAAAGAATTCCAGGCTATACAGGATTACTGGCAGAAGAGGATGAGTAATTACAAATGTGAGACCCCTTCCTGGGAAGTCAATACAATGGTAAACATCTGGAACCAGTACCAGTGTCATATGACCTTTAACTGGTCCCGTTCTGCTTCTTTTAATGAAGCTGGTGGCAGGGATGGAATAGGATATAGGGATACTAATCAGGATACTCTTGGTGTGGTCCATGCTATACCGGAAGAAGTAAAACAAAAATTAATTAATCTTTTAAAAGCTCAACTGAGTGAAGGTTATGCCATCCATAATTTCCAACCTCTTGTCTTACAGCAGGGTGAACATAATGTAGTTCCTAGAGAAGGAATTTTTTCTGATGACCACCTCTGGCTTTTATTGTCTGTTGGAGCCTATTTACGGGAAACTGGAGACCTGGGTTTTCTTGAAGAAGTGGTGCCTTATGCCGATAAAGGGGAGGCTACTGTATATGAGCATCTGAAACAAGCCCTGGAATTTTCCTGGGAATATAGGGGTCCAAATGGATTCCTTTATGGTATGGCTGCTGACTGGAATGACTGTATTAATTTAAAAGGAGAGGGGGAGAGTATCTGGTCTACCTTCCTCTTTTACAGGGCTATCCAGGAATTTCTGGAAATGGCAAGGAGAAAAGGCAGGGAAGAAGACAGTATACATTTTGAAGGATATGCCGGGATAATCAGGGAAAACCTGGCCGGCAAGGCCTGGGATGGTGAATGGTTCATCAGGGGTTATCTGGATAGTGGAAGGAAATTAGGCTCTGCAGAAAGTGAGGGTTCTAAAATCTTCTTAAATACCCAGAGCTGGGCTGTTGTCTCCGGAGCCTTTAAGGAAGAGAAGGCCCGGAAGGCCATGGAGAGTGTCAATACGTATCTGGCTACAGAGCATGGTCTTTTGCTCAATTATCCTGCCTTCAGGGAATTTGATGAGGAGGTAGGGGCAATAACCTCTTTCCCCGCGGGGCTCAAGGAAAATGGTGCTATTTTCTGCCATGCCAATACCTGGGCAGTCATTGCAGAGGCAATTTTGGGCAATGGGGACAGGGCCTTTGAATATTATTTATCTTATCTGCCGGCCAGGCACAATGATAGGGCAGATAAATATACCATGGAACCATATGTTTACTGCCAGTTTATCACAGGTAAGGAACATCCCTATCATTTCGGCCGGGCCAGGAATTCCTGGTTGACGGGGACTGCTGCCTGGAGCTTTGTAGGCATTTCCCAGTATATCCTGGGGGTAAGGGCAGATTATGATGGTTTATTAATTGATCCGGCTATCCCCCGGGAATGGGAATCCTATAAAGTATACCGTAAATTCAGGGGAAAGGATTTCTATATTGAGGTAAAAAACCCAGATAAGGTGAGCAATGGAGTTAAGGAATTAAGGGTAAATGGCGAGCTCCTGGCAGGAAATCTGATCCCGCTGGATGTCATGCAGGAGGAAAACCGGGTGGAGGTAATATTGGGTTAGTTCTCCATTAAAATTTAGAGGAAAATATTTAAAAATAAAAAGGCTGTTTATCAAATCAACAGGATAAACAGCCTTTAAATTTTCCTCCCATAGTCTTGGAATTTTTTAATTGGATTTACTTGATTATTCTACGTTCAATCCATAGCTTTTATTTACATCCAGTACAAACATGATTCCCATGCCAGGCTCATCTATTTTAAGTTCTTCCCTGATAGCAGAGGTAATCTGGTTTACAGTTTCATTTTTAGACAGAATCATAACTACTTCTTTTTCTGGTTCGATGGGCATGGAAAATAAAATCTCTGTTTCGTGGATTCCAGAACCTCTGGCATTGATAATGGTGCCGCCTCTGGCTCCAGCTTTCTTGGCAGCATCCATGACATTTTCTCCTTTACCTCTGTCCACAATAGTAAAGATAGCTTTAAACATGTTATTTTCATCTCCCCTGTTTTCTTTCTTATCATTACAATCATTAATGCTATCCCTTGTCCCATAAACCTCTGTTACCGGCATGCTGAAGGCGATACCATGGTTTGGTTTATCGAAATGAAATTTGCCATTAAGCTTTTCCAGCACTCCGGGAACCAGGGAACTATCAGTGACCATGAGGGTGATTTCTCTTCTTACATGATCCAGGGACAATATTTCCAGGAGGCGGTTATCGACAGTTCCGGTCCCCAGAAAGATGGTGCCTCCGGAAACGCCACATTCCCTGGCTGTTTTAATTACTTTACTACCCAGACCAAAGTCAACCACTGTAATGATCAGTTCATACTCTTTCTTATCCATCAACTTTTTCCAGGCTCCTTTCTCCTGATTTCGTTTTAAATATGAGGCCCAGGACCTGTACTGTAAGTAGTGGCACTAAAGTCACCATTGCCACTATACCAAAGGCATCTACCAGTACATTTGCCCCTTCTACTGCACCGGCAGCTCCCTGAGCAAAGGAAAGAATGAAAGTTGTGGCCATCAGGCCTGAAGCAACAGTACCTGCATCAAAGGCGATGCCCACAAAAAGGTTTGGTGTAAAGCGGGTCAAAATCAGAGCTATCATGTAACCGGGTATGATATAATGCCAGAACTGTATCCCCGGGCTTATTATTCTTAACATGGACAGGCTGATGGAGAGCCCGACCCCGATAGTCAAGGCAGCAAGAACCAGTGGCCTGCGGACATAACCACTGGTAATGTCCTCTATTTGATGGGTTAATACATGGACAGAAGGTTCAGCCAGTATTGTCAGAAAACCTATTATAAAACCTATAGATAAGAGCAGGGGAGCATTACCTTTGGCGGCTAACCGATATCCCACTACACTGCCTACATCCAGGAATCCGGCATTAACACCTACTAAAAGCAGAATTAAGCCGATTAAGGTATAGAGGAGGCCCTTAAGAATAGCCCTGAAGGCTTT
>JAAYRT010000142.1 GCA_012518635.1 Halanaerobiaceae bacterium | reverse complement strand
GGAATTTATTGCCAGGCAGAGACAAAGAATGGTGTAATAGATATAATTGGTGTATAAGTAGTTATCTTATTATGAGGAGGTGATTGCAATAGCAATTAATATAAATGGGAAAGAGATTGAAAATCCCCTGCTTAAAATAATTATTGCCCTTGCTGTTGTAGGTTTGATTATATTCTTCATATTACCGCTAGTGGGGGTAGTGGTATCTTTTTCTGTCGGTCTGGTCTTCCTTATAGTTCCGGCAATAATAATAGGGATTCCACTCCTGGTACTTGGTTCAGTCTTATTCCCTATTGTAAAAATTCTGCTGATAATAGCCGGGATTATCCTTTTGTTTTTTGTTCCAGTGGCTATCATTCCCGGCCTGCCTTTGTTGGGGGTATTGCTGATCATTGCCGGCCTGTATATAATCTTAAAAAATTAGAGGCAGTATATACTGCCTCTAATCATCTATTTCAATAGCTCCCATAAAACAGAAGGAGTCAATGAAGATTTTTTTATTTGTTTCTACTCTGGCTTTATGTTCAAATTGCTTATTTGAATATATTCCTCCATTGTCTTCATTAAAAAACTCAAATCCTCCCAGAATAGAAGTGTTCTTACAGATTATGTTGACATCATCAGGTACTTTTAATTCAATAGCGCCTAAAAGTGCGGAAAGTTTAAGATAGCTTTCTCCCTCAGGAATCTCTGCACCTCTAAGGTCCAGTTCAGCAGCTCCCATAAAAGCAAAATAACTTTCATTATCCAGTTTCCAGTTGTCTTTCTTCTCAATATACCCCATTATGGCCAGATGGCTGTCTTTACTAATAGAACCGGATTTCAGTATGTTGAGTCCAGCAAAAATTAAAACCAGAGGCCAGAAGATATTCCATATGAGGGCAAAATTGAAGTAAAACAGGCCGCGGTTTCTCCCGATTATGGCAAGACCGAGAATTATCAAAAATGTCCCAGCCAGGAGATTGGACCTTAATTTCCTATTCCTCTTATCAATAAGAAGATCCAGGCCGAAAAAGATAAAGATAACTGGCCAGTAGGTGCTGATCAGTTCACCGATCTTGATATCAGTGATACCGAGGTTATTCAGTAATAAAGCCAGGCCAAGGAGAACAATAATTATTCCCCAGAAATAAGAACTTTTCATTTTATTCACCCCTTTAATTTTTAAAATATTCTTTTATTGAAAGGAAAAAATAAAGGAATTTATATATCTTTATGGAATTAAAATTATAGGCAATTTTACCTTGATTCCAGGGAAACATTAATTTCGAAATCCCCTATAGCAGTTCTAATGGGTATAGTAAATATACTGTTTTTGGTGACAATCCTGCTATCTGTACCAATATAGATTTGCGGGGTTCCTATCTGACAGTGGCAATCCTGTTCGCTAAGGAAAGTCATGGTGTTTCCGCTTAATATATTGGAAATCTCTGCTACGGCTGAAGCAACAAAATGGTTCAGTTCCTTGAAATCCATCCCCAATAAAATTGAACTTATATTGAAAGCCAGTTCCCTGGAAAAACTATAGATAACAGATCCAGCCAGGTCTCCGGCAATGCCTATATTGATATTGGCTTCTCTTGTGGCTATGAAATTTTCATGATGCTGGATTATACCGGGTTTTATATCTTTTTCGAACATATCTTTAAAAACAAAATCGGCTGCAAGATAGAATGGCTCCAGGAATGGCTTGAAAAAATCCAATTATAGGCCACCTCCTATGTAGATATTTATTAAATTAGACATTTGGCTTTAAAAACCTTTTTTAAATAGTATTATTTTTGTTCAATAACAATGTTCAATTAATTGATGGAGGAGTTGTTTTTATGGGTAAAAGAAGGAATTTTTTTTGTATTTTAATTTTTTCCCTGATTCTGGCTTTATCACTTTCCGGTACTTTGTTTGGGGCAGAAGAGAAGGAATTCTGGGAGTTGTGTAAAGAAGGTACCCGGGAGGAAATTTATCAGGCGATAAAAGATGGTGCAGATGTCAATAAAGGGGATCAGAATAAAGTAACCCCTCTCATGTATGCAGCCAGATACAATCCAGATCCGGAAGTAAGTATGCTGCTGGTAAGAAATGGTGCCTATATCAATGCTCAAGATAAAAATGGTGAGACTGCTTTATTTTATGCCCTGGGCAACAGTAACAGAACAGTATTACATATTTTATTGACCGTAGGGGCAAATGTTAATGTAATCAATAACAAAGGACAGAATGCCCTCTTTAAGACCATAGAAAGAGAAGATGAAGATGCTGCGAGGATATTATTGCGGGCAGGGATTAATGTTAATCTAAGCGATAATAAGGGCTGGACACCATTAATGTATGCTGTTCAGAAAGATAATTCGCGCCTGGTAAGGTACCTGATAAATAATGGTGCTACCATCAACAAAAGGAATCGGCAAGGACAGACAGCTTTAATGCTGGCTTTTAAGGAGCGGAGCAGCTTATCAATTATCAGGGTTCTGCTGGACAATCATGCTGATTTATTGAATAAAGATGAAGATGGCATGACAACTTTGATGTTTGCAGCCCGCTATTATAAAAATCCGGAGGGTATTACTTTGCTGCTAGAAAAAGGAGCTGTCCTGAATGCTGTGGATAAACTGGGCCGTAATGCCTTATTACATGCCCTGGAGGGGAATAACTCTCCGGCAGTAATTAATAAGCTGCTGGTTTCCCGGATAGATGTGAACCACCAGGATTTGCAGGGCAGGACAGCCCTCATTTATGCTATTGTGCACAATAATGAGCTGCAGATTATTAATAGCCTGCTTGACGCAGGTGTCAATGTCCACCTTAGGGAAAGGTATAAGGGTATTACTCCCTTGATGTATGCAGCAAGGGGGAGTAAAGATCCTGCAGTTTTACAGCTTCTACTTGAGGCAGGTGCTGATCCGATAGCCAGGGATTATCAGGGCAAGCGGGTGGTGGATTATCTGAATGAAAATAATTATTTAAAGGGGACACCTATATACTGGAGATTGCATTATCTGGAACCTGCCAAGACCAGAATACCCCTGGAACCCCATAAGGACCCGACAAAGGCAGGATTGCTTGCTGCAATTATCCCTTCAGCCGGTCATTATTATGCTGGCAATTGGGGGAAAGGCTCCCTTTTCCTCATTGGTGAAATTACATCACTGGCTATAGGTTTATCCAGTGAAAATAATTCTACCAGGAATGCTTTTATGGGTATCTTTTTTGTCCTTAAGGCCTGGGAAGTCTATGATGCAGTAAAGGAAACAGAGAAATACAACTACTTTGTAGATGAATTTAATAGAGAGGCAACAATATTCAATGAAAGTATAGGAAATTGATAGATAGTCTTTATGCCGAAATACTTGACAAAGTGGTAAATCTTATATATATTAATAAATAAAAAGTGTAAAATTAAAAAATATAGTGTAATAAAAGACTGTGAATGGGAGTAGTAGTTTAGCAATGTTCTTCAGAGAGAAGGGCCCGTTGGCTGGAAGGCCTTTCAGAATACCTAAACGAAGTCGCCCGGGAGTCGCCTGGCTGAAGTAGCAGTAGGTCAGGCCGGTATTATGGCCGTTATCTTAATGAGTGCTATTCCCTGGAAATGCCTGTTTCCTGGTATTTATATGAAACTTATAATGGGAATAGAATTAAGGTGGTAACGCGAAGAGATCCTCTTTCGTCCTTAAAAGGGATGGAAGAGGTTTTTTTATTGGTTTACAATAAGTTTTTGTCCACTATTTAGTCTATTATTAAATTGAAGAGGAGGAATTACCAATGAGTATAAAATTGGCTAAAACATATGAGCCGGCACAGGTGGAAGATAAGTGGTATAAACAGTGGGAAGAGAAGGGCTATTTTAAGGCAACACTTAATCCTGACAGGGATTCTTACAGTATTGTTATGCCTCCGCCAAATATTACAGGGGAACTCCATTTGGGTCATGCTCTTGATAATACATTACAGGATATTTTGACCAGATGGAAGAGGATGCAGAGATATAACACCCTCTGGCTGCCGGGAACTGACCATGCCAGTATTGCTACAGAGGTAAAGGTTGTTGAAAAACTGAGAGAGGAAGGCCTGGAAAAAGATGAGTTGGGCAGGGAAGGTTTTCTGGAGAAGGCCTGGGAGTGGAAGGAGGAATATGGTGGTAAGATAACCCAGCAGCTGAGAAAAATGGGCTCTTCCTGTGACTGGAGCAGGGAGAGATTTACCATGGATGAAGGATGTTCACGAGCTGTTAGGGAGGTTTTCGCTGAACTCTATGAAAGAGGTTTAATCTACCAGGGAGATTATATTGTCAACTGGTGTCCTGATTGTCAGACCACTTTATCGGATATTGAGGTTGAACATGAAGAACGTGACAGCAAGCTCTGGCATCTGAGATATCCGATAAAGGATAGCGATGAGTATATTGTTGTTGCCACTACCAGGCCTGAGACCATGCTGGGAGACACTGCTGTTGCTGTCAATCCCCATGATGAGCGTTATAAGGATCTGATTGGTAAGACTGTCCTTTTGCCATTGATGGGTAGAGAGATTCCTATCATAGCTGATGAATTTGTTGATAAAGATTTTGGAACAGGGATGGTCAAGGTTACACCCGCCCATGACCCCAATGACTTTGAGATGGGCCTCCGCCATAATCTGGAAATTATCAAGGTCATTGATGAAGAAGCCCGGATGACAGAGATTACCGGTAAATATGCCGGAATGGATCGCTATCAGTGCCGGGAAGAGGTAATTAAGGATCTTGCTGAACTGGGTCTGATGGAAAAAATTGATGATTATCAACATTCAGTTGGCCAGTGTTACCGTTGTGATACAGTTATAGAGCCCCTTGTTTCTAAACAGTGGTTTGTAAAAATGAAACCACTGGCAGAACCGGCTATTAGAGTAGTCAAAGAAGGCAAGGTGCGTTTTATACCTGAGCGTTTCTCCAAAGTTTATTTAAACTGGATGGAAAATATCAGGGACTGGTGTATTTCCCGTCAATTATGGTGGGGCCACCGTATACCTGTCTGGTATTGCCAGGATTGTAATGAGGTAATAGTTAGCAGGGAAGAACTAGTAGAGCTCTGTCCTGCCTGTGGCAGTAATAATCTGCGGCAGGATGAAGATGTGCTGGATACCTGGTTCAGTTCTGGACTTTGGCCCTTCTCTACACTGGGTTGGCCGGAGGAGACCGAAGACCTGAAATATTTTTACCCAACCAGCGTACTGGTAACCGGCAGGGATATTATTTTCTTCTGGGTAGCCAGGATGATCTTTATGGCCATGGAGTTTATGGATGAAGTCCCCTTTAGAGATGTTTATATCCATGGCCTGATCCGGGATGCTCAGGGAAGAAAAATGAGTAAATCCCTGGGTAATGGTATAGATCCACTGGAAATGATTGACAAATATGGTGCAGATGCCCTGCGTTTTACTTTAATTACAGGCAACACACCTGGTAATGATATGAGGTTCAGAGAGGAAAGGATGGAGGCCAGCAGGAATTTTGCCAACAAAATCTGGAATGCCTCCCGTTTTATCCTGATGAATATCGAGGATCTGGATTTTGATAGTATAAAGGAAGAAGAATTAGACTTCACCCTGGCAGACCACTGGATTATCAGCCGTTTAAACAGGATAAGTGCTGAGATCGATGAGGCGCTGGAAAAATATAATTTTGGGGAAGTAAGTAAAACCCTTTATGATTTTATCTGGAGTGAGTATTGCGACTGGTATATCGAATTAATCAAGGCCCGCCTCTACCAGGATGAGGATCCGGTGGCAAAGAAAACAGCTCAATATGTAGGTGTTATTGTTCTGGAAAAGATACTGTGCCTGCTGCATCCTGTAATGCCTTTCATTACAGAAGAGATCTGGCAGCAGCTGCCGGGAACCGGAGAGAGCATCATGCTGGCTCCCTGGCCAGCCAGTGAAGAAGATAAAATTAATGATGAGATAGAAGGGAAAATGAATCTCATCATGGATATCATCAAATCTATCAGGAATATCAGAAATGAGATGAAGGTTAATCCCGGCAAGAGAATCAGGGCTATCCTTAATACTCCGGCAGAGAAAAAGGCCATCCTCGATGAGGGCTATGAATATATCATGAATCTGGCCCGTCTCAGTGAGTTAAATATAGAGGTGGATTTGAGGGAAAAACCTGACAAAGTCTCAACTGCTGTATCAGGCGGGGTAGAGATCATCCTGCCTCTGGAGGGCATGATTGATATTGAAAAAGAGATTGAGCGGCTGGAAAAAGAACTGGCCGAGATGGATAGTGAGATAAAGAGGGCAGAAGGTAAACTCGCCAATGAAGGCTTTGTCAACAAAGCCCCTGCTGAACTGGTGCAAAAAGAAAGAGAGAAGCTAATTGAGTACCAGGAAAAGAAAAAGATCCTCCAGCAGCGTCTGGAAGACTTAAAATAGTAAAAAGCTATAGACAGGATTTTATCCTGTCTATTTTTCTTTTTTTTATCCAATAGTTTTAATATTCTCTTTATTACTTTTATTGATATTTTGCCTTAAAAATAAAGGGTTTTTAAATACAGATGTTGAATTACTTACTAAAAGAAATTATCTTCTATATATTTTATTTATAATATAAATTTAAGGAGGAATTTATGGATGATCAGGGTGGCTGTTTTGTTTATCAGTGATGAAGAATCCACTGATAAGGAATCAGCTGGGAGTAGCTCGATTAACGAGATTATCAGTGGGCTTCTGGCTAAAATCAATGGCAGGAAGGTTTATTGTTCTACAGTCCGGGAAGATTTCCGGCAGATTCAGGAAGAATTATTTAATGTGACAGAAAAGGGTTTTGCTGATCTGGTCTTAACAATCGGTGGTACTGGCCTGGCCAGGAAAAATGTTACTCCTGAAGCAACCCTGGCCGTGGTGGAAAAAGAGGTTCCTGGTATTACTGAGTTCATGAGAATGAAAACAGCCAGTAAATATCCTTCAGTGATTTTAAGCCGGGGAAGGGCAGGTATCAGGAAGACATCTTTAATTATTAATTTACCTGATGTTAAAGAAGAGGTTTTGGAATCATTGGATTGCCTGGCTAAAATAATTCCGGAAGGAATAAGTGTCCTGAGGAAGGATCACGATTATTACGGTTATAAAGAATTAAGATTGTGGAATTAGAGAGGACCTGATTTAAATCTGCTGATAACCAGGGTTATAACCATGAAAAGGCCGAATATGGCATTCAGGCTGGCCATTTTTTGTACAATACCCGCCAGATCATCGCTTTCCCGGGCAGAATGAACAGTTTTGATCCTGTTTATAGCCAGGGGGATTGTCAGAAAGACCAGAGAGGTCCAGTCAGGTAGGAGGTCAAAATATATTAAACAGATAAGGGATAGATAGGCTGAACTGATGAGAAAATAATAATAATACCTGGCTGCTTCAAAGCCCATGATTACCGGAGCAGTGAGCAGACCATTTTTCCTGTCATTTTCATAATCCCTTAATTCATTGGAGTGCTGCATACCTGTTATGAGAAAACTGACTGGAATACCTACCCAGACTGGATACCAGCTCTGGATACCTGTCTGTATATAATATATACCCCAGACCATTACAATCCCCATCCAGAGAAAAATGGACGGTCCGCCAAGGCCATAATGCTTGTAATTGATGGGTTTTGCTGTGTAGAAGAAACCAGCCAGGGCACCGATGCTGCCGATGATAAAGATAATCCAGCCCCTGTAAAGGGACAAAGTTAATCCAAAAGGTACACTGGCCAGGAAACAGATAATCCCTGTCCGGTAAAATTCATTTATATGGAGGAAATCCTTTACTTTCTTGTAGGTGCTGGAAGCAGAAAAATCATGATCTATACCCATAATGTAATCATAATAATCGTTGATAAGGTTAGTGCCGGCATGAATAAGTATCAGGGGAATCATACTTAAAAGGTGAAGTTTATAGTTAAAATAACCGTGATAGAAGGCCAGGGCAGCACCTACACTGGTTGATACCAGTGTAGTAACAAAACCAAAAGGTCTTATAGCGATGAACCAGGCTTTAGTTTTACCTATTATATCTTTCATTCAGAAAGTCACCTTTTCTGAAAAGAATCATGTATAAATTATAATAACCTTAAGAAGGAGCTATTATTCATTTATTTCCCGATTTATAGTTCTCAGGTATTATTTTTGGGAAAAAGAGAGGATTTTATATTTTAATAAATAATATATATATTAGTGATGTACATATATCAGTATGAAATAAAGGAAGGGGGTATTTTTAATGAGGAAGAAAGCATTGATAACAACTCTAATTCTGGGCTTATTGCTCTCAACTCTGCCGGTACTGGCTTTTACCGATGAACCTGCTCCTGAGAAGTGGGTTTACGAGAATTTTCTGATTTTAAAAGAGGCCGGTTTATTGAAAGGATATCCAGATAATTCTTTCAGGGGAGAAAATAATGCTACCCGTTATGAAATGGTAGAGTTAACTGCAAGGGTCCTGAAATATCTTGAGGAAAAGATAAAAGTAAGTTTAGGGGAAAAAGTTTATCTGGACGAACTGGCCATTAAAGAATTACTGGCTGATGAAGCAAATGATCTCCAGCTTGATGCTGTTTACCAGGCAATCAGGAATCTGGAGAGAGAATTTAAAGATGATCTTTCCAGACAGAATCTCAGGATTACCACTCTGGAAGATGATATTTCAGCCCTGGAGTCTGGTATTTCAGAATTACAGCATGAAAATGAAGAGCTGAAAAAAGAAATTAGAAATGCCAGGATTATGGCAATCGTTGGAATTGTATTAGGATTACTGGGAATACTAAATTAATTTAAAACAATATAGTAATAAGGTAGAGAGAGGCCTGCCAGGTGCAGGCCTTTTATATTGTTAACAGCGCTTATTTCTAAGTTGCAGCAGAGGGTGGGAGGAAATGGATAAAAAAATCAGAAAAATATCTATGCTGGCAGGTATCTACTGACCTTTTTTAAAACCCCGGACAGCAAATGCGAATTAATTAAGTTTGCCCTTTACCTGTTTAATAAACTTTGTTATAATGTAAAAAAATATGTCTTGTATCCCATAAGGGAACGAGAACAGGAGGGAACAAAAATGAAGAAAGTATTTAAAAACACCAGGAGCATGACCATACTTGCAGTTATGCTTGCCATTACCATTATCCTGGATGTCACCCCCCTGGGGGCTATACCGTTAGGGAGTATCAGTGCGACCATTTTACACATTCCCACAATCATTACAGCATTGATTGCCGGACCAGTAGCAGGTTTAATAATGGGAACCTTATTGGGCTTAGTTTCCCTGCTTCATGCCTTGACCAGGCCGGTAACCCCCCTGGATCCTTTATTCATTAACCCATTGGTCTCTGTCCTGCCACGCATGTTTATAGGGGTTGTAGCCTACTATGTATATGTGGGAATCAGGACATTATTCAGGAAAGATCGGGCCGGTGAGACAGTTAGTGCCCTGTTGGCTGGAGCAGTGGGTAGCTTGACTAACACTGCCCTGGTATTTCTTATGCTCTATCTGGTCTATGCTCAGCGGGTAGTGGAGATTGTGGGAGCGGCTTTTAATGTTATTATCCTTACAGTATTTACTACAAATGCTATTGCGGAGGCAGTGATTTCTGCTATTGTTACTGCAGCCATTTTACTTGCCTATAAAAATTACAGCAGGAAGAAGTAGTATATATTAGAGTAAGACGGGGGCTGTCTCATTAGAGAAAGCCCTTTTATTATGCTTATGGAGGAGGTGTTGGATATAGTAAAATCAGTTGAGTTTAAAGGGGGAAAACTGGTTCTGCTTGACCAGAGAAGACTGCCGGGAGTCAAGGAGTATTTTTATTGTGAAAATTATAAAGAAGTGGAATATGCGATAGCCAATATGGTTGTCAGGGGTGCGCCGGCTATTGGGGCGGCAGCAGCCTATGGGGTATATCTGGCAGCAAGGGAATTCCGAAATTATGGTAAAGAAGAATTTTTCCTGAAACTTAAAGAGGCTAACAGGATTTTACTTGCCAGCCGCCCTACCGCAGTCAATCTTTCCTGGGCGGTTAAACGTATGGAAAAGATAATGGAGAAAGAAGAGGATTGGGATGTCCCTGAAATTGTTGATATTTTAAAGGATGAGGCTGATAAAATTGCCAGGGAAGATATTGAGATTAACCGCTCTATCGGCAGATATGGCAGGGAACTGGTCCCGGAGGGTGCCAGGATTTTAACTCACTGTAATACAGGTGCCCTGGCCACAGTCGGCTATGGTACTGCCCTTGGGGTAATCAGGGCTGCTTTTGAAAGGGATGAGAGTATCCATGTTTTTGCCACTGAAACCCGGCCCTGGCTGCAGGGTGCCCGTTTAACTGCTTTTGAACTGAGGGAAGAAGGGATCCCTGCTACAGTGATAGTGGATAGTGTTGCTGCGACCCTGATCAGGGATGGAAAAATTGATCTGATAATAGTTGGTGCAGACCGGATTGCCGCCAATGGTGATACAGCCAATAAAATAGGAACCTTCATGTTGTCAGAAATAGCAAAGAACTTTTCTGTTCCCTTCTATGTTGCTGCCCCGGTATCGACAATTGACCTTGAGCTGGATAGTGGTGCGGAGATAGAGATAGAGGAACGGGCTCCGGAAGAGGTGACCCATATCCAGGGTATACAGTTAGTACCCGGCGGGGTTAATGTCTATAATCCTTCTTTTGATATCACCCCTCATGAGAATATAGATGGAATCATTACGGAAAAGGGTGTATTCAGGGCTCCCTATAAGGAAGAACTGACCGGAATATCCCTTTTATAATAAGGAAAGAATAATACTGGACAAATAGCCTTAAACATTATAAAATGAATAATGGTAGTTTATTTTCTCTGGTTAATAAAGACAAATTTTAAAGAAATAATATTTAGGAGGTATAGTAATGTTAAGGGAGATTGCTAATGTAGTTAGAGGGTTATCAGCAGATGCTGTAGAAAAAGCCAATTCCGGCCATCCTGGCCTGCCGATTGGCTGTGCTGATATTGGAGCTCTATTATATGGAGAAGTTATGAAATATGATCCAGAAAAGCCTGACTGGCCGGACCGGGATCGTTTTGTTTTATCAGCTGGCCACGGCTCTATGTTACTGTATTCACTCCTGCACCTGGCAGGGTTTAATGTCAGCCTTGATGACCTGAAGAATTTCCGCCAATTACATTCCAATACACCTGGCCATCCTGAGTATGGTTATACTGATGGAGTAGAAACAACCACCGGCCCGCTGGGTCAGGGTTTTGCCAATGCAGTAGGAATGGCTATTGCTGAGAAGATGCTGGCAGCAAGGTTTAATACTGAAGAAGATAAGATTGTTGATCACTATACATATGTATTGATGGGTGACGGCTGTATGATGGAGGGAGTAGTAGCTGAAGCTGCCTCACTGGCCGGACACCTGGGATTAGAAAAATTAATTGCCATCTATGATGATAATGAGATATCCATCGAAGGCAGCACTGAACTGGCCTTTACTGAAGATGTAGCGAGCAGATTCAAAGCCTATAACTGGCATGTGGTTGAAGGTGTAGACGGCCATGATTTTGATTCCCTGAGAAAGGCCATTGAAGAAGCAAAAACTGTTACTGACAAACCATCCCTGATCGTTGCCAGAACAAGGATTGCCTATGGAGCTCCTACTAAAGAAGGAACAGCTGATGCCCATGGTGCTCCATTAGGTAAAGAGGAAATCAAAGGCCTGAAAGAAAAAATCGGCCTGCCAGTTGATGAGGAATTCTATGTTTCCGAAGGAGTAAAAGAGTTCTTTGCCGGACGCCGGAAAGAGTTAAAAACCCTCAGGGAAGAGTGGGAAGCGAGATTTAATAGATGGGCTGAGAAGAACCCGGAACTGAAAAAAGAGTGGGATAATGCCTTTGAATTAAAGTTACCTGCAGATTTCCGTGAGAAAGTCATGAATATAGATATTTCCAGTCCGATTGCCAGTAGAGCTGCCAGTGGTGTAGCCTTAAATGGCATTGCAGATCTGGTACACTATCTGGTTGGTGGTTCTGCTGACCTGGCTCCTTCAACCAAAACCTATCTGGATAAGTATGGGGCCATTCAGAAGAATGATTTTTCAGGCCGTAACTTCCACTTTGGTGTCCGTGAACATGCTATGGGTTCCATTGTTAATGGTATTATGGCCCATGAAGGCTTGCGGCCCTTCTGTGCTACTTTCCTGGTTTTCGCTGATTACATGCGGCCAGCCATTAGAATGGCAGCCCTGATGAAACTGCCTGTAATTTTTGTCTTTACTCATGACTCCTTCTATGTTGGTGAAGACGGACCTACCCATCAGCCGATTGAACATGTTGAAGCTTTAAGAATTATCCCAGGACTCAAGGTTTTAAGACCTGCTGATGCAGAGGAAACCAAAGCTGCCTGGGTCAAGGCAATAGAGAATACAGAAGGACCAACTGTTTTAATCCTGACCAGACAGAACCTGCCCTTAATCGGGGAAGGAGATGTGCTGGAGGGTGTTGGTAAAGGTGCCTATGTTGTTAAAGCCAGCAATAACCCTGATGTAGTATTGATGGCCAGCGGCAGCGAGGTTTCACTGGCTCTGGAAACAGCCGGAATCCTGGAAGGTAAAGGCAAGGCCTGCCGGGTGGTATCTGTGCCGGAGAGAAATGATTTTATTGCCCAGGGTACAGAATATATAGAAGAACTTACAGGTGACTTTGAACAATTCAAGGTAGTTCTGGAAGCTGGTACAGCCAGTGGCTGGTATAGATTGCTGGGCAAAAACTACCATGTTGTCAGTGTTGAGACCTATGGTGAAAGCGGTCCGGCTGCAGAGGTAGCAGAATATCTCGGATTTACTGCTGAAAAGGTTGCCTCTGATATCCTTGACAAATTAAATTAGTTTAATATAAACAAGGTTGAAGGATGTGAAAGATGACCTCCATATTATAAGGAGGTCATCTTTACTATTAGCTGGATAAAAGTTGGCTGAATTATAAATTCCTTGAATTAACCAGAAAAATGTGATATGATATAATGATAATAATTACTAATTTATCTTGAGCTATTTACTATTTTACCTGTAATAGATTATAATAGAAAGATGAAGGAGATTTATGCTTGTAGTCGAATATTGTATTTAAAGCTATTTATCCTGGAGGTTTAGTAGATGAGATCGCAGGGGGATTTAATCTTTACATTGGATATAGGTACCAGGACTGTTGTCGGTTTAGTGATGAGATACAGTAATGGTATTTATGAAATACTGGCTTCTGATGTGGCTGAGCATGAGGAAAGGGCCATGCTGGACGGCCAGATTCATAATGTCAATCTGGTGGTTAAACAGGTAAATAAAGTTAAGAATAATCTGGAAGAAAGTCTTGGTGTAAAGCTGGAGAAGGTGGCCATAGCGGCAGCGGGACGGGCCCTTAAAACCATTGATACTGAAGAAGCCCTTGAATTTACAGAAAAGAGGCTAATTACTGAAGATGATATAAGGTCACTGGAATTCAGTGCG
>JAAYRT010000178.1 GCA_012518635.1 Halanaerobiaceae bacterium | reverse complement strand
CTAGCGAACAGGCTGAGGGGGGACGGTGGTAACTGCGGTTTTCTTTGCTTCCACGGCATAAAGCCCGACAGCCAAACCAAGCAGAAGCCAAAAACCGATGCCGATGTTGGTTTTCCAGATCGGGAGATCAACTTGTTGATGAATGAAAACGCCCGCGAGCGAAGCAAATATACCCTGATAAAAAGGGTTTCCGCTTTTGGTCAACTTATATGCAAGAAAGTAAGCATGGGCAAAGGCCAAGATAAAGAGAAGCAAACCGAATAATCCCAATTCGGCGGCCATCTGGAGAAAAATATTATGGGCAAAAGCAAAGGTTTTTTCCTTTTTCGCTGCTGGAGGGGCGTATTCGGGATAGACGTCGGGGAAAACCCCTAAACCTACACCCTGGAGCGGTTTATCCTTAATCATGTCTAAACTGGCTTGCCAAATATGAATCCTGGTCATGTTGCCACCCTTCTCAAGGGAAAAGATAGATAAAAAGCGGTCGTTGAGAGTAGGGTTAATCATCAGTAAACCAGCGGCCAGCACCAAAATGACCAGAAAGATAAGGGCGATTTTCTTTTTGTAGTTGAGGAGTATAAGGATGACAAACATTCCGGCAAAACCCAGCCAGGCACCGCGGGACTGGGTGGCCAAAAGGGCACAAACGGACGCCGGTAAAAAGAGGTAAACAAAGTAAGAGTAAGGTTTTCCTTTCGCCAAAAGAAAGCCGAGGCCGACGCCGGTGTACATGATAATTAAAGTCCCCAGGCTGTTGGGTCCGCCAAAAAGCACAGCTCGGGGCAGGTTTAGGCTAAAATAGCGGATTAAGGTTACCACCGAGACGGCGATGCCGCCGCCAGTAAAAAGAAAAAAACAGGTGGTTAGGAACTTCCGATCATAGAAGGCTAGACGCTGACTGCCGAAGAAATAAAAATAAAAGACCAATGAAAAAGCCAGGGAAAGCAAGAGAGAATTTATAGGTTGCTTGGAAAAAAAACTATTTATGAACATGTAAACCAGCAAGAAAACAAACAGCTGTCCGGTGCGTTTGGCTAAACGGGGGACGGAGGAAAGATTCTGCTCCTGCTTTTCCCGGCCGAACAGGGAAGCGAATTTCGAGATTAATAAAAACAAAAGACCAAAGTAGGGCTGTCCACAAGGAACTAAGGCAAAGGTCAAGTACCAACCGGTTCTTTCCAATATAATATTTATCTTCTGCCTTTGCCGTCCGGGATTTTGCTGGGTGTCCATTCCTTTCATCCCCTCTGGTAATCTATCTTTTCGGAAATACCAAAATATAAACTAATTATATCACAACATATAAAAAGGGGGAAGCTGGGCCAATGCCGTTGGATATTATTATTACTGTAAACAGTCCGGGGGAAGTCTCCGGATGGTTGAAACCGGTTGTTGATGCCCTCCAGGATTTCCCATGGCCGTACCGGCTGACGGTGTTTATTCCCCCGTGCCCGTTTGCCAGTGGTGCCGAAAACCGGGTTGTGGCGGAACTGCCCCAAGTGGAACAGGTGATTGGTGCAGAAGAAACGATCCGTTTCATTATAACCGGGAGAGCTCCGGCCAAGTTTAACCCGGCCGGAAAGGGAATCATCCTTTTTTTAGGGGGCGATCTGACTTATGCTGCCTTATTGGCGAAACGCCTTCGTTACCCGGCGGTCGCCTATACGGAAGGGCTGGCCAATTGGGCCAACTCTTTTGCGCGCTTTGCCATGGCTTACCCTTGGATGGCCGATAAAATTAAGAAGCCGACG
>JAAYRT010000141.1 GCA_012518635.1 Halanaerobiaceae bacterium | reverse complement strand
CTCTAACAATATTTACAATTAATTATAATCACAAATAAAAGAATTGTCAAGAATTGACCAGGATCTTTTCAGCATCTCCCCAAAGGCGGTCCAGCTCATAATACTCCCTGTCCTCTTTATGAAAAACATGAACAATCACATCAGCATAATCCATCAATACCCAGCGGCTTCCCTCTTTACCAGCAATATTTTGCGGATATAGACCCTTTTCAGCCAGTTTGTCTTCAACAGAATCAACAATGGCTTTGACCTGTAATTCCGAATTACCATTGCAGAGGACAAAATAGTCCGCAATAGTTGTCAGAGACCTGACATCCAGTATTACTATATCTGTTGCTTTTTTATCATCTGCTGCCTCAGCAGCCAGTATTGCCATTTCTCTTATTTTCTTATCATCCATGAAAATTTACCAACTCCTTATTATTCAATAATATTATCTGCACCAATAATTATCTGGATATCTTCTCCTCTACCTCCAGGTTCATCTTCAGTTGCCTCAATAAAATAAAGCTTACCACCGATCAATTCCTTTATCTTCATGGCAATCTCTTCATTGGCCTTATCATAATAGTAGATCTCCGTCGTCAAATAATCGTATCTACTGGCATTGGCTAAAGAATGAATATTAAAGCCATATTTCTCCATCTTGCTGGCAAATTTGGCAGCCTGTCCCGGTACTCCGTTACCGTTGACAATCCTTAAATTATATTGACCATTCTTTATATATTCTTTACTACGGATAAGATTATTCACCAGTATTTTAGTCTCTTCATTATCAGGGACCCAGTAACTGGCTCCATTGATATATTTGGGTTCCCCCGGTAAGGTGACCGTTCCCATCCTGTTTAAATCCAGTTCTGTAACTAAACGCATAAAAGGAGTGATATCCTGAACTGGGATATTGGTATCAACAGCCTGTCTGAACTCATTATAGATGGCCGGTAACTTGACTATGATATCAGGGTTCAGGACCCTTTTCACCATAGCCTTGACAAATTTTTGCTGTCTTTCAACCCGGCCGATATCCCCCATCACCGGTTCCCGGTATCTGACATAATCCAGGGACTCTTTACCATTTAAGATTCTCCTGCCGGCTGGCAAATCAATAAATGTTCCACCGGCTTTGTCCACATATTTCAAAGGGCTTTTTATATCTACCTCAACACCACCGATTGCATCGATTATTCTGGCAAAGCCCTGAAAATCCGTCTGTACATAATAATCTATGGGGACAGCCAGGAAGTTTTCCAGGGTTTCCAAGGTCAAGTCAATTCCGCCAAAGGCCAGGGAAGCATTAACCCTGTTCATCCCATGCCCGGGGATATTTACCCTGGTATCTCTGGGTATAGAGAGCAAACCAATCTCTTTACTCTCCAGATCAATACTGGCCAGAATAATGGTATCTGCCCTTGGAGGGCCGTTTATTAAAGAGTCATAACCGATTACCAGTATATTTAATTTTGAACTGCCAAAAGGATTGTTCCTTAAAGCCCAGAAATCACTTTTAAAAAAATAAAGCAAAAGGACAGAGATGAATATTAATAATATAAGTCCAACTATAAAAAAACGATTCCTTACCTTTTTCTCCACATCTGTTGCCTCCTTAAACAGGCATTGCGTAAGCGCAGTGTATTGGAATGAACCAGACTTCCCTTCCCAAGGTGATATTTAATGGTTAAATCACAGGTTTTGATAATGGCACTTTCCAGGCCATTATTATATAGTTCATCCCTGATCTGTTCCACAGCACTAAATGTCCTGTTTGGTTCGATATAATCAGCTACAAATATAATCCGGGCAATGATTCCCATCTCCGGGCTGCCAATTGTATGATAACGTATGGCTTCAAGGACTTCCTGGTCCTCTATGCCTAAATCCCTCCTGGCCAGATAGGCGGAAACCGGTGCATG
>JAAYRT010000026.1 GCA_012518635.1 Halanaerobiaceae bacterium | reverse complement strand
GGACGGTCAGACCGCATGGCATCCCAGGTATCAGCCAGGGATAAAATCTGGGCAACTACGGGTATATCATTTCCGCTGATTCCTTCCGGGTACCCCTTTCCATCCCATCTCTCATGGTGGTAGAGTACATATCTGGCAATATCGCTGAGTAACTCTGATTTGACCAGGGTCTGGTAGCCCCATTCCGGGTGTTTTTTGACTATATCAAATTCCTCATCAGTGAGCCTGCCTTTTTTGTTGAGTATCTCCAGGGGGACGAGGATTTTGCCGATATCATGGACCACACCTGCCCAGTAGGCGGATTCGATTTCCTCATTACTGAGGTGCAATTCTTCCGCCAGCCTCCTGGCCAGTATGGCCACATTACGGGAGTGGTTACCGGTATAGGAGTCATGGAGTTCCAGCAGGCTGCCTATGGAATGGATCAGTTCTTCCCGGAATTTTTCTTCTTTCCGGTGGTATTCCCGGATTAATTTTTCACTTTCCTTTAATTCCGTTATATCTACAGCAACCCCCAAAACAGCCTTGCCGATTTTTTCTGAATAACTGAAGGGTATTTTCTTTACTATATATATCCTTGTATTTCCATCAACATCAGTGATATATTCCTCGTCTATGAGCAGGGAATCATATTTCTCCAGGACCTCCTGGTCGGTAGTAAGGGAAAAGTTTAATTCTTCTCCGGAGACATCTGCATGGAGTTCAGCAAGGTTTTTACCGACAATTTCAGCAGGTTCTTTTCCATAGAGTTTAGCCACTGCCCTGTTGACCAGCAGAAAAGTGCCCTCTGCATCTCTGGCAAAAATAAGATGGGGGACCAGGTCAATAATCTTGTGTAAACGTTCCTTTCCTTCATAGAGTTCCTGGTGTTGTGCTATGATTTCTTCATTTAAGGCCAGAAATTCCTCATGGTCAGCTTCCAGTTGCTCATAACTTTCCTGCAGTTCCTTACTCTGGGCCCGCATTTTCTCCATGGTCCTGTGCAGGATAAAATAAAAGATGATGGCAGTGATGATTACATAAAACCAGCCCTTGTAGGTCTGAAGGGTGGGATATAATTCCTGATTTTCACTGAATAACAAGAAGAAGTAATCGGAGAAGGCGACCCATAAAATACCCAGAAGAAAATAAAGGAGCATGATCTTCTTTTCAGTTTTCATCTTGCTGAACCTCCTTGTTTTAAAAGATTGCCAGTACTTGCTTCTAAATAAAATATTCTCAATTTATTGAAAAACACCTGCAAAGATTGCAAAATAAACAGAAGAAAAAGTAAAAAAATGCAGACACGGTGTGGATTATTAACAGGAATAACTTGAATTAAGATTTAAATAATATATAATATAATAGTAACGATTCGCATTTTCTTAAGACTATAAGGGGAGGGAGATTATGGAGAGCCCGGAAAGAATAGCTTATGCCCTGAGGGAAACCCAGATTTTGCTGGAGCCGGAAGAGTTAATCTCGACTACCAAACCCACCACCCTTCATTATTATGTTCTTACAGAACCGGTGTATCTGGAGGTCTTTAAGAATGAGGGACCGGAGACAAGGATACGGCAGGGGATGATATCCCTGGAGAAACCGAAACTGATGACACCGGGATATCTGCTTGACATGCAGGGATTTAGTGCTGAGGCCAGGGAAGCTTTAAAGATGACAGCCAGAATGCATCCTGACCTGGCCGGTATCCTGTATAAGATGAGATACAGGAGGGAAGATGCCACAGAACGGACTGTCCCCTATAAGATTATGGAAACCTTCCGCCGCCTGGAGAATAAGATAATTGATGAGAATGAGGGGTTTACTGTTGTCATTAAGGGTGTGGATGAGCTCTGGGATGTTTCCCTGATGAAATATATACAGTTGTTGATATTGAAGAGTGCCTATACTTCCCAGCTGCCATATTATGAGAGCAGAGGATATCTGCGTATTAATGAACTGGGACTGCCGGTTGTGACCCGCAATCTGGAGGGCTTGCCCATCATAGCCCAGAATGAGATCGAAGAGATGTTTGCCAGGGTCAAAGATGGCGGCCTGGATCCCTCGGTATTGAAGAGAGAACTGGATAGTTGGGGAGTTTTTCATCTCTATGAAGATAGATTTTTTGATCTGTTTAGAAAGGGGTAGGGACAGTTGAAGAGATTGAAAACTGCCTATGAGATTGCCCTGGAGAGGGCCAATAGCCTGGATAAGGAATTGAGTGCTGAGGAGAAGGCCCTTTTTCAGCGGGAGAAGCTGAAACCGCTGCTGGCTGATTTTTATAGAGAAAAGATAGGCCCAGACCAGCTCTGGGAGGAATTGAAGAAAGAAGAGGACCCGGAGCTGTATCTCCAGGCCCAGCTTTTACTGCTGGAGTCCATTGGCCTCCAGACTGCTGCTACTGAGCTGCAGAGGAGGAAGGAGGCTGTACTGGCTGTAGAGGCTTTGAGGGGTGGGGAGAGGAGTCCCCTGATTGAGCGGCTGCTTGAAGGATTAGTTGAAATACAGGAAAACTATCAGCAGCGGCTGACTGAGTACAGGAATTTCTATGAGAAGGCGCTGAAAAATGCCAGGATGAGCCTGCAGCCTGTCCAGACCAGTGACGGCAGGGTGGTCATGCAGATGCAGAAGAACCTGGATGGGCTTACTGAAGAAAGGCTGGAAAAGGGCTTGCAGGAGCTTGAACAGCAATCCAACCAGGCTATAAATGAATTGCTGGCAGAATTAAGAGAAAATTTAAAGACTTAGAAAAAAATTCTAAATATTTATATTTACCTGGCGGAGGATATATGCTATAATGTTGTGTGGTGTGAGAAAATATAATAAATTGTAACAATAGATGCATTATCGCAAGAAGGTAGGTGAGTAGCAGTGTATAGGTTCTTCTGTGATAATTGCAGGAAATACAATTATTCTGCCAGCAAGATAGGCAAATGTCTTTGCACTTATTGTGGTAAGGAGCTGAAGATGAGATTAAGTACCACAGAAGGGGCTCAAAGGAAAAAAGAAAGATTGGCCTGAGTAAGTGCTTTTTGAACTGATAGGAGTTTTTCCTGTTAGTTTTTTTTTGTCTTTTGATAGGAACAAGGTTTATAATTGGGTCAGGCAGAACCTGTAAAGAGAAAAGCTTGCTGAAGATGCCTGGAAATGAAAGTGATGGCATTAATATTAAATACATAGAGGTGTGAGAAGATGAAATTGAGGGTGATGACGATTTTTGGGACAAGGCCGGAGGCCATCAAGATGGCTCCCCTGGTCAAGGAGTTGGAGAAGGAAGAGGAGATAGAATCTATCGTGGCAGTTACTGCCCAGCACAGGGAGATGCTGGATCAGGTGCTGGAGCTCTTTGCCATCAGCCCTGATTATGACCTGGATATAATGAAGGCCGGCCAGTCTCTCACTGAGATCAGTGTCAGGGTCCTGGAGGGCCTGGAAAAAGTCCTGAAAGAAGCAGGGGCAGACCTGGTCCTGGTCCATGGTGATACCTCCACTACCTTCCTGGCAGCACTGGCAGCCTTTTATCAGCAGATAAAGATAGGGCATGTGGAGGCAGGATTGAGGACCTATAACAAGTACTCACCTTTTCCGGAAGAGATGAACCGGCAGCTGACCGGAGTGCTGACAGACCTGCATTTTGCCCCAACATCTGCGGCCAGGGAAAACCTCCTGAAGGAAAATATCCTGGCAGAAAAGGTTTTTGTGACCGGGAACACAGTGATTGATGCCCTCCTGCAGACAGTGAGGGAGGATTATACTTTCAATGATGATATACTGGATGGGATAGATTTTGAGGGAAGAAAGGTGGTCCTGCTTACAGCCCACCGGCGGGAGAACCTGGGCCGGCCCATGGAGGAAATCTTCAGGGCTGTAAGGCAGCTGGTAGAGGAGAATCCGGAACTGGAAGTGATTTTCCCGGTACACCTGAACCCTGTTGTCCGGCAGGCGGCTTCTGCCATCCTGGGCAAGAGGGACCGGGTACACCTGATTGAACCCCTGGATTATGAACCCTTTGTTAATCTCATGGCCAGATGTTACCTGGTGCTGACAGATTCCGGCGGGATTCAGGAGGAGGCCCCGGGCCTGGGCAAACCAGTCCTGGTCCTGCGAAATACCACCGAGAGGCCGGAGGCCATAACTGCCGGGACCGTGCGCCTGGTGGGCACGGATGCGGAGAAAATCTACCAGGCTGCCACTGAGCTGATCAGGGATGAGGAGGCCTATGCCCGGATGGCCAATGCAGTCAACCCTTATGGTGACGGCCAGGCAGCCAGGAGGATAGTAAGGAGGATCAAGTACGAATTCGGCCTTATTGCTGAGCCTGGAGAAGAATTCCGGGTATAGAAAATCCCCCCTTAAAATATAACTGGCAGATAAACTTGACAGATGCGGAACCGGCCGATTATACTATAATTAGATAATTAACTAAATATGTTATAGTGTGTGGAGTATGCTGGATTTTTAAATTTAATTGCTTTTTCCCGTATAAATTTTTATAATAAGTGTAATAAAGGGGGTAATGAAACTGCGTCAGTTGAACATGCAGTTTAAGGCGCTTTCCGACAAGACCAGGCGCAGGATATTGGAACTCTTGAAGGAAGGGGACCTGACAGCTGGAGAGATAGCGGAACGTTTTGAGATGACCAAGCCGAGTATCACCCATCACCTGAATATCCTGTACCAGGCAGACCTGGTGGACAGGGAGAGACAGGGCCAGTTTATCTGCTATACCCTGAATACTTCCGTACTGCAGGATGTGATGAGCTGGCTGCTGGATTTTTTCGAGGATAATGAAGAGGAGGGCCGTGATGAATAATAAGTACAATTTTAAGGAAGAGCTGAAGAGGGACTGGTATTTATTCCTCTTGATTTTGATTATGGTTATAAGCAGTCTTGTGGTTTATTCCAGATTGCCTGAACAGGTACCGAGCCACTGGAATATAGAGGGGGAGGCAGATTCCTATGCCGGCCGTTTCCAGGGTGCTTTCATGGCACCTTTGCTCAGCCTGGGTCTTTTATTCCTGCTCATATTTCTGCCCCTGATTGATCCCCGGAAGGATAATTATCCTAAATTCGCCTCCAGTTACCGGGCCATAAAGACAATCCTGATTATATTCTTTACCGGTATCCATTATATTACCCTGGCGGCTGCCCTGGGTTACCAGCTGGATATAGGTAAGTTTGTTACATTTTTTGTGGCTGTATTGTTTATTGTGATGGGCAACTATATGCCCAAGGTCAGGCATAATTATTTTCTCGGGATAAGGGTTCCCTGGACCCTGGCCAGTGAGAGGGTCTGGAAGAAAACCCACCGTTTTGGCGGCAAATTATTTGTGATTGCCGGTATTATCATCCTCCTCAGTGTGTTTTTATCTGCTTTGATCCGTTTCTGGCTTGTGATGATCTGTACCATGGGTACTGCCATAGCCAGCACTATTTATTCCTATCTGATCTACCGCCAGGAAGACTGATATTCTCCTTTGCTGGAAGAGCAGCCAGGAATAGGGAAATTTCTTGACCGCTTTTTTCAGATGAAGTATACTATAAGTTAGACATAAGAATGGAGGAGAGAGTTCCAATGAAGTTTGCGGATATAGTCCCATTGCTCCAGCTGGAACCATTGGTAGTGATAGATGATCTGGATTATGAGATTAAGACTGCCTGTGGTTGTGATTTAATGAGCGATGTGCTGGCCTTTTCCCAGGAAAAGACCCTGCTGCTGACCGGTTTAACCAATCCCCAGGTTATCCGGACGGCAGAGATGACGGATATCAGGTTCATAATCTTCGTCAGGGGAAAAAGGCCCCAGGAGGAGACCATGGAGCTGGCCAGGGAGAAGGGAATTAACCTTTACATGTCACCAAAACCGATGTTTGAGTGTTGCGGCCTCCTGTATCAGGCTGGCCTGAACTCAGAAAATATCCGTCAAATCTAGCTGCTGGAGGGAGCCACTTGCAGGAAAAATTGATTTTGCAGAATAAAATTGAGAGAGGCGATTTTGCCAGGGGCGGGGAGACCTCCAGTAAGCTTAAAGAATTGTTGCGGAAACTGGGTGTCCCCTCTGATAAGAGCCGGCGGATAACCATTGTAACCTATGAGCTGGAGATGAATATCATCATCCATTCCCATGGCGGGGAGATACAGGCTTATATCTCATCAGAGAAGATAAAGGTAGTTGCTGCAGATAGCGGGCCGGGTATCGAGGACCTGGAAAAGGCCCTGCAGCCAGGTTTTTCTACAGCTGATGATGAGGTCCGGGATATGGGTTTTGGTGCCGGAATGGGTTTGAATAATATCCAGCATTATTCCGATGATGTGGAAATTGAGACTGGACCAGGCCAGCCGACCAGGATTACGGCCACTGTTTATTTATAACTGCTCTTAAGGGAATTGTTCTGCAGGGGAGGACGGGTTCCCGGTGGAAGGCCCGGGTCCGTAAGGAGTGAAATTGATGAAAAAACACTCTGTATTATTGAAGGAAGAGCTTTGTGAAGGATGTACCAATTGTGTCAAGAATTGTCCCACTAAAGCGATCAGGGTACATCATGGCAAGGCAATCATCAAGGGGGAACTATGCATAGATTGTGCAGAGTGTATCCGCACCTGTGCTTATCATGCCAAGTATTCCATGACTGATTCCTTTGCTGACCTGGAGGATTATGCCTATCCCCTTGTCCTGATACCACCAAGTTTTTACAGCCAATTCCGCAAGGTCAGCCCGTTGGAAGTCAAGAATTCCCTGTTTAAACTGGGCTTTAAAGAGGTACTGGATGTTTCGCTGGCCGCTGAGGCTTTGAGTATAAAGACTGCTGAGTTTCTGGAAGAACACCATGGTGTTTTTATTTCTTCTTCCTGTCCGGTGGTAGTCAGGTTAATCAGGCTCCTTTATCCGGAGCTGACGGAACATCTGCTCCCCTTTAAGCCGCCGGTAGATGTGATGGCCGAGAAGGCCTGGCAGGACGTCATGACCAGGGGTATTTCCCCTGAGGATATAGGGATTTTTTTTATTACACCCTGCCCGGCCAAATATACCAATATCTTCAGCCCCCTGGGCTTTGAAAAGAGCTATATCGATAAGGGTATCTCTGTGGACCAGGCCTACCAGGCTATCCTGGAGGTAAGGAAAGAGGACAATTCAGCTGAAAAGGCTGGTTCCGGTAAGGATAATCCCGGGAAGGCCAGTCCAGTGGAAGGAACCCAAGAGACAGTCCTGCCCTATCTGGGTATGGGCTGGGGCCAGAGCGGGGGAGAGCTGAGGATAATGCCGGAGTCCATGCAGGAGAGGAGTCTTTCTGTCTCAGGGATACACCGGGTGAAGGCTTTACTTGACGAGATTTCCAGGAATAATATAAAGGGTATTAAATATTTTGAACTGGCAGCCTGTAACTATGGCTGTGTCGGTGGGGTATTCAATGTGGTCAACCCCTATCAGGCCAGGTTTAACTTGCGCCGCCTGCAGGTGAAGGGAAGCAGGCCGGTGGAACAGGATTACGGCCAGTATAATTATGATTTACCGGGCAAATTCGAACCCTTGAGGATCGGACAGCTGGACACTGACCTGGAAAAGGCCATGGCCAAGTTTATGCAACTGGAGAAGGAGATAGAACTCCTGCCAGGCCTGGACTGTGCTGCCTGTGGTGCTCCGGATTGCAAGACACTGGCTGAGGATATTGTCAACGGCCTGGCCAGCAGGAGTGATTGTATCTTCTTATTGAGAAAACAGGTGGGGGAACTGGCTGACAGAATGTCAGCCCTGGCCCATGAGTTGCCGCCTGTTATGAAAAAGGAAAAGAAAGACAGGTGATTATGGGAGATGACAGTTAAGGAACTTGTTGAGAAATTGGACCTGGAGGTAGTGGCTGCGGGGCCTATGGATGTGGAGATTTCCGGTGTCTATGTAGGGGATTTGCTCAGCAATGTCATGGCCAGGGCTGAAGAGAAAAACCTCTGGATAACCATCCAGGGCCATCAGAATGTGGTGGCTGTAGCCAGCCTGACCGGTGTGGCTGCTGTAATCGTCGTGGAGGACTTTGCCATAGAGGAAGATGCTATCGAGCGGGCCAGGGAGAAGGATGTGACCATTTTAAGGACACCCCTGACTGCCTATAAATTAATCTGCCAGCTGATTGAGATAGGTATATAGATTCTGTGTAAGCCGGTATAGACTGGCTCCGTGTACATAGCCTGGCTTGTAGCTACAGGTTTGATTGAGCTTCTTGTGATATATATAGATGTATTAGGCCTGAATTGGCCGGCATGTCTGGAATGGTCATAAAGCTGGATTGGAGATTATAAATGACTGTAAAAAAGGATTATAGATGTGATCTTCATATACATAGCTGCCTGTCCCCCTGTGCAGACCTCCTGATGACACCAGGTAATATCATCAGGGAAGCACTGAGGATAGGCCTTGATTTTATTGCCATAACAGATCACAATTCGGCGGGGAATGTCAGGGCAGCCATGGAGCTGGCCAGGGACAGTGGTTTGAAGCTCATTCCCGGTATGGAGGTGGAGACCAGGGAGGAAGTGCATCTACTGTGTTATTTCCCGGTCCTGGAATCTCTTCTGGAGTGGGATGAGATTATGCAAATGAACCTGCCGGATATAAGGAATGATGAGGAGTTTTTCGGCTATCAGCTCTATACTGATGAAAATGATGAGTATATAGCTAAAGAGGAAAGGCTCCTGACCGTTGCCAGCAGGCTTTCCTTCAGTGAGGTAGTGGAGGGTGTGAGAGGGCTGGGCGGTATGGTGGTGCCGGCCCATGTGGACAGGCCGGTTAATAGTGTCATCAGGCAGCTGGGTTTCATACCGCCTGATGAAGAGATTGATATTATTGAGATTTCCAGGAATACCGGGGCCGGGAAATTCCTGGAGAAACATCCCTATCTGCAGCACTATGTTTATATTACCGGTTCTGACAGCCATTATCTAACTGATATCGGCAAGTGCGGCAGGGAAGAAAGAGGGTTTCCCCTGACAGAGGAACTTTACATATTTCTGGAAGAGTTTCTCAACTAATTGTATAGAAGATTCTATCTATTCTATATTCTCCCTGAACTATTGACAAACCTGGGGCGCGAAAGTATAAGGAAGGTAGGCAGGAAATGTGAAAAAATTAACATGCCTTGGAAAAAATTGCTTTATTTTTATGTATTTTTTATGCCTAAATAAGTTAAAAAAATAACAAGCTATAATTATGGGAAAGGGGTTGGAAAACATGGGTTGTGTCTGTGGTCATGGTAAGGAAAATATGGAAGAGTACCTTGCCCCATTAAGAGAAGTTCTTAAAAATTATCCACAGGAAGAACGCTATCTTATACCAGTTTTACAGGAAGCCCAGGAGGCATATGGTTACTTACCTAAGGATGTTTTAAGGGAGATTGCCAATTATCTGGGTATGTCTGTAACTCAGGTATATGGTGTAGTTACCTTCTATACCCAGTTTCATCTGAAACCAAGAGGTAAAAATGTTATCAGGGTTTGTACAGGTACTGTCTGTCACGTGCGTGGTGCTGCTAATGTATTGCAGGCTCTGGAAAAAGAGCTGGGTGTTACCAGTGGTGGCACTACTGAAGACTTGAGTTTTACCTTGGAGACAGTGGCCTGTATTGGTGCCTGCGGACTGGCTCCGGTTATCATGATAAATGATGATACACATGGACGTCTGACTCCAGACAAGATACCTGCTATCCTGGATAATTACAGAAAGCAGGAAGAAAAGGCTGCAGCCAATTAAAACTGCTGGCTGAGTATGCCGGTACCTATTATTACTTATAAATGGTGAGCTTATGCGGGAACTATCTCTACACATCCTGGATATCGTGCAGAATTCTATTTCTGCTG
>JAAYRT010000003.1 GCA_012518635.1 Halanaerobiaceae bacterium | reverse complement strand
TCTTATAAACTGCTTCTTAAAAAAATCATATCAAGACTACTTCAGACTACTCCTTTTTCTACTTGGTTTGTGCCAGAAAACCCAGGCCTGTCCTATACCACCCCCCATTAGATAAAAAAAGATTATCTTTTATTAAGTATGACATATGTTATAAAAATCTTTTCTTATTTTACAATATGATTATCTAAATGTCAAACCTTTTCGGGCCATTAACAGTTATTTACAGATCATATATCTCCCTGTATTTTTCATATACTGCCAGTACCTGTTGGATATATCGCCTGGTTTCCGGAAAAGGCAGGTGTTCGATGTTTTCCTGGCAGCCATCCCAGGTATTGCTTTCCAGCCATTTCTTGACATTACCTCTCCCGGCATTATAGGCAGCCAGCACCACAATCAAATCATCATTAAATTCCTGTTGGAGATTGGCCAGATACCAGCAGCCAAAACTAACATTAATCAGCGGATCAAATAACATGTTTAGGTCAAATTCCTTCATGGCCAGCTGTTCGGCTATCCACATCCCTGTATTTGGCATGATCTGCATCAGGCCCCTTGCCCCCCGGTAGGAACTGGCAGTGGGAATATATTTGCTTTCTACAAAAACTATTGCTGCCACCAAAGAGGGATCCAGCTGATATCTCCTGGCACTCGCTATAATTATCTCTTCATATTTTAATGGATAAAGCATTTTCCAGAACCAGTGAATCTGGCTGGCCAATAACATTGAAAGAATTAATACAAATAAAATAAAAAAAGCTCTCTTTATCTTTTCTCCTCTTATTACCATTATTGCCACCTTTTGCTGCTAAATTTAATATCTTATTTCCCATTATATTCCTCGCCTGTTCTGTTTATTACCTTATTGAGCCTTCTGGTTATACCTGCAAAACAGGATTTATGATTTTAAAGAATCTTTTACAATACCATACAGAACCAGTTCTGCTGTGGCCAGATTGGTAGCCAGGGGGACATTATGCACATCACAAACCCTTAAAAGGGCAGTAATATCCGGCTCATGGGGCTGTGAGGTCAAGGGATCCCTCAGGAAGATAATTCCATGTATCCTCTTTTTGGCAACCTCGGCACCAATCATCTGGTCTCCCCCCAAGGGGCCTGATTCCATCCTCTCCACCGGCAGGCCAGTGCGTTCAGCAATCAGGCGTCCAGTGGTACCTGTTGCTACCAGGTCACACTGGATCAAGAGGTCCCGGTTTCTCTTGGCGAATTCAATCATCTCCGGCTTTTTCTCATCATGGGCAATTAAAGCAATCCTTTTAAATTTCATTAATCTCCCTCCATTTTAATAAGACTTTCCTTTTTAAATCTTCTATAGTGCTTCTATTATCTATAAGGAAATCAGCCAGTTCCCTTTTCTCCTCCAGGGACATCTGGGCCTGAATCCTTTTATTGGCCTCCTGGTAACTGAGCCCGTCCCGGGCCATCAGCCGCTGCAGCTGGGTCTCTCTATCCACATAGACCACCCAGATTTCATCAACCATGAACTCCAGTCCTGCTTCAAAAAGCAGAGGAATATCCAGGACTATGACTTTATTCTCTGCCCTGTATTCCTCTATTTTCTCCCTCATCTCCCTGATGACTTGGGGATGGGTGATTTCCTCCAGTGTTTTTTTCTGCTCCGGGTCATTGAAGACTATTTTACCCAGCCGGGACCGGTCTATCTCGCCATTTTCAGCAAGTATTCCCCGGCCAAAGGCCTCTATAACCTGCCAATAGGCAGGCTTTCCCTTTTCCATGATTTCATGGGCTATCTTATCAGCATCGATTATGATTGCTCCCAGCTCGGCCAGATAATTACTTACAGTGCTCTTACCTGAGGCGATTCCACCGGTTAATCCAATAATCATGGCAATACTCCTATCTGAAGAAATTCAATAAACCAAGGGCGATAATTATAAAACCGGCAATGATGTTGAAATAAGACGGTAATCTATCACCGAGTTTCCTGCCGGCTAAAAAACCTGCACCGACAAAGAGTATATTTATTATACCTATTATAACAGGAAATAGATAGGTAAAACCAGTCAAACCTACTCCTAACCCAGCCCCAATTGTATCCAGGGCCAGG
>JAAYRT010000140.1 GCA_012518635.1 Halanaerobiaceae bacterium | reverse complement strand
TGGACAAATATTATGACCGTAAACTAACCAGGGAAGAACGGATAGAGGCTGGAGAATACATTATGAGTAAAATCCAGGCAGAGCTGGACAAACTTTAAATTACAAATTTCTTAAATTAAAGCAGGATTATAAAGATGAATGGCGAAAAGTTATATTGATGTATTAATTACAGTGCTCTGGATATACTAGAAAAAAGTATGTTTTCCTGGGGAGGTAGCAGTTTTGGATTTTATTATTGCTGAAGAAGCTGGTTTTTGTTTTGGAGTAAAAAGGGCAATAGAAAGAGCCATGGAAACAGCCCAGAGTTCTGCTTCCCCTGTTTATACATTAGGTCCAATAATCCATAATCCCCAGGTTGTGAAGAAACTGGAAGAGAAGGGAGTCAGGGCCATTGATTCCCTGGAGGAGATAGAAGAAGGGGTAGTTATAATCAGATCCCACGGGGTTTCCCCTGATGTTATTAAGGCAGCCAGGGAAAGGGGATTGACTGTAGTTGATGCTACCTGTCCCTTTGTAACAAAGGCCCAGAGGGTTGCTAAAAGCCTTGTAGATGAAGGTTATCAAACCATTATATTTGGCGATCCGGAACATCCTGAGGTAAAGGGTATCTATGGTTCTACAGGGGGTAAAGCATATATAGTCAATAACATAGAGGAATTGCAGTCTTTAAAATTAAGTAGTAAAATAGGATTTCTTGCCCAGACAACCAAATCGCCGGAATCCTTCCGGGATTTACTATCTTCCGTTATAGAAAGAAGTATGGAAATTAAAATACATAATACCATCTGTAATACAACAGAAACACGACAGCGTTCTGCCCGAGAACTGGCAGAAAAGGTGGATTTAATGTTTGTAATTGGGGGATATAACAGTGCAAACACCAAAAGACTTGCTGAAATTTGCCTGGAAACTGGTACCCCAACTTATCATATAGAGACTGCTGCTGATATAGATAAGCAGTGGTTAAAAAATAAAGAAAAAATAGGTATTACAGCAGGGGCATCGACCCCCGAATGGTTAATCAAGGAGGTTATTGAGGCTATGAGTGAAGAGAAAAAAGATTTAAAGCTTGACGAAAATATTACAGAGGAAGGAGTAGTAGACGGGACAGAAACAAATGAAAACACTGCTGAGGTGAATAATGAAAGTCCAGCAGTAGAAAACAATCTCAGTGAAGAGATTGACTACAGTATTGCTGATCTGAAGAGGGGCCAGATTGTAAAAGGTACTGTAAGTCAAATAAAAGAAGATGGTGTTTATGTGGATGTTAACTACAAAACCGATGGATTCATTCCCTTAAGGGAATTAACATATAAAGATATATCTGATCCCCATGAGATTGTGGAATTAAATGAAGAAATCGATGTTGTAGTATTAACACTGGAAGATAGTGAAGGCAATATGATCCTATCCAAGAAGAGGGCAGATTTTGAAAAAGCCTGGGAAAGCATCATGGATGCCTTTGAAAATAATAAAATCATTGAAGCTGAAGTTACTAAAGTCGTTAAAGGCGGCCTGGTGGCTGATGTGGGTTTAAGAGGCTTTATACCTGCATCCCATGTGGCAATTGGTTTTGTTGAAAATTTAGATGAATATGTAGGAAAAACATTGCGTCTAAAAGTTATTGAAGTAGAAAGGGATAAAAACAATGTGGTTCTTTCTGCCAGGGAAGTGCTGGAGGAAGAAAAGGAAAAAGAAAAAGAAAAAACCCTGGCTAACCTGGAAGCAGGCCAGACAGTAAAAGGTCAAATAACCAAACTGGTTGACTTCGGTGCCTTTGTAGATCTTGGCGGTGTCGAAGGACTTCTCCATATCTCTGAAATGTCCTGGGGCAGGATTGGCCATCCTTCTGAGATGTTTGAGGAAGGACAGGAAATCGAAGTTAAGGTCTTGAGTATAGATAAAGACGAAGAAAGGATTTCCCTGGGTTACAAACAGCTATTACCGGATCCCTGGCAAGAGTTTGTGAAAAAGCATTATGAAGGGGAAGTTATCAGCGGTACTGTTACCAAGATTGTTGATTTCGGTGCCTTTGTAGAAGTAGGAGAAGGTGTAGAGGGACTGATCCATATCTCCCAATTATCACATCGCCATGTAAAAACCCCTGATGAAGTGGTAAGTGAGGGAGAAGAGGTCCAGGTGAAGATTCTGAACATAGATGAAGGACAAAAGAGGGTTGGTTTAAGTATCAAAGAATTACAGGAAAAGTCGGCTGTAAAGGTGGCTGCAAAGCCTGAAGTCCAGAAAGAAGAGGAAGGCAGTGGAGGAGTAACCATCAGAGAGCTGGTAGGGGATATCTTCAATACTGCTGCAGAAGAAAATACTGATACAGATGAAGAATAATAAAACACAGGGCCATCTCTAAAAAAGAGATGGCTTTTTTTATGTCCTGAAGAGAATAAGAAGGAGAAATCAGTGAGATAATATCCTGTGTAGGTAGGAATATTTTAGGGGTGAAAGAATGTCAATAGGAATAATATTGCTGATGATTACTGGCCTTCTGGTCTATCTGGGTGCAGCCCACAGGGTACTTGACCGCCTGTACTTAACAGATACTGCTGCCTTAGTTGTAATTGCTTCTATGATTATCGGCAGCTTTATTGATTTGACCCTCAGCAGGGATCCTCTCCTGACAGTAAATTTAGGCGGAGCCCTGATTCCCCTGATATTATCAATCTATGTATTTATAAAGGCAGATTCAAAAAGGGAAAGGTTACGGGCCATAATCGCTACTATTCTTACTGCAATATGCATTTATGCCCTGAGTATAGTTTTAAAAGATTTTGGCCATGGCCAGGATATACTTGATCCCATGTATATATTTGCCATCAGTGGGGGCCTGATTGCTTATCTCCTGGGCAGATCCCGCAGGGCTGCCTTTATTGCCGGTACTCTGGGTTTTTTGCTTTACAATCTATTTATTTATTACCAGGTCCTTACAGGTGAGTTCAGGGGACAGGTGAGGATAGGTGGTGCCGGAGTCTATGATAGTATCGTAATTTCAGGGGTTCTGGCCTTATTGCTGGCAGAACTGCTGGGAGAATCCCTTGAAAGGTTGTCAGGGGGGCCTTTTGGAAAAGGAGGAGAAGAGTGAAAAAGATAAAAATCCTGTTATTATTTTTCTGTCTTCTTTTATATCTGCCTGTATTGGGGGAAAAAACAGAAGGTAATAGACTGGAAGAAATTATCGGCCACAGGGAAGAGGATGTGGTCTGGGTCTATAATCAGGAAGGCAGGTATATATTCGGTACAGCTCTGGCTGTCAGCCCCGGTGATAGATATATAGATGAGGATAATATGGAATATGAGATAATAGAAGTGAAGGGGGACAGGGCTGTCTGTAAAGAGAAGGGGAAGGTTGATCTGCTGGCAGAACTGGAGACAGATTTGACTCTGCAGATTCCGCTGGCAGCAGAGGGTAATAGAGTAGTAGCCCTTTACCATACTCATAATGATGAATCATACTTACCAGGACCAGTCAACATAGATGGGGTAGGAGAAATTCATGAGGTAGGGGATGCCCTGAAGAATGCATTGGAGAGCAAGGGAATTACAGTCTTTTGGAGTGATAACATGCACCTGCCTCATGACGGGGCTGCCTATGAACGTTCCCGGGCGACTGTGGCTGAGCTGGTGCAGAAGGAACCTGATCTGATCTTTGATATTCACCGGGATGCCATTCCCAGGAAAGAAGAATATCAGCAGGAAGTAAATGGAGAATTGATCAGCCAGATTAGATTGGTGGTAGGAAGACAGAACCCTAATCATAAGGTCAATGATCAATTCGCTAAGAGATTAAAGGCCATTGCCGATGAACTATATCCAGGCTTGATAAAAGGGATATTTTACGGCAGGGGCAGCTATAACCAGCATGTGGCTCCACATTCATTATTACTGGAATTTGGTACACATGTGACAACAAAAGAGCAGGCTATAGCCAGTGCCCGGTTATTTGCCGAACCAGTGAGCAGGTTGCTTGCTGCTAATAAGGATGGTGGTGCAGGTGAGAAAGCTGAAAGAGGTAGTATTTTTTCCAGTATTAGCTGGATTCTTGGTATAAGTGCGATTGGAATAATTCTCTTTTTATTTATTAATGAAGGGAGCATAACAGGGGTAGGAAAAAGGGTGAAGGAATTTTTCAAAAGAGAACTCAAGTAGAAAGGGAATTAGTTGATGTTTGAATATAGCAGAATGTTTTTGCTCAGCTTACTCCTTGGTTTTACTGTCCGGGCCTTTATGTTAAAAATAGATTACCGCCAGTTTCCCAGTTATCCTCACTCCTATGCTATCCATCTGACCCTGGGGGCCATAGCTGCAGCCCTGGGTGCACTGGTCATACCGGTCCTGCTGGAAAAGGAATTTATTGCTGTAACCTTTATAACCATCGCTGCTCAACAATTCAGGGATATAAGGTCAATGGAGCGGGAAAGCCTGGCCAGGGTAGAGAAGACCGAATTGATTCCCAGGGGGGAAGCCTATATTGAAGGGATAGCAAAATTGTTTGAGGCCAGGAATTACCTTGCTTTAATCAGCTCCTTTGCAGCCAGTTTATTCTATTATTATTTTAACTGGCTAGCTTCCATAATTGGTGGCAGTATTGTTGCCTATATTCTACACTGGTTTATGAAAGGGCCTACAGTCGGGGATATAGCGGAGGTGCAGATAGTAGATATTGCTTTTAAGGGTAAAAGTATCGGTATTGATGAGGTTATTATGATGAATATAGGGGAAGAAGAGGCCCTGGAAACCTGGAACAAAGAGGGTGTGGGCCTGAAGATTATACCCAAAGATGAAAATGCCAGGGCAACATTGGCCAATCTGGGCCAGAGACAGGCAATTTTACATGATCTGGCTATTTTAATGGGCATAAAACTTGACCAGGGACTACAACATTTTTCTCCCCTGGCCAGGTTAAATATAGATAATGGGACCTTAAATATCATCTTTATCCCTCAGGAACCTGATGAGATTTTCATCAAAAAAGCAGTGGAAAGGATACCGGTTCTGGAGAGTTCACAGCGGAAACCCCTTAAAGATAAGATCGGCAGGAAAGCAGCTGATTAAGGAGGAAAAAATGGGCGAGAGCAATATACTGGCAATCATTACAACCAAAAATATGAGGGATAAGGTTGGAGGCGGCATACCTATCTTCTATGCTGATACCCAGGAAGAAATGGAAGAGATAAGCAGCCTGCTGGCCCGGATTACCCTGGCCATGGTCCATGACCTGGAGAATGGTATCAAGATTATTGTCAGGCATTGAGGGGGAGATAAAATTAACCATATTTTACTGTACACGGTATAGCCTGCTGCCCTTTTTTTTATTTTATTTATTATTTAATAAAAGAAATAGTTTAAATGAAGTGTTTGACTCTGCTTTACTGGATTATGAGAAATATAAAAATGAGAAAAGAGTCCTGCAGAAAATATATCCTGATTGGCCTGAGAATATATTTTTGTTGGTTGGAGGCAGGAAGAAAAGGGTGGTTCTCCAGGCCCTTGAAGGTTACCTGGAGATGTTCGGGATAGATCCTGGTTATAGGTTGCTGGATATCTCCCGCTATGAAAATTGGGGTTTTAAACTGGCTGTTTTTACGGATAAAGCGGGTTTTAAGAGACTGGCCTTTGCTTTATATAAATATTCCTGCAGGAAATTATACGGTAAAATAAAGGGCTGATAGGATGATTGTATTATATCATTGTTACGGGGCGGCCCATTCCTCTGTCCTTTCAGCTGCCATCCATCTTGGACTCCTGGCAGAGGACAGAATCCCGGACATTAAGGAGATTAGAGAAATTCCCTTTTTTGACAGGAAAAAAAGTGAAGAAATCGGTATCCCCTTTTTTTATGGTTATGATAAGAGGGGTAACAAGATCTATATTCAGGGGATGGGTGGCTCCGATAAAATTGTAATTGGCCTCCTACAGGATATAATGGAACTATACGGGATTCCCGAGAGGGAGGTATTGCTGGTAAATGCGCTGGAAAATGTCAACATCCTGGTCAGGATTGGAGGTTTTTTGTCCCGCCGTTTAGGCCTTATCTTTCCAGGCCGCGTAATAAGCATAATCGGCCTGCAGCTGGCTTATCCTAAATTCCTTGCAACTGTCCTGAGGGTGAAAGAATATATTGCTAAGTTTTGTGAAATGTGATATTATCACTTTACAGGAGGTTATATATGAATGATAAGGATAAGCGCTGTAGAGCCAGGCAGTATCGCCAGGGAACTGGAGATAAATCCTGGTGATTATTTGCTGAGTATAGATGGAAAAGAGATCAGGGATTATATAGATTATCAGTATGGAATAGCAGCTGATTTTTTTGTTTTAACGGTACAAAAAGCAGATGGTGAGATCTGGGAGATTGAGATTGAAAAAGACGCTGATGAGTCTTTAGGCCTGCTCTTTGATGATATAATTTTTGATGGTTTAAAATTGTGTAAAAACGACTGTATCTTTTGTTTTGTGAAACAACAGCCCCGGGGAATGAGGAATTCATTATTGTTAAAAGATGATGATTACCGTTTCTCCTTTCTGCAGGGCAGTTTTATTACCCTCAGCAATTTAAACGAGGAGGAATTGCAGAGAATCGTTGAACTCAAACTTAGCCCACTCTATATTTCCGTACATACCACTAATCCAGCCTTGAGGGTAGAAATGATGAAAAATCCCCGGGCTGGCAGGATTATGGAGCAATTAGGATACCTGGCTGGAAAGGGTATATGTTTTCATACCCAGCTGGTTTTATGTCCAGGCTATAATGATGGTCCTGAACTGGATAAAAGCATAAGGGATTTGTTATCATTTCATCCTAATGTATTATCCATTGGAGCTGTACCGGTAGGATTGACCAGACACCGTTTCAATTTAGAGGGGATTGAGAATTATAACCATATAACAGCCAATGAGACCCTTGAACCGCTTAAAAAATGGCAGCTAAAGATAAAAAATCAATTTGGGGAGAACTTTCTTTATATAGCTGATGAATTTTATTTTCTGGCTAATGAAAGTATTCCTCCTCTGGCAGAATATAATGATTTTCCCCAGTTGGAAAATGGTATTGGCTTGACCCGTCTCCTGTGGGAGGAGTTTTCCAGCCTGTCCCTGCCAGAAAGGGTCAGGGAAAAGACTGTAGGAATCATAACGGGTATTCTGGGAAATGAGGCTTTATCACCTGTAATAAGCAAATTACAGGAGATACCCGGCCTGGATATCTATACTATCCCGGTGGAGAATCATTTTTTTGGCAGTTCTGTAACTGTCACTGGCTTGTTGACTGGACAGGATATTCTGAATAAAATTAAGGACTTGAGCCCAAAACCGGAATATATCATAATTCCTGATATTGTTTTAAACCCTGAGGGAGTATTTCTAGATAATCTTGATAGTGAAGATCTGAAAAATGAATTTCCGGAGCTAAAGATATATTTTGCAGCTAATCTACAGGAAATGTTGGGGGTGTTAATAGATGGCTAAACCTGTTGTTGCCATTGTCGGCAGGCCCAATGTAGGGAAATCAACTTTATTTAATAGAATGGCTGGAATCCGCATCTCTATAGTAAAAAGTGAACCTGGTATAACCAGAGACCGTATCTATGCAGATGTGGAGTGGCAGGAGGAAAAATTTATTCTCATCGATACAGGTGGTATTGAGACAGATAGTGATGATATCATTGTCAGTAAAATCCGCCAACAGGCAGAGCTGGCTATTGAAGAAGCAGATCTGCTTTTATTTGTAGTTGACGGCCGCAGCGGGGTTACCAACCTGGATGAGGAGATTGCTGGCTACTTAAGGAAAGCAAATAAGAAGATTATACTGGTAATTAATAAGGTAGATGATTTTACCCTGGCAGATGAAATTACCTGGCAGTTTTTTTCACTGGGTTTTGAAGAGATAATTCCCCTGTCTGCAGAGCATGGTAAGAATATTGGGGATTTACTGGAAAAAATTATAGAAAACCTGCCTGAAACTGTAGAAGAGGAAACAGATGAAGCCCTTAATATTGCCATTGTTGGTAAGCCTAATGTAGGTAAATCTTCACTGGTTAATCATATAGCCGGCCAGGAACGGGCGATAGTCAGTGATATTCCCGGGACTACCAGGGATGCCATTGATACCCTGGTGGAGGTAAACGGGGTAAAATACAATCTGATTGACACAGCTGGTCTCAGGCGTAAAGCCCGGATAAAAGATTCTGTAGAATATTATAGTGTTATCAGGACAATCAGGGCAATAGACCGGGCAGATGCAGTATTGATGATGATTGATGCCAGGGAAGGAATAACTGCCCAGGACAAGAGGATTGTAGGTTATGCCCATGAAAATGGCAAAGCTATTGTTCTGGCTGTCAACAAATGGGATCTGATTGAAAAAGACAGTAAAACCATGGAGGAATATAAAAAAGACATTTATGATGAGCTGAAATTCCTGACCTATGCCCCTGTAACCTTTATATCTGCCCTGACCGGTCAGAGGGTTCCAGAAGCACTGGAACTGCTGGAATATGTTGTTGATCAAAATTCCTTGCGTATAAAAACAGGATTATTAAATGAAGTCCTGGAAGAGGCCATGCTTTTACGGGAACCACCCGGTTATAGGGGAAAGAAATTGAAGTTATTGTATGCGACACAGGTTGGTATAAAACCACCTACCTTCCTTCTTTTTGTAAATGATCCCGAGTTGATGCATTTTTCCTATGAACGTTATCTGGAAAATGCTTTGAGGGATGCTTTTGGTTTTGTCGGTACTTCAATCAGGATTATCTTGAAAAAGAGGAATTAGGAGAGGTTTCTATGCTGAGTTTTATTATTGCCATAATAATTTCTTATACTATTGGTGCCATACCCTTTGCCTATATAATGACCAGGCTGCTGGTTGGTAAAGATGTCAGGGAATTCGGCAGTGGTAATGTAGGTGCTACCAATGCGGGGCGGGTATTGGGTTTTAAATATGGTTTTATGGTGGCTGTATTGGATGTATTAAAGGCTATCCTGGCTGTTAGTATAGCCAGATGGCTCTTATCAGCGGAATTACCGGAATTTAGCCTTTTGATTATAGCCTTATTTGTGATTATCGGCCATAACTGGTCAATCTTTCTCAGGTTTTCCGGGGGCAAAGGGGTAGCAACAACCTGTGGTGTGCTATTCAGCCTTTATCCCCTGGCCTTTTTCATCTTTTTTATAATCTGGCTCATAGTGGTTTTATTCAGCCGCTATATTTCTCTGGCTTCAATAATCAGCGGAGTCAGCCTGCCCCTGGTTATTTATTTATTAAAGGGAGATATTTATGATATTATTTTTGCCCTAATTTTTGCTATATTACTTGTTTTACGACATAGGACAAACATCAATAGGTTGATAAATAAAAGTGAAAATAAAATTAACTTGCCCTTTTTCGCAAAGAAAGGTGATCGCCTATGAAAGGAAAAATTACTATTATTGGTGGAGGCAGCTGGGGAACTGCGATAGCCCAGATATTTGCCAATAATGGACATGAGGTCCTGATTTATGTGCGGAATCAAGGATTGAAAAATGATATTAATGAGTTGAATATAAATAGCAGGTATTTTCCGGAAATAAAGCTTTCAGAAAATATTAGAGCTACTGATTGTCTGGAAGAAGCAAGTACATATGGGGATATCCTTGTTCTGGCCGTACCCACCCATGTGAACCGGGAAATTCTTGAAGAGATTAGAGGAAATGTTAGAAAAGAGCAGATCATTGTCTCTACAGCCAAGGGAATGGAGGAAGAGACTTTCCTGCGTAATTCGCAAATAATCAAAGAATACCTGGACAATCCCATTGTCGTTCTGTCCGGCCCCAGCCATGCTGAGGAGGTTATGTGGGGCTTACCGACAACTGTGGTTGCTGCTTCAAAGGATAAAAAGGTGGCTCAATTAATACAGAAGTCGATGATGTCCTCTAAATTCAGGGTCTATACTAATCCGGATATAATAGGTGTAGAAATAGGGGGGGCCATTAAAAACATTATAGCAATAGCAGCAGGGATTTCAGATGGTCTGGGATATGGAGATAATACAAAGGCTGCCCTGATAACCCGCGGCTTATATGAGATGAGCAAGATCGGTGCAGCTATGGGTGGAAAATTATTGACCTTTGCCGGTTTAAGCGGTATGGGTGACTTAGTGGTTACCTGTACCAGTGAATATAGCAGGAACAGGAATTTTGGAGTCAAGATAGGTGAAGGCCATACTTTAGCTGAAGCACTAAAAGAGATAGGCCAGACCGTTGAAGGTGTAAGATCTACAAAGGCTTTTTATAGATGGTATCAAAAGGGTAATTTTGATTTTGAAATCCCTATTACCAGTCAAATTTATAAGGTGCTTTTTGAGGAAAAAGATGCCTTACAGGCAGTAGAGGATTTGATGTTGCGGTGTCCCAAACAGGAGATTGAAGAGGTAGTAAAGGAAGATAACTGGCAGCTATAAAGTTTAAATATAATTTTTTCCGAAAGACTGTCTCCAGAGAGATGGTCTTTTTTTTATTAAAAGTAATATTTAAGACTTGCCTTCATATATATATACTGATGTTTATTTACTTTAACAGGTAATGAAATTAAAATTCATTATATTTAATAAATTAGCGGGAGGGATGATGAAAGATTAATGAATATTTTTATTCTAAAAATAAAGGGAAAAGGAGGGGAATGAGTGGAGCAATTTGACTTATACAGGGATATAAGTGAAAGGACCAATGGAGATATATATATAGGAGTAGTTGGGCCGGTTCGGACAGGAAAATCAACCTTTATAAAAAAGTTTATGGAACAGTATGTTTTGCCTTTAATTAATGACAAATATATTAAGGAGCGTTCAAAAGATGAACTCCCTCAGAGTGCCAGGGGCAAGACCATAATGACTACTGAGCCTAAGTTTGTACCAGAAGAAGCCATAAGGGTGGAGTTAGGAGAAAATATAAATTTTAAAGTAAGGATGATTGATTGTGTCGGCTATACTGTTCCAGGTGCCCAGGGTTATGAGGATGAAAAGGGTCCCCGTATGGTCTCCACACCCTGGTATCCTCATGATATCCCCTTTCAGGAGGCTGCTGAACTGGGAACAGAAAAGGTCATCCGGGAACATTCAACTATTGGCCTGGTAATAACGACAGACGGAAGTTTTTCAGAGATTCCCAGACATAATTTTGTAATGGCAGAAGAAAGGGTAATCAATGAGCTCAGGGAGATAGGAAAACCTTTTATTGTTATTTTAAATTCAGCTAATGCAGGGGATAATAAAACAATACAATTAGCGAAAAAATTGAGCGAAAAATATGCAGTTCCGGTTTTACCAGTTGACTGTTTAAATTTGCAGAAAAAAGATATTGAAAATATATTACACAATATCCTTTATGAATTTCCTATCCGGGAGATTTATATTGAACTTCCGCCCTGGGTGAATGGCCTGCCTGCAGACAATAAGATAAGAAAAAGTTTTGATGAAAGTGTATTGGGCTCAGTAGAGGAAGCAGTAAAGATAAGGGATATTGAGAATATCGTCCATCTGCTGGCTGATAATGAATTTGTCCGGGAAGTATATCTGGAAAGCATAGACCTGGGAGAAGGTATTGCCAGAATTTCTATTGGTATTCTGGAAAGTCTATTTTATCAGACCCTTGAAGAGATCAGTGGTTTTTCCATAAAGAATGATTTTGAACTCCTTTCATTAGTTAAGGATTTAAGTATAGCCAAAAAAGAATATGACAGGATTGCCGGGGCCTTAGCTGATGTTAGGGAAAAAGGTTATGGTATTGTCACCCCTTCACTAGAAGATATGATTTTTGATGAGCCTGAGATTATTAAAAGGGGAAATCAATTTGGAGTTAAGCTAAAGGCCAATGCACCTTCTATACATATGATAAGAGCTGATATTAATGCTGAGGTCTCACCGGTAGTAGGTACAGAAAAACAATCAGAGGAACTGATTTCCTTCCTGCAGAAGGATTTTGAAGATAATCCGGAAGATATCTGGGAAACCGAGTTTTTAGGCCGTTCACTCCATGATATAATGAAAGAAGGAATTTCCAATAAATTATACAGGATGCCGGAATCGGCCCAGCATAAAATAAAAGATACCATTGAAAAAATCGTTAATGAAGGTAGTGGCGGTTTAATCTGTATTATTCTTTAACAAGACGTATTTTTTTTCGGGCTTGAGGTAAAATAACCTTAAGCCCTATTTTTTTATGTTTTTTCAAAAAAATATACATAAACATGCAGGAGATTATTGTTATACCGCGAATATTAAGTAGTGAAATTATAAAGCAAGGAAGAAAAAGGGGGGGTGACAATTATGACCAAAACTGATTTAATCGATGCTGTAGCTGAAAGAACTGGATTGACTAAAAAGGATTCAGGCGAAGCTGTTAATGCAGTGTTTGATACCATCGTTGAGTTTTTAAGTGGTGAAGCACGCAAAGCTGAAGCCGACAGGAAAAGTGTACAGATTATCGGGTTTGGTACATTTGAAGTAAGGAATCGTAGTGAAAGAAAAGGAAGAAATCCTCAAACCGGTGAGGAGATTACCATTCCCGCAAGAACCGTTCCAGTATTTAGAGCTGGTAAATCTTTTAAAGATTCAGTAGAAGGCTAAAAGAGTTTCATACATATTTTCATAGCCAGAAGAAAGGATTACTATAATCCTTTCTTTTTTTTCTTTGAAAAAGTAGGAGTAAGATGAATAAAAAAATAAATATTGTTCTATACTATTTTAAAGGGAGTGATAGGATGAAAAAGAAAAAAATAAAAAAACAGGAAAAAAAGCTGAAAGAACCTGTTGTGATGGCAGAAGCAGCCTATAATCTAAGTCCTGATGATATTGAGATAGGTGATGAGATAATTACTCACCGGGAGCTTAAAGAGAAAAAGAAAATTGATAAGGATGATTAGAAAATAAGTAAGGGGCCCTTGCCCCTTTTAT
>JAAYRT010000139.1 GCA_012518635.1 Halanaerobiaceae bacterium | reverse complement strand
TTATCTGAGCTGGAAAAGATATGTACAGATGTTGCTATATTACGAAAAGGTAAAATAGCAGGGGTATATAATAAGCTTGATTTAAATGAGACAAGCCTGGAAGACCTTTATTTGAAATCCGGAGAGAGGGATTGAAGATGGCCATCCTGATGAAAGAGCTAAAAGTGATTTACAGGAATAAAACATTTATCCTGCTGAAAATCCTGTTTTCATTATTATATTGTGCTATAGGATATGGTACTAAAGCCCTCTATGAACAGACAGGTTATGATTTGAATATAGCCTATTATTTTATTTTCGTTTACTCCATGTCCCTGGCCCTGATGATGCTATATGTCTACCCAATATCAAAGGATATCACAGAACGGATGAATGGCGGCCTTGAGAATATCCTGGCTACCGGTTATCCCCTGAAAAGGTTGATTTTATACAAGACTCTGGGCCTCTTTTTATCCCTGTATATCCCTGCAGCCTTGATGGTTATAGTAATTATCGCCTGGAGCAGGTTATACCTGGCGGGATTTCTGTCTTTACTCGTATATTTACCATTGATTAACGGCGGTATAGCCTTAAACTACATATGCAGCACCATGCTTTCGGTAAATCCCGCTGTAGCTATGAGTAAATTATCCTTTTACGCTATTGCTGTTATTCTTGTATTAACCTATGGTCCGGTTTTAGGCTACCGGATTGGCGGATATTCCATTGATATGGCAGTCAGTATAACCCTGGCAGTCCTCTTATCTTTTGCCATAGTGCTTGCTGCCTACAGAAAGTTCAGGAAAATAGGTATTGAAGAGCTGATTGGGGGAGCTGTTTACTTATGATAAAGGGGATAAGCCTGTATTTAGCTGAGAAAGAACGTTATGGGAGAGGGGCAAAAGGATTCAGGATGCTGAAGAATATTATGCAGTTTATTATCCCTATCTTTATGCTGATATTATTGGAGAAAATCAATTTAAGTATCAGCCTGGACCTGATCCTATTTTATCTATATATAAATACCTATATGCAGGCCAATGTCCTGGCCCTGCGGGCTGTTTCCAGAAAACAGGCCGGGATATATGAGAATCTCCTGTGTACAGGACTCAGCTTTAAGGATATTGTTTTAATTGAGAGTATTTCGCAATTACGGCGGGAAGTATTTCAGCTTATATTAAGTAACTGTTCAATAATTACCGGATATTATCTAATCAATTTAGATCTGGGACTACAGAGCTTTATTATCTTCATCTTACTGGCCAATCTGCTATTAATTTTATTACATTTTATTATCAGCAATATGGCTGTCATTATCGGGATTGTCAGGAATAACAGGATACCATTGCTTATGCTGGCTGGCTGGATTTCAGGCCTGGTATTCTTTCTGGCCAGAAATCTGCTGGTAAAAATATTTTTTCCTTTAGCGATAATCATATTCATGCTTATATTTACCCTGTTCATCATGTATGGGAAAAGGGATTTTGAGGCTGTTTAAATATTATGGTTGACAGAAAGTTTTCTTTATATTATTCTTATAATTAAGAAATCTAAACGGTTAGAAAATTAGTTTTTCTATCTGACCGGGGTGGTGTTTTTTGTGGCAACTATTAGGGATGTGGCGAAACTGGCTGGTGTTTCTGTTGCGACAGTATCAGCAGTCATAAATAAAGATTCTGGTGTCCGGGTCAGTGAAAAACTGACCAAAAGGGTTGAAGAAGCAATAAAGGAATTAAATTATAAGCCTAATCGTATTGCCCGCTCACTTTCCAAAAATGAAAATTATACTATCGGTTATATAGTCCCCTCTATTACAAATTTTTTCTTTCCCCAACTGGCCAGGGCCATTGAGGATATAGCCTTTGAGAAGGATTACGGGGTATATCTCTGTAATACGGATGGGAGGAAGGAGAGGGCCAGGTATTATCTTGATTCCCTTGTTGAGAACCGGGTAGCAGGGATCATCACTACCCTGACCTGGGAGATTGAAGAGATTGATTTTGTAGAACATGTCCTGGAGCAGAATATACCGGTAGTGGGCCTGGCAGGTGCGAGAAGCAATGAAAGCATAGATACAGTCAGGCCGGATGATATAGAAGGAGCCCGGCTGGCAGTTGAATATCTGCTGGGCAAAGGCTATGGCAGGATAGCCTTTATTGGGGTCAAGGACAGCCAGACAACCGTGATACGGCAAAATGGCTACCGGCAGGCCCTGCTGGAGGCGGGACTGGAATATGATGAAGGGCTGGTAGGACTGACCAGCGGTTTCGATAACTCAGAGATTTTCACTATAGTTGAGAGTATCATACATAATTACCCTGATTTGAGGACCATCTTTGTCTTTAATGATTTAATGGGCACAGCTGTAATAGATGCCCTATATAGACTGGGCAAGAGGATACCCGGGGATATCGCTGTCATGGGCTTTGATGATAGTGTTGCTTCATATACCTTTCCCCGGATGACTACCATGAGCATCCCCAAGGTAGAGATGGCCAGTATTGCCATGGAGAGGTTGTTCAAAAGGATGAATGGTGATAATTCCAGTCCATTGGATATTCAAATTACCCCTACCCTGGTGGAGGGAAATACTACCTGATAGAGATGATTATTTGCATAGGAGTAAATAAGTCATCTTTTAGATGAGAAAATTTAAGGGACAAAATATCTGGAAAAATAGAAAAGGAGGATAAAAGGTGAAAGAAAGGTATGTTTTAGGACTTGATTTTGGTTCTGATTCAGTACGGGCTCTGGTGGTGAATACAGATACCGGAGAGGAACTGGCCAGTGGTGTTTCTTATTATAAAAGATGGCTGGAGGGTAAGTATTGCGACCCTGCTATCAATCAATTCCGCCATCATCCACAGGATTACCTTGATTCCATGACAGAGGCAGTAAATATTGCCCTTGGTGAATGTGGGGCAGAGGTTAGGGAAAGGGTGGTGGGAATCGGTGTTGATACGACCGGTTCTACTCCCTGTGCAGTAAATGAGGACGGGGTAGCCCTGGCCTTATTGGATGAGTATCGGGAGAACCCCAATGCCATGTTTATCCTCTGGAAGGACCATACAGCAGTAAAGGAAGCGGCAGAGATAAATACCAGGGCCTGGACCTGGGGTGGAGAGGATTATACCAAATATGTGGGGGGTGTCTATTCCTCCGAGTGGTTCTGGGCCAAAATTCTGCATATTTTAAGGATAGATGAGGAGATCAGGGAAGCTGCTTTCTCCTGGGTAGAGCTCTGTGACTGGATACCTGCTGTGCTGACTGGCAATATAGAGCCTCTGTCCATGAAGCGGAGCCGCTGTGCAGCCGGGCACAAGGCCATGTGGCATGAAGAATGGGGTGGTTTACCCTCAGAAGACTTCCTGACCGGTCTGGATCCCCTGCTGGCAGGTTTAAGGGACAGGTTATATGAAAAGACCTATACCTCTGAAGAGAAGGCAGGTAGTCTGACTGCTGAGTGGGCAGAAAAACTGGGCCTGCCAGAAGGGATAGCAGTTGCAGTCGGTGCTTTTGATGCCCATATGGGGGCAGTGGGTGCGGGGATAGGTGAAAAGACAATCGTCAAGATTATGGGAACATCAACCTGTGATATAATGATTGCTCCTTATGAGGTAATTGATAATAAATTGATCAGGGGTATCTGCGGCCAGGTGGATGGTTCTGTAATGCCGGGGGTTGTCGGCCTGGAGGCAGGCCAGTCCGGTTTTGGTGATGTCTATGCCTGGTTCAGGAATATTTTATCCTGGCCCCTGGAGGCTATCCTGCCTGAAATGGAGGGTATCGATAAAGAGCTGAAGGAAAAAATTATCAGGGAGACCAGGGAAAGAATCCTGGTAAAACTCTCAGAAGAGGCAGAAAAGCTGAGTATTGAGGAGACCGGGCTCCTGGCCCTGGATTGGTTAAACGGGCGGCGTACTCCCTTTGCTGACCAGACCTTGAAGGGAGCTATCATCGGCCTGAAACTTGGTACTTCAGCACCTGCTGTTTTCCGGGCACTGGTAGAAGCTACAGCCTTTGGTGCCAGGGCCATCAATGACCAGTTTATTAATGAAGGGGTACCAATCGAGCAGGTTATAGCTACCGGTGGTATTTCCCAGAAAAACGCCTTTGTTATGCAGGTAACAGCTGATGTGTTAAACATGCCGATAAAGGTGGCTGCATCTGAGCAGACCTGTGCCCTGGGGGCAGGAATTTTTGCCGCTGTGGCAGCCGGTGTTTATGACAGCATAGAAGAGGGTATAGAGAAAATGGCTACAGGTTATTCCAGAACCTATTATCCGGATGAAGAAAGGGCCAGGAAGTATCAGGAAGTTTATGAAAAGTATCTGAAACTGGGAGAAGACTTGACACCCCACCTGCAGAAGATCTAGTCAAAGGGAAGAAGCAGTACTTGTTAGTAAGCTGCAGTTAAATTATCCTGGCGGATAAACAATCAGTTGTTTGAATTCTATTTTAAATATTTGATTATAATCTATAATATAGATAAGGTGATAATGATGCTAAAGGATTTAAAGGAAAATGTCCTGGAAGCCAATCTGGAACTCCAGCGGCGGAATCTGGTCATCTATACCTGGGGTAATGTCAGTGGTATAGACAGGGAAAGGGGCCTGGTGGTAATCAAGCCCAGCGGTGTACCCTATGCTGAATTGACTGCAGATAAAATGGTAGTCCTGGACCTGGACGGTAATAAGGTTGAGGGGGACTTGAATCCCTCTTCTGATACAGCAACACATCTGGAGTTGTACAGGAACTTTCCGGAGATAGGGGGAGTGGTCCATACCCATTCAGTCCATGCCACGGCCTGGGCCCAGGCAGGCAGGGATATCCCCTGTTTAGGAACAACCCATGCTGACTACTTTTATGGAGCTATTCCCTGTACCAGGATGATGACCATAGAAGAGGTTGAGCAGGATTATGAGAGGAATACAGGGAAGCTGATAGTGGAAACATTTAAAGATAAGGATTACCGGCATACACCGGGAGTACTGGTGGCCGGCCACGGACCCTTTACCTGGGGAAAGGACCCGGCCAATGCAGTGCATAATAGCGTTGTGCTGGAAGAGCTGGCCAGGATGGCATTCCACAGTATAAGCATAAATCCTTTTATTCAGGAATTGCCTGATTATATACTAAATAAACATTTTAACCGTAAGCACGGTAAAGATGCCTATTACGGCCAGAGTTAAAAATAAGCCTGCACAGGCTGATAGTCAGGGAGATTTTTAAATAAAAAGGAGGAAAACAAATGTTAAATATCAAGGACTATGAAGTCTGGTTTGTAACCGGAAGCCAGCACTTATATGGTGAAGAGCCCTTAAGGCAGATTGCCGAAAACAGCAAGAAAATAGTAGAGTATTTTGCAGAAGGGGACAGGCTGCCGGTCAGGATAGTCTATAAACCTGTTATGACAGATACATCATCAATAAGAGAACTGGTCCTGGAGGCCAATGCCAATAAAGCCTGTATCGGCTTGATTGCCTGGATGCATACCTTCTCACCGGCCAAGATGTGGATCAATGGTTTGAAATTATTACAGAAACCCCTCTTACATCTGCATACCCAGTTTAATAGGGACATTCCCTGGTCAGAGATAGATATGGACTTCATGAACCTGAATCAGGCTGCCCATGGTGACCGGGAATTTGGTTTCATGGTTTCCAGACTGCGGATGAACAGGAAAGTAGTAGTTGGTCACTGGCAGGATGAAGAGGTTCTGGAAAAAGTATCTAGCTGGTGTAAGGTGGCAGCTGCCTGGCAGGACAGCCAGGGAGCAAAGATAGCCCGCTTTGGTGACAATATGAGAGAGGTAGCTGTTACTGAAGGGGATAAAGTAGAAGCAGAAGTTAAGTTTGGCTATTCAGTAAATGGATATGGAATCGGTGAACTGGTCGCCTTTGTAGAGCAGGTCTCTGACGGGGATATTGACAACCTGGTCAAGGAATATAAGGAAGAATATAATATTGTTCCAGAACTCCTGGAAGAGGGTAACATGCACCAGTCCCTGAGGGAAGGGGCCAGGATTGAATTGGGCCTGCGGGCTTTCCTGGAAGAAGGTAATTTTAAAGGATTTACTACTAACTTTGAAACTTTACATGGCCTGAAACAGTTGCCCGGCCTGGCTGTTCAGAGGCTGATGGCCGACGGTTACGGCTTTGGTGCAGAGGGAGACTGGAAAACCGCTGCCCTGCTAAGGGCTATGAAGGTTATGGCTGGAGGAAAGGAAACCAGCTTCATGGAGTTTTACACCTATCACCTGGAACCAGGTAATACCAAGACTCTGGGTTCCCATATGCTGGAGGTATGTCCATCAATAGCCGAAGGAAAACCATCCCTGGAGATTCATCCCTTATCTATAGGTGGTAAGGCAGATCCGGTACGTCTTGTTTTCAATACTGCTCCAGGTAAGGCTATCAATGCTTCCATTGTTGATATGGGTAATAGATTCCGGCTGATAGTCAATGAGATAGAGGTGGTAAGGCCAGATGAAGACCTGCCGAAATTACCTGTAGCCAGGGCTGTCTGGAAACCCTTACCTGATTTCAAGACAGCAATAGCTGCCTGGATACTGGCTGGCGGAGCACATCACACCGGTTTCAGCAAGGTAGTAACTACAGAGATGATGGAAGACTTTGCTGAAATGGCAGATATAGAGTTCCTGGTAATAGATGAAAATACAGACCTCAGGGAACTGAAAAAAGAACTTAGATGGAATGAGATATATTATAAGATAAGATAGATATCAATCTAGAGCAATATCCGTAATAAATTATTCCTGTCATGATAATGAATGGTAAAGAGGAGGATAATAATACTGATAATAAGAAGGAGTTCCATACTTTCTGGTTTTATTCCAGGTTTTAGTATCCTCCTCTTTTACATTTTCAAGGCAGAAATGGTTTTACCAGGTATTGGAATCTACCAGTAAAATATTGCATGGAGATAAGGAGAGTTTCTTATGGTAAAAGAACTTGAAATACCTGTTTCAGGCAGGCCCTTTAAAAATAATACCACCTATTGTGTTGGTACAGGAAGAATTGGTCTGGCCCTGCAGAAAGAATACCTTGATCATCTGGAGATAGTACAGCAGAGCATTGGTTTCAAGTATATCCGCGGTCATGGCATATTTTCCGATGATGTGGGTATATATAGGGAATATGAGCTGGATGGTGAGACCCATACCTTTTATAACTTCACCTATCTGGACCGGATTATCGACAGCTATCTGGAACAAGGTATCCGGCCCTTTCTGGAACTGGGTTTTATGCCGGAAAAGCTTAAATCAGGTGAAGAAACAATCTTTTATTGGAAGGGTAATGTAAGTCCTCCTACTTCTTACGAGAAGTGGGCAGAATTGGTCAAGGCAACCTTGAACCACCTTATAGATAGATATGGCAGGGAAGAGGTAATTACCTGGCCGGTAGAGGTATGGAATGAGCCCAATATCGGTTTCT
>JAAYRT010000138.1 GCA_012518635.1 Halanaerobiaceae bacterium | reverse complement strand
TTTAATTAATTTTTCTTTTTCCGGTATTCTTAGAACTGGTACAATTGGTAAGTACGTTGGCATACTGGTAAATATAATATTTGCCTATCTGGGTTTCAGCCTCTTTGTCTATAAAGAAAAAGATATTGTGAAATTCTTAAAACAGGAGGAGAATCCCCACAATATATTTGGCACCGTAATCAGCAACAAGATACTGGATACAAGTGTAATAATCGATGGCCGGATTGCTGATGTAGCTAAAAGCGGTTTTCTTGAAGGAACATTAATAGTACCGGAATTCGTACTGGAGGAATTAAGACACATAGCTGATTCTTCTGAGACCCTGAAGAGGAACCGGGGAAGACGCGGGCTGGATATCCTAAAACAGATGCAGAAAGAACCCCATGTCAATATACAGATTCTGACCCAGGACTTTGATGATGTTCAGGAAGTGGATAGTAAATTGGTGAAACTGGCCCAGATAATGGATGCCAAGATTATCACAAATGATTTTAACTTAAATAAAGTAGCAGAATTACATGGAGTCAAGGTTTTAAATATCAATGAGCTGGCCAATGCAGTTAAACCGATAGTTTTACCTGGTGAAGAAATGCATGTCAAGGTTATCAAGGAAGGAAAAGAAGATGGACAGGGTGTAGCCTATCTGGATGATGGAACCATGATTGTGGTAGATGATGGTATTAACTTCATGAACCAGAAGGTGTCTGTAATGGTAACCAGTATATTGCAGACTGCAGCCGGCAGGATGATCTTTGCTAAACCAAACGCCAAAAAACAAATAGTCTAGAAGGAGTACATAAATGACTATAGGTGTTGTAATACCTGCAGCAGGTCAGGGTAAAAGAATGGGAAGCAGACAAAATAAAATATATATGGAATTGAATTCATACCCGATACTATATTACACTTTATTGGTCTTTACAGAGAACAGGAAGATTGATCAGATTGTCGTTGTAGTGAGAGAAGATGAACTGGAATATTGCCAGAAGGATATAATCGACAGGTATTTTCCTGCAGAAAAAATAAAACTTGTTGCTGGTGGAAAGACCAGGCGTGAATCAGTTTATGCTGGTTTAAAGGTCTTTTCACCAGCAATTGATTATGTTATAATACATGATGGTGCCAGGCCGCTGATTACACAGAATCTACTGAATGATATCATAGATGCCCTTAAAGAAAATGATGCTGTGTCAGTGGGAACGAAGCTTAAGGATACAGTCAAGGTAATTGATGAAAAAAATACAGTTATTAAAACACCAGAACGTGATAGTTTGATTGCAGTACAAACTCCACAGGCTTTCTTATATAGGGAGATAATGGAGGCACACCAGAAAGTACCCCAGGATTATCCTGTTACTGATGATGCCTCATTACTGGAATACTTAAATAAACCGGTAAAGATTGTTGAAGGTTCTGAGGAGAATATCAAGATTACCACTTCTTTTGATTTACTTATAGCAGAAAAAATACTGGAAAGAAGGAGCATGCAGGATTGAGAATTGGTATAGGTTTTGATGTTCACCGCCTGGAAAAAGGCGAAAAAATGATCATAGGCGGGGTGGAAATACCCGCTGAAAAAGGATTGAAGGGACATTCGGATGCAGATGTATTGACTCATGCTCTGATGGATAGCATACTGGGAGCACTGGGGCTGGGTGATATTGGACAACATTTTCCCGATAATGATGATAAATACAAAGGCATATCCAGTCTCAAATTGCTGGAAATAGTAAAAACCTATCTGGAGCGGGAGGATTACAGTGTAGAAAATATAGATATGGTCATTATGGCAGAAAGACCCAGGATGGCTCCTTTTCTTGCCGGAATGAAAAAAAATTATGCAGAGATTCTGGAGATTCCTGAAACTAGAATAAATATCAAAGCTACTACCACTGAGAAATTGGGATTCCTAGGCAGAGAGGAAGGGATTGCCGCACAAGTAGTTGTTTTGCTGAATAAAAATAAATAAGTAACGAGGAGGAAGAACTTATGATAGTGAAGGATATTATGTCAACCAGTCCAATAACAGTTACTCCAGATGCGACTGTAATAGAAGCAGAAAAACTGATGTCCCTGAATAAAATCGGCAGATTAATCGTTGTTGAAGATGATAAAATAGTGGGAATCATAAGCAGTAGTGATCTGGTAATTGAGCAGGACTTAAATGCTCCTATTGAGAAATTTATGACCAAAGAAGTTGTAATGGTCAAGGAAGATGTAGCAGTGCAGGAGGCAGCACGCCGTTTGACGGATCATAAAATTGGTTGTCTCCCTGTTCTGGATGAGAATGACAAATTGGTTGGAATTATAACAGCCAATGATATAGTCTCTGGCTATCTGAAGACTGAAGAAAATGCCCGGGCTATGGAGAAAAAGACCATTACTCCGGAAAGTTCAGCTATTTACCTGGCCATGACCAGAAGCCGGGAGTATGAAGAATACTGGCTGGATAAAATAAAAGGCTATGGCTACAAAGGTGCCATAACCCAGACCGGAGCTAATGCAGAAAAATTACCGATTAAACTTAGGGAGAGTACTACTGTTGCAGCTATCGCCCGTGGTGTGATATCAGAGACCACCAGGGAGAAAATGGCTGTATCCAATGCTGTTAAGGATGCCTATAGCCAGCTGGCCCTGATCAACCCTGGTTTGGGCGGGGGTTTCAAAATTGCTGTAGTAAGGGGAGACAGTCATATTTCTGTAGCAATATTCGGCAGGTTCGGCCATGCCCTGGTAGATGGGCCGGAACAGTTGACAGTAGGAACAAGTGTAATTTAAAATTAGTTCAAAATAAACTAATACCTAATTAATAAACTAAAATAATAAAAGCAGCAAATGCAGAAGCGGGAGTTGATATGATGGAAGGGATGCGCTTACGGTTTCCACCCAGTCCAACAGGCAAGATTCATATTGGTAATATGAGGACTGCTTTATTTAACTGGCTCTGGGCAAGAAAGAATAAGGGTACCCTGGTATTGCGTATAGAAGATACAGACCAGGAGCGTTCCACAAAGGAATTTGAAGACATTATAATCCAGGAGATGCAATGGTTAGGCCTGGATGTTGATGAAGGTATTGGTGTAGGCGGCGAATATGGCCCCTACCGCCAGTCCGAGCGGGTGGATATATATAGAGAATATGCGGAGAAATTACTGGAAGAAGGCAAGGCATATTACTGTTATTGTACACCAGAAGAGTTGCAGGCAATGCGGGAGGAGGCAGCCCGGAAAGGTGAGATGCCCCGTTATAATCAGCATTGCCGCCACTTGAAGGAAGAGGAACTGGAAGCATATAAGAAGGAAGGCCGTGTTCCTGTCATCAGGTTTAAAATGCCTGATGAAGAGCAGGAGATTATCATAAACGACCTGATCAGGGGAGAGATAAAGTTTAGTACTGATGTGCTGGATGATTTTATTATCTTTAAATCTGACGGTATGCCGACCTATAATTTTGCAGTGGTTATTGATGATGCCCTGATGAAGATTAGCCAGGTTATCAGGGGAGAAGATCATATCTCCAATACACCAAAACAGATTCTCCTCTATGAGGCCTTCGGTTTTCCAGTGCCTGAGTTTGCCCACCTGCCCCTGATACTTGATGAAAACAGGGCCAAATTGAAAAAACGCAGTGACAGTGATGCTGTATATATAGGTGAATTCCGCGAAAAGGGATATCTGCCTGAAGCCTTATTTAACTTTTTATCTTTAGTGGGCTGGTCTCCTAAGGATGAAAGGGAGATCATGTCCAGGGAAGAAATTATTAGTCTCTTTGATATCTCTGATGTGAATAAGAGTTCTGCTGTCTTTGATATTGAGAAATTAAACTGGATGAATGGGAAATATATAAGGGATGCAGACCTGGAACGGATTATGGAGCTATCTATTCCCTATCTGCAGGAAGCCGGCTTGGTTGGTGAAGAAATTTCCGGTGAAGAGTATGACTGGTTGAAAAAGGTTATTGAGGTGGCCAGGACAGGTGTGGACTATCTCTCACAAATACCTGCTGAAGCGGAGATTTTCTTTACAGAGCTGGAATTTGCCGATAAGGAAAAGGCCCTTGCAGAGTTCAAGGACGAAGAGGTGGAACTGGTCTTTAAGACATTGAAAGAAGATTTAAGGAATCTGGCAGAGTTTGACAGGGATTCTATCAACAATATATTCAAGGAATTGCGTAAGAAACTGCCTGTCAAGGCCAAAAAGATATACCGGCCTGTGCGTCTTGCCCTGACAGGAAGGGACTCAGGGCCGGAGCTCAGTGATATTATCTATATCTTCGGCCTGGAAGAAGTGGAAAAACGGCTGGATGAAGCCCTGGCCATGGCTAAATAATCAAGTGCAGGCCTGGCCTGTTAAAATACAGGTTTGAAAACTGAATGAGAAAAAAACGAGGAAGGGAAGAGGGGATAAGGACCACTATGACAGAGAGGGATACCCTGGCTGAGAGTATTCCATAGCTGGCTTATCTCTATGCATCCTGGAGTTGAATTCCTGAAGAGATTTCAAAGCAGGAACTGTTAGTTTGAAATTTCAGTAGGGAATTACGGTAAAACCGTTATTTTACATGAGATAGCCAATATGGATTTATATTTTTCCATATTGGCTAAACAGAGTGGAACCACGAAGCCTTCGTCTCTGTGATGAGATGGAGGCTTTTTGTTTATGGAAAATGCTGTCCTGCATATAATCTGATTAAAAGGAGCGGTAGAATTTAAAAAACCTGAAAAGGAGGTAAGTGAAGATGCTGAAAATATATAATACCTTATCCCGGCAAAAAGAAACCTTCCTACCACTGGAGGAAGGGAAAGTGGGAATCTATGTCTGTGGTTTGACTGTGCAGAATTATTCCCATATAGGGCATATCAGGAGTGCAGTTGCCTATGATGTAATCCGCAGGTATCTGGAATACAGGGGTTATGATGTGACCTATGTGCAGAATTTTACAGATATAAACGAAAAAATAGTAGAGAGGGCCAGGGAAGAGGGCCTAACGGCAGAGGAGCTGGCGGAAAAATACACCCAGGCCTATCTGGAGGATATAGAACAACTGAATGTCAAAAGGGCCAGCCATTATGTCAAGGCGACCGAGAATATAGATGCTATCATCGGCATGATAGAGACCTTGCTGGAAAAGGGTTACGCCTATGAGGTCAATGGAAATGTTTATTTCAGTGTCGAGAACTATGAGGATTACGGGAAATTATCCGGCCGTTCCCTGGAAGACATGCAGGCCGGGGCCCGGATAGATATAGTGGAGGAGAAGAAAAACCCTCTTGATTTTGCCCTCTGGAAAAAGGCACCGGAAGGGGAAAAGGATTGGGAAAGTCCCTGGGGAAGAGGCTGGCCGGGATGGCATATAGAATGCTCGGCCATGTCCATGAAATACCTGGGTAAAAGCTTTGATATCCATGGCGGCGGGGCAGATTTAATCTTCCCCCATCATGAGAATGAGATAGCCCAATCAGAGGCCTGCTCAGGCCATAAGCCCTTTGCCAAATACTGGGTGCACAATGGTCCGGTTAATTTAAAAGGGGAAAAGATGTCCAAATCAGTGGGTAATTTCTATACTACCAGGGAGCTGCTGGAGAAATATAGGGGTGTGGAGGTCCGTTATTATCTCCTGACAAAACATTACCGTTCTCCCATCGATTTCAGCCTGGAGGAACTGGAAGAGGCCGGTACCAGCTTGAAGAGGATTACAAACACTATCAATAATTTAAGGAGATTGTTAAATACTAAAGTAGATATAGAAAATAAAAAGGCCGGGGAAGGGGAGAAACTGCCAGATCTGGCAGCCATAAAAGATGAATTCCTGCAGGCCATGGATGATGACTTCAATACCGCCCGGGCCATAGGGGTAGTCCATGATTTTGTTACAGCCGTCAACCGGCTGGTCAATGCCCAGGATTTTGTTCTGACAGAAAGCAATTATTCATTTATAAAGGAAGCTGATGCCATATTTACAGAAATCCTGGGAATACTGGGCCTGGATGTCCGGGAAGCTGATACCCAGACAGCTGGTGAAGGTTTACATGAGCCTTTGATAGAATTACTCCTTGAGGTCAGGGAGATGGCCAGGCAGAAAAAAGACTGGGCCGTGGCAGACAGGATAAGAGACGGCCTGAACGAATTAGGTATTATAGTCAGGGATACGCCCCAGGGTGTAATCTGGGAAAAAGAAAGGGGTTAAGCATGTATTCAGAAAAAGAGGCATCCCTCCTATCCCCGGGCCTGCTGGCCTATATAGGGGATAGTGTCTTTGAAGTAATGGTTAGAGAATACCTGTTGAAAAAAGGATTCCGCAAATTACAGGATATCCACCAAAAAACAGTGGCAATAGTAAATGCCAGTTCCCAGGCCAAGATTATAGCTCTACTGGAGGATTACCTTTCGGCAGAGGAATGGAATATCGTCCGCCGGGGGAGAAATGCCGGAACCGGCAATGTTCCAACCAATGCCGGAGTGATGGATTACAGATGGAGCACAGGCTTTGAAGCCTTAATCGGTTTCCTCTATCTGAGCAATCAAAGGGAAAGGCTGGCTGAAATCTGGGATAATATAATCTCCTTTATCGAGGGAGAGGGGTAGGCGATTGAAATGGATAAGATAGAAGGACGCAATCCGGTGATTGAAGCCCTGAAAGGGACACGGAAAATAGAAAAAATCCTCATCCAGGAAGGGATAAGGGGCGGGAAGATTGATGAAATCATAAAGACAGCCAAAGACAGGGGAATCAGGGTTGAAAGGATTTCCCGCACAAAGCTTGACCATATGGCCAGTTCCCATTCCCACCAGGGAATCATAGCCTTTGCTGAAAAAAAAGAACTGGTCACACCGATGGATATAGTAAATCATGCCAGGGACAGGGGTGAAGCCCCTTTTATAGTTATCCTGGATCAGATCCAGGACCCGCAAAACTTTGGAGCCATAATAAGGACTGCTTATGCTGCCGGAGCCCATGGGGTCATCTTCCAGGATAAACGTGCTGCCGGCATCACCCCTATTGTGGTGAAGAGCTCTGCTGGTGCAATAGAGCACATCCTGCTGTCTGAAGTAAAAAATATCAACTATGCCATTGAAGAATTGAAAAGGGCCGGCCTCTGGATTGCCGGTGCCGATATGGCTGGTGATATGCTTTACTATCAGGCTGACTTCAAGGGCCCTGTCGGCCTGGTCATTGGCAGCGAGGGAAAGGGATTACGCAGACTGGTCAGGGAGAATTGTGATTTTCTGGTAAAGATACCGATGCCCGGGGAATTTTCCTCATTGAATGCATCGGTGGCTGCTGCTATACTGATCTATGAGGTGTTACGCCAACGCCAGTAAGGGATTTTTCCTGTAAAATAGTATAATTTTTTAATAAAAAATCTCCTCTCAATTTATGTTAAAAAAGAGGCCCTTCCTTAAAGGACAGGGCTTAGCCCTCTTTTTATACAGCTTGACGAAGCAATACTAAATAAGTATAATATAATGTATAAGCCATGGTCAGAGAGGTTAGGAGGGGTCTTGTTGAGGGGTAATGTACAGGAAATACCTTATGAAGATTATTCCAGGATGAGTGATGAAGAATTAATAAAACTGGTTCAAAATGGTGATAAATACGCTGAAGAGATTATTATAAAAAGGTACAGAAACTTTGTTTTAGCCAAATCAAGATCTTATTTTCTGGTTGGTGCTGACAGAGAAGATATAGTCCAGGAAGGCATGATTGGTTTATTCAAGGCAATACGTGATTATAAGGTAGAACGTCTGGCTTCCTTCCGGGCCTTTGCAGAACTATGTATTACCAGGCAGATTATTACAGCCATTAAGGCAGCCACTCGCCAGAAACATCAACCTTTGAACTCCTATGTTTCACTGAATCGTCCTATTTATGACGAAGAATCAGACCGTACCCTTCTGGATGTATTAAAGGGTGGAAAACTGACAGATCCGGAAGAGTTGATTGTCAGCCAGGAAACCTATGATCTGATTGAAAATCAAATTGATGAGATGTTAAGCAATCTGGAGCGTGATGTTTTGCAGGAGTATTTAGATGGCAAATCCTATCAGGATATTGCCATAGCATTGGACAAACATGTCAAATCTGTGGACAACGCCTTACAGAGGGTAAAACGCAAGTTGGAGGTTTTTCTTAAAAAACATAACCTATAAGATGGTGGTACATAGGTAAAGGGAGAATAAAAATTTTAGAA
>JAAYRT010000025.1 GCA_012518635.1 Halanaerobiaceae bacterium | reverse complement strand
GCCAGCAGATCCAGGCCCTCAAATACCTCCATCTTTCCACCCAGCTTTATTATCAGAGGCAGTCTCATTACATTCTCTTCATAATTATATATCTCTAAATCTGCAGTATTATCATACTCCCATTCCTCTGTCTCTTCGTTGAATTTAATTTCCAATCCTTCTTCCCTGACTTTATCCACTTTCAGGCTGGCAGCGAGATTTAAAATACTAAAACCTACTGAATAGCATTCATTTATATCTGCATAAACCCCAAGGTCAAAGGCATGTCCCCTGGCCAGATCTGCAAAACCCTCTATCTCCGGATAATATAAGGCCATTGAACCATAACTACCGGTAATCTCTCCCACTCCATCCTCATCAAAGCCAATATTGAACAACTCCCCTGTGGCCCTGTACTTGATAAAGCCACCCTGAAGATAATGATAAGTTAAGCCGAAATATAGGTTTTCTATTTGAAGATTGTCATTATTGATAGATTCATTCACTGCTTCCAGCTGTCTCTCATTTAACCTGTGGGAATAGTTTAAACCAGTATCGAGATAAAAAGCTCCTGCTCCATTTGAACCATCAAGACTGTAATCCCGTTCCAGTTCATTGCCCTTCAGTAATAACTCAGCATAATCCCCTGATACCCTTAAAAGACTGTGTCCCCGTCCTTCTGCAAAGAATAGCACCGGGCCTATAGCCAGCTTCAAACCAGAATTGGCCTCTGCCCCCACCAGAAGGCCATTTCTATCTGCAATCTTAACTAATTTATCCTTATCCTTTTCACTTATATAATCATTCCTGAGGATATTATTCCAGAACTTCCCTGTCCCACTTAGATCCAGGACAAATTTGTGGCCATCCAGATTTACTGTAGCCGGATTTCCATACAGGGCTTCAAAACCACCTATTACGGCAAAATCGTCTCCAAGGCCAATGCTTCTGGCTGTCATAGCTGCCTCAGCTAATCCCGGCAGCAGCAATAAAAGCACTAAAGGTAAAATAAATAATCTCATCTTTTCTCTTCTCATTTCTTTTCACCACCATAGGCTATTTATAGGCTATTTATTGATTTTCCCGGTAAGACCAATATAGATTCTGTTGAAGGTGAACTCATCATCTGCATTTAGTTTGTATGATTCACCTTCTGAGTTTTTGGGTATAATTAGCTTAATCCCTGAATATAGATTCTTCTGCTCCAGGATTTCCAGATCTTTTGACTCAAATTCTACTGTAAATGTTTCATATCTGGTCCTTTGTTTAATAGGAATTCTTTTAATCATATTTTCTTCAACATATAAATTCTGCTCAATTAATTCCACTGAATAATTTTCACTTATAGAACCAATATATAATTCCATAGTAGCAGAAAAGGGGAAATCATTATTCAAGTCTTCTATAACCAGTACTGCCTTCAAATTGCTTTTTAGTAATTTCTTTGTATCCTCATCCAGGCTATCTACTTCTTCAGGATCAGTTTGAATTTCCATATCTTCTGTTACAATAAATTCATATGGAATGCTTAACTCAATCGATTCCAGGCCCACTTTACTATCCTTATTTACGGTAACATTCTCTCCTACAATCTCATAATTACCTTCAATCTTTATATTTGCTACATCAGGATTCAGGAGAAGGCCCCAGATATTATCCAGATTTTTTACTTTTTGAACCTGCCTTGAATCAGTTTCTTCCACAGGTACTAATTCTGCATTGATTCTTGCTACTTCGACTTCCAGCAAATTCTGGAAGATAAGAGCCAGATCTCTTATTTCAACATCCAGTCCTGACATGGTAAGGAAACTTATATATAATT
>JAAYRT010000002.1 GCA_012518635.1 Halanaerobiaceae bacterium | reverse complement strand
TTAAATCTACAATTCTGTAAAAATCTTATAAATTATGATTTGCCCTGGAATCCAATGAAGCTGGAACAAAGAATTGGAAGGATACACAGGCTAGGCCAGACCAGTAATGTTAATATCTTTAATCTTTTTACTATAAACACAGTAGAAGAGAAGATCCTGAAACTATTATATGAAAAAATAAAGCTATTTAAGGCTGTCATGGGAAATATGGATAATATTTTAATGGATACCAATAGGATGAATAGTCTGGAAAAGGATATTCTCAGTATTCTGGTAGAAGCAAATGATGAGAAAGAGTTAGAGGAAAGATTCAATGAATTAGGGAATCAATTGAAGCAGGCAGCAAAAATATGATAAAACAAAAAAGCTATCTCTCTAGAGATAGCTTTTTTAACCTGGTGGGCCCACCAGGACTCGAACCTGGGACTAACCGGTTATGAGCCGGTTGCTCTGACCAACTGAGCTATGGGCCCATGTCTAATGAACACTAATAATTATAATACAAAAAAACATATTAGTCAAATGGATTTAAAAAAGAAGTATTTTAAAGAAATACAGGCGAAAGTGAGGAAAAAGGCACTTATTTTTTAAAAACAGGCAATATTTAAAGATTAATAACTTGACCAAAGTTAAAGTATTTTGTATAATTTAACTTGCGTTAAGTCAATAGGGGTGTAGCTCAAGTGGTAGAGTAGCGGACTCCAAATCCGTTGGCTGCGGGTTCAAGTCCTGCCACCCCTGCCAAATCTTGCTAACGTAGCTCAATTGGCAGAGCAGCTGACTTGTAATCAGCAGGTTACCGGTTCAAGTCCGGTCGTTAGCTCCAGAAAATATGAAAAGAACCATTCCTTCTCAAGGGATGGTTCTTTTTTTGCTAATATTTTTTGTAAAATGATATATACTATTCCTAAAGATTATTTTGGAGGAATTGTATGAAAACAAAAACCCATCTGATACAATCCCAATTAGGTGTACAGGAAGTACACAGGATCTGGGCCAAAACCCAATCCAGATATTTGATGATCAATAATCTGCAATTCTTATCTGCATTTGTACATGACAAGGATTTCAAGTATATCATAAAAAGATTAGAAGATTCTTATAGTGAACAGGTAAAGCTACTGGAAAAAGAATTAAGCAAATTTTCCCTTAAAAGTCCGGAACCCAGTAAAACGGACGTGCCTGCTGCCGGTATTCCTGAGATAGCCAGTGATAAACAGATTGCCAGGTTAATCCACAACCTGATGAAATTATTGATGAGTAAATGCATGAAGATAATTAATGAGATAATCTATAATGATAATCTACGGGAAATATTAATAAGCTTGACCAAAGAAGAGGTAGCAAAATTTTTTAATTTTGTGAGATATATGAAGGTCAAAGGCTGGATAGAAAACCCTCCCCTTTATCCAGATGCCAGGGGGAAAGAGATAGTGGCAGCCAATGAAATATGGGAGCTCTGGAATCATTTATATTACAGGTATCTGCACATCCAGATGACCAAGATTTATAACAGCTATGTGAATGATCCGGAGTTTAACCTGATTTTGTCTACAGGAGTAAAAATCCTGGAAAAACAGTCCAGGGAACTGGAAAATCTATTAATCAATTATGGTGTAAGCCTGCCCGGTAAACATCCGAAAACTATACCTACTCCAGAGACTAAAGAGAATTTTGATGACAAGTTTATTTTTAATATGATTCTGGATACAATGATGAATGCCAGTACTACCCATGGATTTGCTCTAATGGAACTGGTAATCAATGAAAAACTGATGGATTATTTCAAGGATCTCCTGTTTAGTGAAATCTACTTTATCGATAAGCTGATCAGATACGGGAAGATAAAGGGATGGATTGCAGAAGTACCGGTCTATAGGAACAAAATCTGAAGATTATTTGACAATCTTGAGATTTCATTATATAATAAGCCTGTATTGCAGGGGTGTAGCTCAAGTGGTAGAGTAGCGGACTCCAAATCCGTTGGCTGCGGGTTCAAGTCCTGCCACCCCTGCCATTTTTTTTTATTACAGATTATTTTTCATCAGACAGATAGCTGCACCGATGGCAGTGGAAAACTCCGCATATTCAGGAAACTTAAAATTCCCATCAAAAAGCTTTGCTTCAATCAGGCTGTTTAATACCCTTTGACCATAAGGGATATTGGCCAGCTGGCCCGTAAAGATAATATTTTTATCACCCTCCATCCGGGCAGCAAAGATAGAGAGCATACCTATGGTCTGGAAAACCATATTAAATATCCCGGCAGCCAGATCTTCCTTAGCAGCATCATCACTGCTCTTACCGAAATTAGAAACCGTTATCCATTTCTGCAAGGTTCCTATCTCTTCCTGGGAGATATCCCCTAATTGCAAATCTACTTTTCCCAGATCACCCTTTTCCGACATTTCCAGTACCTTTTTAAAATCCAGAGTATGGAGTAGCTCTTTACTTAAACCCATCAGGGTTCCTCCTCCAACACCTGTCCCTCCCAGATGTTTTACTTTTCCGTTAGCTACCCTTACAAAGGCTGTACCTGTACCCATGCTGACTACTATGGCTTCATCTGCCTGTACCAGATAGGTACCACCTAAACCAATGGAAGTAAATTCATTTATCTTGACAGTTTCAATCCCAAAGAGATTCATATCTATGAAGCTTGAACCGACACCGGTTATAGCAATTTTTTTGATTTTACTTAAGGGTATGTTGTGTTTATTGATAAACTTACCCAGGGCACCGGAAGCGGAAGCCAATGGGTCACTGGCCTTTACGCTGATAACATCCACCAGGGCATCGCCGTCAAATCCGGCCAGGTCCGTTGTAGTTCCCCCAATATCTATACCCAGAATCACTAATATCACATCCTTTTTATTTAATTGAAATCTACATAATTATTTTGACTTTAGAAGCCCTTTTTCCTGCTTTTTTTCTTGACAATTTGGGCTTTTTATATTAATATATTATAAAAATTAATATCTATGTAAACAATGAAGGACCGCAGTAGCTCCAATCCTTTGCAGGAGAATGGAGCGAATTACAGTCTGGAGTTTCAATGTGAAAACATTGCGGATTCAACCGATATATTGACAAGAGGCATCATGTTTTTTAATATGGTGTAAAGATAAGGTGGTACCACGAGAGACCTGCTCGTCCTTATTGGGCTGTAGGTCTTTTTTATTTTCAAGATTTTTGAGATTTTTTATTATTTGGAGGTGTTTCTATGGAAAATGTATTTGACTATCTAAAGGAAAGGGGTTTTATTGCCCAATCCAGTAATGAAGAAGAAGTAAGGGAGTTGCTGAATAATAAAAAGATTACCCTATACTGCGGTTATGATCCGACAGCAGATAGTTTGCACATAGGACACTTTGTGACCTTAATGGCCCTCCGGCATATGCAGAGGGCAGGACATCGTATAATCACTTTAGTAGGTGGCGGAACTGCCTCAATCGGTGATCCCTCAGGTAAAGATGAAATGAGGAAGATGCTGACTGTTGAAGAGCTGGATAGAAATGCAGAGGCTATAAAAAACCAGATTTCCAGATTTTTAGATTTTTCTGATGGTAAGGCCATTATGGTGAATAATGCTGATTGGCTGAGGGATTTAAAATACCTACCCTTCCTGCGGGAAATTGCTGTCCATTTTTCCGTCAACAGGATGTTATCTGCTGAATGTTATAAATCAAGAATGGAAAAAGGCCTGACATTGCTGGAATTCAACTATATGGTTCTCCAGTCCTACGATTTCCTGCAATTGTTCAGGAATTATGATTGTGTCCTTCAGGTAGGCGGTGATGATCAGTGGTCAAACATGCTGGGCGGAATCGATTTAATCAGGAAGAAGGAAAGGGCTACCGCAAATGTACTGACCTTTAATCTTTTGACCACCAGTGAGGGCAAGAAAATGGGTAAGACAGAAAAGGGCGCTTTATTCCTGGATCCTGATAAAACAACACCCTATGATTTCTATCAATACTGGAGAAATGTTGATGATAGTGATGTAGAAAAATGCCTGGCCCTCTTGACCGACCTGCCCATGGAAGAAGTAAGAAGGCTGGGGAGCCTGCAGGATGCCGAAATCAATAAGGCCAAGGAAGTCCTGGCCTATGAAGTTACAAAAATGATCCATGGGGAAGAAGAGGCGAAAAAGGCCGAAAAGGCAGCCAGGTCCTTATTCAGTGCAGAAGGTGGATTGGCCGGTTCTATACCCACAACCGAGCTGGAAGAAGGCCAATTTACTGAAGGATATTTTGTAGTCCGCCTCTTAAAGGATATAGGGCTGGTTTCCTCAAATAGTGAGGCCAGGAGACTGATAAAACAGGGCGGTATCTACCTGAACAACGAAGTGCTGGAAGATGCGGAACTGGATATAACACTGGAACATTTTGATGAAGAAAACAAACTCCTCTTCAGAAGAGGAAAGAAAACTTACCATCTGGTAAAGCTTAAGTAAGAGAACAGTTTTATTTGACTTTTATAAATAAGAGGGTCCAGATATTTGGGACCCTCTACTTGCTAAAAACCATAGTAAATGTTATAATTTCTAAGAATGGAAGTGATTTACCTTGGCAAAATATAGGGAGAATAAGATAAAACAGGAACATACCATTATCGAAGATATATTACCTTTACTGGAGGATATTGCAAAAATACCTTATGTAAAAAGCATTATACCCGGTAGGATAAACAGAAGAAAGGGCAGCGGGGTACCTGCCTATCTATCGTTACAATATGATACCGGGAGTGGCATAAAATTGCTTGGCAAGAATAGTTCAGCAGTACAGGAAGTCTTCCTGGTCACAGATGATGTGGAAAAAACCGTTGATTTATTAAAACAAAAAGATTTTATACGTTAGACTTGACAAAAGGATAGGAACTATATATAATATAAATTGTCTGACGGGCTATGGCGCAGCTTGGTAGCGCGCTACACTGGGGGTGTAGAGGTCTCGAGTTCAAATCTCGATAGCCCGACCATAACTTTATGCTGGGGTATCACCTCAGCTTTTATTTTTATAAGCTATAAATTTTATAAGCTTTAAAAAAGGAGTAAATCAACTTATGACTAAAGTTGCCCTTCTTACATTGGGATGTGCAAAAAACCAGGTAGACAGTGAATTGATGCTTGGTTTGATTAGCAATAATAATGATTTTAAATTAGTGCAAGAGGCTGCCGAGGCAGATGTAGTCATTGTAAATACCTGTGGCTTTATACAGGATGCCAAGGAAGAATCCATTGAAACAATACTGGAACTGGCCCAACTAAAAAATAAGGGCCGGCTAAAGGGAATTATAGTAACCGGTTGCCTGACTCAGCGTTATAAGGATATCATCTTAGAGGAAATCCCTGAAGTTGACGTGATTTTAGGAACCGGGACCTTTGGAGATATAAATGAAGCTATAAAAACCGTTCTGGCAGGAAATAGGAGTAGTGCAGTAGGCACACCGGCCTATGATTACAGGACAAATCTGCCCAGGATTTTAAGTGATTCACATTTTGCCTATGTAAAGATTGCTGAAGGATGCAGTAATCACTGCAGTTATTGTATTATTCCCAAAATCAGGGGTCCCTTTTACAGCAGGAGTATTGAAGATATCAAAAAAGAGGTAGACTGGTTGACAGAGCAGGGGGTAAAGGAGATTATCCTTATCGCCCAGGATTTGACCCGCTATGGTGAGGATATTTATGGAAAAAGGAGTTTGCCTGAATTAATAAAGACAATCTTGAAAAATGAAGATATCCAGTGGTTACGTCTTCTGTATTCTTATCCCGAAACCCTGCCACTTGAAATACTGGATTTGATGATAGAGGATGAACGTATCTGTCGTTACCTTGATATACCAATACAACATTCCTCCAACAAAATCAGAAAACTGATGAACCGGCGCAGCAGCAGGGAAGAACTGCTGGATTTAATCCAGAGGATAAGAGAGAGGGTACCAGATGTTGTCCTTAGGACATCACTGATTGTAGGCTTTCCCGGAGAAGAAGAGGATGATTTTTCAGACCTGCTGGACTTTATAAAGGAAATTAAATTTGACCGGCTGGGTGTTTTTAAATATTCCCGGGAAGAAGGTACAGCAGCAGCTGAATTAGAACCACAGGTTCCCGGAGAAATTACAGAAGAAAGATATCACAGGCTGATGGAGATTCAACAGGAGATTGCCTATAGTAATAATCAGAAATACATAGGCAATATTCTGGAGGTTATAATCGATGAATTGAATGATGAATACGCAATCGGACGTACAAGATATGATGCCCCGGAAGTAGATAATATTGTCTATATACCTGAACCAGGGAACCTTAATAAAGGCGACATTGTATCCTGTAAGATTATAGAAGCCTATGAATATGATTTAATAGGAGAGACAATAAATGAGAAAAGTGAAACTGAATCTGGCAAATAAAATAACCTTGCTGCGGATATTTCTTGTCCCTCTCTTTATGTTTTTCCTCCTGGTAGGAAGTGAACATAGATTAATATATAAGATAATCGCTTTAATTATTTTTATCATAGCAGCAATTACAGATTGTCTGGATGGATATGTAGCCAGAAAAAACAAGGTGATAACCAGGTTTGGCAAAATAGCTGATCCCCTTGCTGATAAATTACTGGTTTCTTCTGCCCTTATATCTCTTGCAGCCATGCAGGAGATTTCACCCTGGGTTGCCATAATAATAATTGGGCGGGAATTTGCTGTAACTGGTTTACGGGTAGTAGCGGCCAGTGAAGGTACAGTCATAGCAGCAAGTAAATGGGGAAAATGGAAGACCAATCTGCAGATCTTTGCCATTGTAGCTGTAATCCTGGAACCGGATATTATATCATTACCCTTATATTTAAAAGATATACTATTATGGCTTGCAGTACTGGTGACCATAATTTCAGGGGTGGATTATTTTAAGAAAACTGAACTTGACTTTTTTAAAGAGGATGATGATTAAAGTCATCCTCTTTTTTTTCTTCCAGAGATTGCATTTGTTATTTTATCATGGCTAATGTTATAATCTATTGACAAGCCTTATAGAAAGGAGAGTTAAGGATGGAGTTTAGGGGTATAAAACTTTATATAGTAATAATTGTTACCCTGCTAATAGTGGGCCTCTTTTTTGCTGCCCGATATCTACTGGATGTATACCGGATTGAAAAACCCTTAAAGGAACAACTGGCCTCTCTGGAAGGAATTAGAGAAATAGAGATAATTGAAAATAATAAGGGTAAAGCCCTGCTGGTAAGCTTTATGCCTGGCATTGATTTCTATGAGCTTTATCAAAAAATAGAAGGGAAAATTGAAGATGTAACTAGTAATAGGAAAGCGGATATCATAATTGTTAATGATACCGGCAGTGAGCTGAGCGAAAGTTATTATCAGCTTCATTTTGCCCTTTATGAAGGTATCAACACAGGCCGATTTCTGGAGATGAAAAAGAATATCGATGATATCCTCAGCACAGAGGATTTAGCCAGCTACAGGGTCTGGGTTGATGAGAAGGCTGTCTATCTACAATTAGATAAAGATAATGATTCATTTTATTGCAGGATAGCCTATAAGAACAAAGGAATAAAGGAAGGAGGATGAACATGCTAAAAGAACTGGCCTTAGGGATTCTTCTGGGGACATTTATAATATTGTTTACCCAGGGTTTTAATATATTTCCCTTTCTATTCCTTGGCTTTCTGACCTATTTTGTCTGGCAGCTGAATACTGGAGGAGTAGATAGGATTGATCCTAAAAATGATATGGAGAAGATACCTTTAATCGATTTTAAAGAGATTGGAGGACAGGAAACTGCCAAAAAAGAACTTATAGAAGCCCTGGAATTTTTGAAAGATCTTCCAGGTATTAAAAAAATGGGAATAAGGGCCATCAAGGGTATTTTATTGAGCGGGCCTCCCGGAACTGGTAAGACCCTTCTGGCAAAGGCGGCTGCTCATTATACAGATTCTATTTTTGTCTCCGCCTCAGGTAGTGAGTTTATTGAGATGTATGCCGGGCTTGGGGCAAAGAGGGTAAGAAATCTATTTAAAAATGCCCGGAATAGCGCCAGAAAGAATAATAAAAGAAGTGCAATCATTTTTATAGATGAGATTGATGTTCTCGGCAGTACCAGGGGACAGGTTAGTAGCCATATGGAATATGACCAAACCTTAAATCAGTTACTGGTGGAAATGGACGGCCTGTCTATAGATGATGATGTTCAGATATTGCTTATGGCTGCTACAAACAGGATAGATGTACTGGATCCAGCCTTATTAAGGCCCGGCCGTTTTGACCGGATTGTAAATGTAGACTTGCCTGATAAGGCTGGCAGATTAAGCATCCTGCTGATCCATACTGCCAATAAACCCCTGGCTCCGGATGTGGATCTTGAAGTAATAGCCAGAGAAGCCTTCAGTTTTTCCGGTGCCCACCTGGAAAACCTGGCCAATGAGGCGGCTATACTGGCATTAAGGGAAAAGAGTCCCTATATTTATCAGAAACACTTTATGGAAGCAATAGATAAAGTAATCATGGGGGAGAAATTGGAGAGAAAACCCAATGAGGAAGAATTAAAGAGGGTTGCTATTCATGAAACAGGCCATGCCTTGATTGGCGAATTAATGAATCCCGGTTCTGTTTCTGTTATCAGCATCAGTTCCCGGGGGAAGGCACTGGGTTATGTAAGACATAATCCCCTTGACGATCTCTATCTGCAGACTAAAGAATATCTGGAAAAACAGATCAGTATTGCTATTGCCGGCTCCATTGCAGAAGAGGTATTGCTTTCCAGCAAGAGTACAGGTGCTAACAATGACTTTAAACAGGCAATCAAGCTGGTCAAAGTCATAATAGAATCCGGTATGAGTAAACTAGGAGTTGTAGATAGTGAGACAATTCCGGAAAAGATATTTTATGAAGAAATGTCCAGTATATTAAGAGATGTTGAAGAAGAGGTTAGGTTTATCATTGTAAGGCATAAAGAATTGATAGTAAAAGTAACAGAAGAACTGCTCAGCCGGGAGACCTTTACCGGTGAAAAATTAAGGGAGCTTTTGAAGGAAGCAAAGGTAGCCTGAAAAGCCTGTTAAAAAATTAACAGGCTTTTTTATTTTTCAGAAATAGAAATTCATTATTATCCTGAGAAAATTAAAAACATCTTATAAATATGTTATAATATAATAAGATTTATATTAAAGAAATAGAAATGAGTGGGGACATGAAGGAGATTTTAAAAGAGCATTTAGAATTGATCTTGGGTGAAGAACTGGCCAGAAGGAGTCTAACTATTTCGGTAGCAGAGTCCTGTACAGGCGGGCTCCTGGGCAGCAGGATTACAGATGTACCCGGCAGTTCTGCTTATTTTATGGGCGGTATAATTGCCTATAGTAACGAAGTAAAGATAAAAGAACTGCAGGTAAAGGAAGATACTATAGCTGAACATGGTGCAGTAAGTGAAGAAACAGCCAGAGAGATGGCTATAAATATTAAAAGGTTAATGGATACAGATTTGGGCCTGGCCGTAACCGGTATTGCCGGACCGGACGGAGGCAGTAAAGAAAAGCCTGTAGGCCTGGTTTATGTTGCTCTGGCCTCTAATGAAGATGTAGAGGTTTATAGACTGAATTTAAAGGGGGACCGGAAGGAAAACAAATGGCAGACCACTGATTATGCCCTGTATTTTACATATAAATACATTTCAGGAAAAGAGGATTTTATATAGATTCCAGAGAATAATATAACTATCTTTCAATTTCCTTCCGTGTATTGTTAAATCATTGTATAAATTTACAAAAGGAGGCAGGTTTTGTGAGAAAAAAATATTTTAAATCATTACTTGTTTTATTGGTCCTTTTTATCCTATCTTCTTTAGTTGTCCTGGCAGAAGACAATTTGCTTTTACAGGGCATAAATGCTTATTACAACAGGCTCTATAGAGAGGCTGTTGAGAAATTCCAGGAACTCTTAAAAGAGGATGAAAATAATATTGATGCCCTATATTTTGAAACCTTATCTTATCTTGAACTGAAAGATATAGTCAAGGCTAAAAATAATATTTCCTTGCTGGCTGAAAAAGGATATAGCTTTGGTATGATACACTGGAAGTTAGGTGAATTGTATCTGAATAAGGATCAGACCTATGACAGCCCCTTCTATAATGAAGCCAGAAAAGAACTGGAAAAAGCCAGAAGCCTGGGTATTGAATCAGCCGGATTACATAGTGATCTGGCCATGGCCTATCAGGGGCTGGGTAACCTGGAACTGGCAGCTGAAGAATATGAGATTGCCATCAATAAAGGCCATGTTGTATCTGATTATATAAACCTGGCCACAATCTATAAAGAGGGTGGAAAGCTGGATGCAGCCCTGGATCTCTATACAAAAGCCCTGGAGAAAAATCCGGATAATATATCAATATATATAAATCTGGGTGACATTTATCTGGAGAAGGGGGAGTACTCAAAGGCTATTAATGCCTTAAGTAAAGGATTGAGTCTGGATAATTCCATGATTGCCATGAGAACAAATCTGGCCCTGGCCTATTATCGTAACCAGGACTATGAACAGGCAATAGAGGAATTCCGGAGGGTAATAAGAGATAACCCCAATATATATCAGGCTTATTATTATCTGGGAGAAATTTATAACAAAATAGAGCAAAATCACGATTTGGCCATAAATTATTATGAACAGGCCATCAGCTATAACAGAAGCTATGTAAGGGCCTATTTATCCCTGGGTGATCTATATCTGAAAAATGAAGAGACCTATAAGGCTATGGCCCAATACCTGAAGGCACTGGAATACAATCCTGAATATCCAGATGCTCATTTCAGACTGGCCCTGGCCTATATACAGATGGGTATGAGGGAAGCCGCCATAGAGGAATTGCGTAAAACCCTGCATCTGGATAGCAGCAATAATGAAGCCAGACTGCTGCTAAATAGATTACAGGAGGAGTAAGCCTTGCGCCTTTTTATATCTGTCAATCTGCCTGCCAGTATTAAGGAAGAAATCTGCAATAGAATAACTGCACTAAAAATTGAGCTTGAAAGGGATATAAGATGGGTAAGAGAGGAAAACTGGCATATTACATTAAAATTTTTAGGTGAATTAGAGGAGAAGGATCTCGGCAGGATAAAAGAGATAATCCTCTCAGCAGCAAACAACAAGAAGCAGCAATCCATCAGTTTTTCCCGGATTGCTGCTTTTCCTGCTATAGAAAATCCCAGAGTTCTCTTTGTGGGCATTGGTGATAGTAATAATATTTTGCAGGAACTATACCGGGAACTGGAAAAACATTTTTCTGGAGATGCCGGTTCATACACGCCCCATCTAACTATTGGAAGGGTTAAGGATAAAACAGATAGAAGAAAGGTAGCCTCTATATTAAAAGAATACCGGCAGCTTGATTTCTCTGATCTTGAAATGAAAGTTAACAAAATCAGCCTGATGGAAAGTATTCTGATGCGGAAGGGGCCTTTATATAATGAGCTTTTTAGTGTCAAATTAATGGAAAAGAGTGAATAGGCCCTTGCTTTTTTAGAACAAATGTTCTATAATTAGGATAGATAAAAATTGGGAGAGGTGAATATCATTGTCCAGAAACGAAAAGGAACAGGCCCTGGAAATGGCAGTCAAGCGGATTGAGAAACAGTTCGGGCAGGGCTCTATCATGAAATTAGGAGATGCTACTGCTTTAAACATTGAGACAATTCCTACAGGTGCATTGACCCTTGATGTTGCTTTGGGGGTAGGGGGTGTACCAAGGGGCCGGATTATAGAGATTTATGGTCCAGAATCCTCAGGTAAGACAACACTGGCATTACATATAATTGCTGAGGCCCAGAAAAGGGGAGGGGTTGCAGCCTTTATCGATGCTGAACATGCTCTTGATCCCCGTTATTCCGAAAATCTGGGTGTGGATATTGACAGTTTACTTATTTCACAGCCCAATAATGGTGAAGAAGCCCTGGAGATTGCAGAAGCCCTGGTCAGGAGTAATGCCATTGATGTAATAGTAATTGACTCTGTAGCAGCACTGGTGCCTAAAGCTGAAATAGATGGAGAGATGGGGGATACCCATGTAGGCTTACAGGCCCGTTTAATGTCCCAGGCTATGAGAAAATTATCAGGTGCAATCAGCAAGACAAAGACAACCTGTATTTTTATCAACCAGATCAGGGAAAAGGTTGGTGTTATCTTTGGCAACCCTGAGACTACACCTGGTGGACGGGCCTTAAAATTCTACGCCTCCGTCAGGATGGAGATCAGGCGTACCCAGACCATTAAAGATGGTGATGAGTCTATAGGTGCCACCACCATTGTAAAGGTTGTAAAAAATAAGGTTGCCCCACCCTTTAAACAGGCTAATTTTGATATCATGTATGGAACAGGTATTTCAGCTTCAGGCTGTATCCTGGACATGGGTGTAGAGATGGGGATTATTGACAAAGCAGGTTCCTGGTATTCCTATGGTGATGATAGATTAGGCCAGGGCCGGGAGAATGCTAAAAAATTCCTTGAGGAAAACCCTGATATTATGGAGGAGATAGACCGGAAGATCAGAGAGGGATTGGGCCTGATAGAAGAAGAAATTGCAACCGGTGACGAGGAATAGTGGATAAAGAATTACAGGAGATAAAGGATCAGATTTTTAATCTATTATCATATAGGGAACGTAGTTCCCTGGAGTTAAGGGAAAGACTCCTGCAAAAAGGATATGGTTCAGAGAAAATTGATGAAGCCATTGAATACCTGCAGGAGGCTGGATATGTAAATGACGAGGACTTTGCCTATAGTTGGGTTAAATTTCGTTTAAAACACCGGCCCAGGGGCAGGCATCTATTGATAAAGGAGCTTTATGCAAAGGGAATTGAGGAAAAGATTATTAATAAAGTCCTGCAGGATTTACTGGATCCGGAAAAAGAGCTGGAAAT
>JAAYRT010000163.1 GCA_012518635.1 Halanaerobiaceae bacterium | reverse complement strand
TGGCAAAACAGCGAATTCTTTGCCCTTCCTCCGGGGGAGAATACCCTGGCTATTACCCCGACGGGAATATGCACAGCAATGGTAACATTTAAACCGAGGTGGTTGTAATGCTGTATATCTTCGACCAAAATGAACAACTTCAGGCAGTGTTGAGAAATGACGGCACCGCCTGTCCTTATTATGATGTAATACACACAGAGAAACTTACCGGGGAGAATACATTTACTTTTACTGTTCCGGCCGACTACCCAGATACCCAGTTTGTTACTAAAGGTAACTTGGTAGCCTTCAAAGACCTTGACCAGAACTGGCAATTGTTTGAAATAAAGCGTATAACTGACATTCACGAGAACAGCCTGACCAAAACAGCATATTGTGAGCATGCTTTTTATGAACTAATAGATGACTTCATCAAAGATATTCGTTCCTACGATGTTAATGCTCATTTTGCCTTGACCCAGGCCCTGTCTGGCACCAGGTGGAGCGTAGGGAATGTAGCTGATCTAGGCTTGAACAGCACGAACTTTTATTATGAAAGCGTTCTTTCTGCAGTTCAGAAAGTAGCTGATGTCTGGAAAGGTGAATTGCAATTCCGGGTAGTTATCGAGGGAGGCAAGATTTCAGCCCGCTATGTTGACCTTTTAGCTCGTCGGGGTGCAGATACCGGCAAGCAGTTTGTCTACAGCAAGGATATAAAGAGTATTGAAAGGGAAGTTGATTTAACCACCCTAGTCACAGCTCTTTACGGCCGAGGCAAAGGCGTGGAAGTAGGTGAAGGTTACGGGCGACGCCTAGACTTTGCGGATGTGGTATGGTCTACCGCCAGCGGAGACCCCGTGGACAAACCAGCTGGGCAGGAGTGGGTAGGCGATCCGGAGGCCCTGGCAAGGTGGGGGTGGCCAGGTGGCAGACACCGCTTCGGTGTGTTCGAGGATCCGGAGGAAACTGACCCAGCCAAACTCCTTCAGAAAACATGGGAAGCCCTTCAGAAAGAAAATAATCCCCGCATAACATATCGGCTTGACGTAGTTGACCTGGAAAGGTTGTCCGGCTACGAGCATGAGAAGGTGCGCCTAGGCGATACTGTGAGGGTGATTGATCGGGCTTTTTCGCCTGAGCTTTTGGTTGAGGCAAGGGTGATCGAGATAAGCCGTGACCTGCTGCAGCCGGAAAACACCCGGATTACCTTGGGTAATTTTGCACCAACCCTGGCCGATGAAAACCTGAAAGTGCAGCAAACAATACAAACTGTCCGTGACAGACAAGGCGTGTGGGACGAGGGTGGGGAGCCTTTCACTGGCCCTGTTCCTACATCTTGGCTAGAAGGTATCATTGACACCCTGCAGAACGAAGTCCGAGCTGGCAACGGCTCCGTCACCATCACCGACGACAACGGTATTCTCATTGTGGACAACCCGGATAACCCTACAAAGGCCCTGCGCCTGCTTGGAGGGCTGTTAGCTATCAGCAACGAAAAAGACCCCGTAACCGGTGACTGGGTCTGGCGCACATTCGGTACGGGGGACGGGTTTACTGCAGACCTGCTCAATGCCGGGCAAATCAGGACTAGCCTGGTGCAAATCCTGGGCAACAGCAACTTTTATTGGGATGGGGATTATCTCTACATCATTAACCCGGACGATCAGAACCAGCAGATCCGCCTTTCCAAAGAGGGTATCCGCTTCACGAAGGATGGCGGTCAGACCTGGCGTGTGGCCATGGACTTTGACGGCATTCGTATGGAGGGGCAATCTCAAGACGGGCATACTTATTATACGGGAGATGGCGTGAAAGTCT
>JAAYRT010000175.1 GCA_012518635.1 Halanaerobiaceae bacterium | reverse complement strand
TTCATATACAAATTACAAAAAATCATCATTTAATATTAAAATAAATTTAGAAAGAGAATTACCTGAAAAAAACAATTGGTCAGAGAATATGTAAATGTAGATTAGAAAAAGGTTGGACAAAAAAAGAATTAGCAAAAAAAAACAGGTATTTCAGAAACCAGTATTAGCAGATATGAGCGTGATTTGATGACTCCAAATTTAAAGTCAATTAATAAATTATCCAGAGCACTAGATGTTTCTATTGATTATCTCTTTAATTACAAAGATTTACCTGAAAATAATATTGGTCAAAAAATTAAAAAATATCGGCTTTTAAAAGGCTGGAGTCAAAAAGAATTAGCAGAAAATGCCGGTCTTAACCCTTCAACAATATTAAAAATAGAACAAGGATTAACTAAATATCCCAGTAATAAAACACTGAAAAAAATATTTAAAACATTAAAGTAATTTAAAAGTCTTAAATTAGCTTCTATAACAGAATATAACAGCCATAAATTATAAAAATAAATTAAAAACAATTATATAATCATACTTTTTTATTTGCGTTATATAAATCCCTATTTTTTTCTAAACTCATAATTTTTTCTCTTTCTTTTGCCTTTACTCTCTCTATTAAAATATTATTACTTATAAAAAAAGCTATTGCTCCCATGACTAACCCTGCAACTTTATTATTATCTACCCAATCAACCAACATTGCAAAAACAAAACCTATAGTTAGTGATACTATTTCATAAAAAATAATTTTTAATTGAAATTTGAAATTAGGATCATAATTTAATAAAATATTTATAATCTTAGGACCATACTTTTTAAGTAAATAAATGAAAAACATCATACTCATTTCTAATGGAGAAATCCCTAAAATAAAATACCAAGCTACTAAGAAAAGTAATAATTTATTCATATATTCACCCAATAAAAGAGACAACATAATATCTCTCCTTGTATAAATACTAGTTATTTTATCATGTTAAATAATATTATATATATAAGCACAAAAACCCTTCAAATTTTAATTAAAAAAACCAGGCCAAAAGCCTGGTTATATTATTCCATGCTCTTTCATCGAATAATAATTATCACCAATAAGAATATGATCCAGTACATCTATACCCAAAATCTTTCCGGCCTCTAAAAGTCTATGAGTAATTTCTATATCTTCTTTACTTGGAGTATTAACACCAGAAGGATGATTATGACAAATAATAATAGCTGCTGCATTTTGCAAAATAGCTCTTTGAAAAACATCCCTGGGATGAACTATAGAAGAAGACACACTACCAATCGAAACCTCAAAAACACCTGTTACCTGATTTTTAATATCCAAAGTAGCCATTGCAAAAACTTCCTGTGGCCTGTCCTGCATTGATAAAACTTCATCGAATAACTTCCCTGCACTTTGAGGATCATTAATTTTCTTATCTAAATCATACCTTCTTCCCTCTTCCTTTACCAGCCTTACAGAATATTTCTGGATATTAACCATTGAAAATCATCTCCTTTCAAATAATTTTGAATATAAAAGGCCATTTTTTCAGGCTCATTTTCCGGTTTTAAAAATAACGAAGGGCGACTGGGCTGAAAAGATGGCAAAGGAACGCTTTTTTGCGAAGCAAAAAAGAAGCCGGAAGCTCTTTTCAGCAGAAGGAGGAGCCCGAAGTAAAATTTTGAAGAAAATGAGCCTGACAATAAAAAAGCCAGGCCTAATAGCCTGGCATTTTTAATTATTTATTTTTAAGGAGATGAAAAAGCTATAACCTGTTCGAAATTAATAGGTTATAGCTATTCCATTCTAGCTTATAACATCAATACAAACTAAATTTAAATTTTCTTGTTTAAATGGCTTGTATTTCTGACTACTTAACACCTTTTTCCCTTCAAAATATTCAAGCATTGTGGAAAGAAATTTTTTAAAATTAATTTCTTCTTTTAAATAGCTGCGCCATATTTTTCTTATATCCTGCATTCTTTTTTTAGTTAGAATTAATTGATCTATTTTATTTAATAAATCATCTATTCTTTGCACAGTCTCTGGATCTTCATATTCATATTCATATTCTTGCCTAAAGTAAAAAAGCTCGTCAATAATTGTTCTGATCATTTTATTTTCCCGATTCTCGTGCACTGTTTGTGCAGCCATAAACGATATAAATTTTGATTTAATAAGCTCCACCGCCTCATCATATAGCTTATATATGTCAATTTCCTCATTAAATACCCTAGGTGTGTCTTCTTTACATTTTATATAATCTAATATTTCTCCTTTATCTTCTATCCACTGTTTTTTTTCTATATCATATAATAACCAATAATGATAATCTTTAAATTTATCATCAGTTTTATAACGAAAAGAGTAAAATACCCCTTTAATTCCCTCCTTATGTAAGCCACTTTTAATCCCATAAGGTAAATTTTGAAGTAGCTGTAAAGAATTTTTATCAATAAACTCTTTTAAAGGTAGCCAAAATTTTTCACTACCACCGAAGTTCTCTTGTTCTAATTCATTCATTAGTTTTTCTTGTTCCTGTTCCGAACCCTCTCTCATTATTTTTAAAGTCCCAAATACTTTGGGTTGTATTGTTTCACCCAGGACAGATGCATCTAAACCAATAGAGTCGTTAATATCCCTAATTTTACTCTGGAGCCTACCAACCAATCTTAATAACTCTTCTAATTCATCTTCAGGAAAGAAATTATATATTTCTATCTCATCAAAAGGAGAACCTAACCTGTCAATACGCCCAGCTCTCTGTATCATTCTGGTAGGATTCCAATGAAGATCATAATTAATCAAATATTTAGCTTTCTGTAAATTTTGTCCTTCAGACAAAACATCTGTAGAAAATATTATATCTATTTCTTCTTCTTCCAATGTTGGTGTTTCTCCCATAAATGTAGATACTATTTTTTCTCTTCTTTTCGGAGGAGTACTTCCATCTATTTTTTCTATATTCATATCCAATTTTCCTAAATACTTAGTATCTTGAATTATTTCATCATAGATATAATTTAATGTATCAGTAAAATAACTAAAAACAATAATTTTGTTGTTATCTCGAGAAAGTTCATAGAGTTTTTCTTTAAAAGTATTTAGTTTAGCATCTTTATCAGGAGTTATTGCTATAGTATCTTCATATAATTCCTTTAAAATCTTTATATCTTCCTCAAGATCCTTTTTAAAACTTTCAACATCATAGTTTCTTAAATCTATTTCTTTAACTTCATTACTTGATATTTTATCAACATCAACATAATCTTCTATATTAAAACCCTCAATATTCTCAGTTTCACTATTTATATATTTATTAAAAAAAGTTTTAGTAAAAAGCATTTCTCGATTAAAGAAAAAATCCTTAAAAATTTCAAGAAAATGTATTTGCTTTATAATAGATTTTCTAAAGGCCTCTACGGAACTTTCAAGTCTTTTTAGCAAAACAGTTTTAAATATTCCTGCTAAACCCTGCATCCTACCTGCTTCTAAGTCATCAATAGATCCAAATTTATATTTAGATTCCAAATGGTAATATGCCATATTCAAATCATTTTCAATTTTATCAGCGATTTCCTGATATAATCCCCGGTACGTTTCATTTAATTTATAATTAAGTGATTTTAAATTTCTTTTAGGAAAGGTAATTTTTTTACCACCAATCGTAGCGTCAGGGTATTTAGCTTTAATGTATTGTCGTGTTCTTCTAATTGCAATTTGATTAAGCAGTATTTCTAATCTACTTACATCTCCACTTTTTTCTATATCTTTAAAATACTCTTTTAAATCTGGAATATTATCCTTCATAAAAGCAGTGTTATTATTTCTAGTAATAAGCATTATTTGATAATATAGATCCCATATAGAATTATTAATAGGTGTTGCAGTCAGCAGTATTAATTTAGGACTATTAGTCTCAGTAGTACATTCTTCAATTAAAGAATAAAGAGCTTCCCAACGATTAGAAAGAGAGTTTCTAAAATTATGGGATTCATCAACTACTATCAATTCTATGTCTTCAGGTTTCCTTTCAGTATGACTCCTAATTAGTTCTCTAATATTATCAACATTGTTACTTAAATACTCCTGAGAAATTATATAGTCAGGCAAACCAATACCTCTAAGTTCTGGTACCCACATATTATCTCTGAGCTGGGCAGGACAAACTACTATATAACCTTTTCTGTTAAAAATTCCATATTCCTCAATAACCTTCTTTGCTATCCAGGTCTTGCCCAGACCTACAGAGTCAGCTACAATTACACCATTATATCGATTCAATCTTGAATATACTCTTTTAACTGCATCTTCCTGAAACTCAGTCAAATCTATAACTGATTTATTGTTGAAATTTCTATTCATTCTATATTCAATACTTTCTTTTTCAAGCTCAAATAATGCTTTAATATAAACTTCATAAGGTGTAGTTTTATTA
>JAAYRT010000137.1 GCA_012518635.1 Halanaerobiaceae bacterium | reverse complement strand
ACAGTGATTATAATCTCATTCCTGGCTTCACTGTCCTCTGCCTCATAACTTATATTGCTTTTTCCGTCAGGACCATTGAACCCTCCAGCAGCTCCCCGTCAGCATAGAGCCTGATTTCCCTGTCCCCTTTGATCACCGGATATCTGTCCCTATACAATTGCTTTAATATAATTTTATTTCCCTCTACTGCAATGATTTCCCTGGCCTGGCTGCTTTCTTTTGCATCTCTGCTGCCATCCGGATCCAGTATATCCCTTTCAGTTTCCTCATGAGGTTCCTCTCCCATTGGCCCGGCTTCAGCCTCCCGGCCTTCTGCTCCTTTCAGGGCCAATTTTACCCTGGCCTGCCTGGCCCCGACTCCCAGAAATCCCCTGCTGCCACTATCCAGGATTTCGATTTCCATCTCATTCCTGTTGGCCTGTAAAATTCTTAAGCCTTCTGCTATGGCACTCTCAACATCCTTATTCTTTACCAGGATAACCCGTGTTTTTAAGGTCACGCTAACGCCTCCTCCCCCTTTGTTAAACCTAAGTTTTTACTCAAAATCAGAATAGTGCCGGTAGGACTTGTTTTCAGATAGAGACGGTCAGTAAAACGGAACATCAGGGTAAAACCATTCCCCAAAGAAAACGTGCTGCTATCTGAATAGGATTTCATCAGGGTAGCCTTGGGCAATTTTTTAAAATCTATCCCCTCACCCTCATCTTCCACGATGACCTTCAAGATATCAGCATCATATTTTACCGTAACCTTGCCCCCGCCGGCATGTTTCAGGGCATTGGTTGCAGCCTCAGTAATACAGAGGAGGAGATGCAACAACTCTCTGGGAGATAGATTAAATTGTCCTAAAAAATCCTTCAGGCTGACCCTCAATTTTTGCAGATCAGTGGAGTCTGCAATCTCCTGCTCAACAATTGCCTCTCCCTCTTCTGCCACCTTTTTACTCTCTTCCTCATCCATTAAAATCAATTTACCGCCAGTCACTGCCTTAATGACATCCCGGTATATCTCCAGTTCTTTCTCCTTCTGCTTTCTTTCTGCCATGATTATATCTGTAACATCTATGGATATCAGCCCGCCTGAATTATAGCTCATGGGCAAGGCATGGAGGTCATAAACCTTTTCACCTTCAGCATCAATCACCTTATCCCTGACATATACGCTATCCTTCAAAGCCTTTTCTACAAAGTTTCTCAGATAGTCCTCCGAAAGGGTTATCTGCCTGTCCTCCAGTGACAGGGTCCTGAACCTACCACTCTGATATTTTAAGACGGTACCAACCTTAAACAGATCCAGTATCTGGGATTTCTCCACATCTTCCTTCAATTTTTCCCTGACCAGATTTTTCGTTGTTTCCTGCAAATCCTCTGTTAATTGCTCAATGACTTCTTCTGCAGATTTACATAGTATATTAAACTCCTCATTGCTTAACCTGGTATGTTCCCCATCATCCCGGATAACGGAAATTATATCAAAACCCTGGTATGGTGTTTTGCCTTTTGATTTAATCAGACTGACCTTAATCTCCAGTTTCTCATGCAGCTTGATCATATAAACTCCCTGGGGGACACTGCTTTCCAGTGCTATACCTATGGGGCTAAGTAATTTTATAGTTCCATAGTACTTAATGTTCCGGTTTTCTACTGGCTTTAATTCTACAAGGAATTCACGGGCAGGTTTTCTGGCCAGATAGGCACCGCTGATCAGGTTCTTACATTCTATACAGTCTTTATCAGGAAATTCCTTCCTGCAAACTGAACATTCCACACCTATCCCCCCCTTAACCCTCTATTTTACAGAGAACAAAACTTATATCATCATCCTGGCCCCTGCCGGAAAAGGATTCAATGGCCTGGATTATTTTTTCTTTTATCTCCCCGGCAGGCAATCGGTTGTTTTTCCTGATAATTTCCTTTAAACGTCTCAACTCAAATCTTTCTTCCCTTATATTCCGGATATCCACTAATCCGTCAGTATAGAAGAGGAAGATATCATCCTTATCGAATTTTACTGTATAGGAAGAATAATCATTGTTAGCCTGGATTCCACAGAAAATATTTGATTTATCCAGTAAATAGAGCTCCTGTTTTGCCGCTGACCAGTAAATAGGCGGATTATGGCCGGCATTGCTATACTCCAGAACCCTCTCTTCAAAATCAAAGAGCCCGTAAAATACCGTAACAAACAGAGCTGTATCTTTTAAATCATTATAGAGGAGGTCATTTAAGATACTAACCACCTTTACCGGTGTATAATTAAATTTTTTTACCGTATGGAAAGAACTATGTATATTACCTACAACCAGGGCTGCTGTCAACCCTTTACCCATTACATCCGAAATGATTACTCCTACCTTATTATCCTCCTGAAAAAAGCTGAAATAATCGCCGCCAACCAGCTGGGACGGGCTGTAATAGGTTACTATATCTATGTTTGAGAATTCAGGATTTTCTGCAGGTATAAAGGAGGTCTGGATACTATAGGCCAGGTCCAGCTCCTGTTTCATTATGGCCTTCAATTTCTCTTCCTCTATATGCAAGGACTCACTTATATCTCTTATATTATATAGGTAACAATTTTTATTATTATAGACGATGAACCTGGATTTAACCTCAACATCGATAATATCTCCGTTTTTACATTTATGCTTATCGGTAAAAATGTAGGAGCCGTCAGCATCTATCCTGATCTCTTTACCCCGGAAATCCTCTGGAGAAGATTTCAGTAAAGCTTCCAGAGGTATCCCCATCAAGGATTCCTTATTCTCATACTTGTATAATTCTACTGCTCTCTGATTACTCTGTATTATTTTACGGGTATCAGCCTCAACTATCAGGATAGCATCTCCAGAGTTTTCAAATATATATTGATATTGCCGGTTTATTTCCCTCAGCCTCCTCTCCTTCTTTTTGATACTGCTGATATCCACACTGATCTCAGAAATGGCAATCACATTATCCTCCACATCTTTTACAGGGACATAGCTGATTAAAAGGCTTTTCCCATCCTCTGTAGTAACCTCAGTAGTCTGCCTTTCTCCCGTTTCCCTGGCCTTTTTCACCAGGCAAAACTCACAGGGCTGCTTTCTCTT
>JAAYRT010000024.1 GCA_012518635.1 Halanaerobiaceae bacterium | reverse complement strand
TTATCCAGATAAATGGCAGCAATTAAAGCCTCCATTGTATCGGCCAGTATAGAGTTTCTATCCCGGCCGCCGGATAAATCCTCACCCCTGCCCAGGAGGATATATTTACCCAGATTAATTTTCCGGGCCAGATCAGCCAGGCTTGGTTCACTGACTATAACAGAACGCATTTTTGCCAGCTCCCCTTCCGGATAGTCGGGAAAATATTCAAATATATAACTGCTTATTACTATGCTTAAAACAGAGTCTCCGAGAAATTCCAGCCTTTCATTATTCCTCAAATTTAAATCAGTATTTTCATTACTGAAGGATTTATGGGTCAAGGCCCTCTGCAGTAAAAGCCTGTCATTAAAATTAATCTCAATCTTCTTTTCCAGTTCTCGAACCAATTCTTTATCCAGGAGCAAAGCCATTATATAAACCCCTTTTATTCAAATTTACCCAGGACCAGACAGGCATTTTGACCGCCAAAACCAAAAGAATTGCTCATGACATACCTGATTCCAGGATATTCCCTTGCCTCATTGGGAACATAATCCAGATCACATTCTGGATCAGGATTTTCATAATTTATGGTCGGTGGTATAATAGCTTCCTCCAGGGCCTTTGCACAAATGACAGCCTCAATACCACCGGCTGCTCCCAATAAATGACCGGTCATAGACTTAGTGGAACTGACCATCAATTTATAGGCATGGTCTTTAAATACACTCTTGATTCCATTGGTCTCCAATTTATCGTTGAGAGGTGTTGAAGTACCATGGGCATTAATATAATCCAGTTCATCTCTGGCTATTCCAGCCTTCCTTATGGCTGCTTCCATAGCCCTTGATGCTCCCTCTCCGCCCGGTGACGGCTGGGTCATATGATAGGCATCTCCTGTACTGCCATAGCCCAATAATTCAGCATATATCCTGGCTCCTCTTTTCCGGGCAGATTCCAATTCCTCCAGGATTAAGATACCGGCTCCTTCCCCGATCACAAAACCATCCCGACCAGCATCAAAGGGACGGCTGGCTCTTTCCGGTTCAGCATTCCTTGAACTCAAAGCCTTCATATTACCAAATCCCGCCAGGGCAGAAGGTGTTATAGAGGCTTCAGTACCTCCGGCAATCATGATATCTGCATCTCCTCTTTTAATCATCTCCATGGCCTCTCCAATTGCTGTAGTTCCGGAAGCACAGGCAGTAACAGCATTACTGTTGGGGCCTTTTGCGCCGGTATAAATGGATACATTTCCGGAAGCCATATTGGAAATCATCATGGGGATAAAGAAAGGGCTGACCCTTTTGGGACCCTTGCTCAGGAGTTTTTCTATCTGTTCCTCCAATACCTCAATGCCGCCTATGCCGGAACCAATCAGTACTCCTACCTGCTCAGCATTATTTTCATTGATCTCCAGTCCAGCATCTTTCAGGGCTCTCTGAGCCCCAAAAATAGCATATTGGGTAAAAAGAGCAAGCCTTCTGGCATCCTTGGGAGATATATATTCATCTGGATTAAAATCTCCAATCTCAGAAGCAATCTGGCTGGGATATTCAGAAACATCAAATTTACTTATCCTGCTTATTCCTGATTTTCCATTAATGATATTATTCCAGAATTCCTCAACTGTATCACCTAAAGAAGTAACTACACCTAGACCTGTAATAACTACTCTTCTTCCCATAATCTCCACCCTTTACTTATTTATCACTGCCTTTTAGATTCCTCTAAAAACAAATTATCATCTCTTCAATTTTGGTGGAAGGGAGACCCCGTATAACAGGACCTCCCTGTTATAAAAAACATATGAGAGATTATAAATTCTCCTCAATATAATCTACAGCATTTTGCACTGTTTTAATATTTTCTGCATCTTCATCTGGAATCTCTAAATCAAACTCCTCTTCAAAAGCCATAACCAGCTCTACTACATCCAGAGAGTCTGCACCAAGATCATCTATAAAAGATGCCTCTGGTGTAACTTCCTCAGAATCAACACCTAATTCCTCTACAATGATTTCAACAACCTTATTAAAGATATCTGCCATTATATTCACCTCCTTTCAAAAATGCTACATGACCATTCCGCCATCAATATTGATTACCTGTCCATTAATATAATCTGCTTCCGCCGAAGCCAGGAAACAGACCACATTGGCCACCTCTTCCGGCTTACCAAATCTATTTAGGGGTATAGCTGCCAGCATCTTTTCCTTAACATCCTCTGGCAATACTTCTGTCATCTGTGATTCGATAAAGCCAGGGGCTATGGCATTGGCAGTTATGCCTCTGCTGGCCACCTCTTTAGCCAGTGATTTAGTAAAACCGATCACACCGGCCTTTGAGGCAGAGTAATTGGTCTGCCCGGCATTCCCCATAATACCTACAACTGAAGCTACATTAATGATCTTTCCAGCTCTCTGTTTCATCATGGAGCGGAGGACGGCTTTTGTGCAATTGAAGACTCCCTTCAAGTTTACATTGATTACAGCATCCCAGTCCTCCTCTTTCATACGCAGGAGGAGATAATCCCGGGTAATGCCGGCATTGTTAACCAATATATCAATCTTGCCGAACTTCTCCAGGGCTTCCTCAATCATCCGCTCTGCTTCTGCCAGTACAGATATATCTGCCTCCACTATCAGGGCCTGGCGGCCCATCTTTATTATTTTATCCCTTACTTCTGCAGCATTCTCTTTTTCTGCAGCAAAGGGATAATTTATGATTATATCTGCACCCTCTTCCGCCATTTTCAGAGCAGTAGCTGCACCGATTCCCCTTGAACTCCCGGTTATAAGAGCAACTTTACCCTCCAATCTCATAATATACCCCCTTATTATATATTTCAAGACATAACCTGGCCGATTATTTAAAATTCTTCTCCAAATTACCTGCTTTTCTTCCTTATTATACCTATAGCTGATAAATATTTAAGAAATCCTGCATTGTTTTAGGATCATCAATATTATAGGTAGTTAAAGAAGAATCAATTCTCCTCAGTAAACCCCGTAATACTTTGCCGGGCCCTGCTTCTATAAAGGTATTAACACCCTGAGCCTGTATTAATTTTATAGATTCTACCCAGCGGACACTGCTGCTTATTTGTTTGATTAATAATCCCTTTATCTCTTCCGGCTCTTCCACAAAATTAGCAGTAACATTGGATACAACAGGGAAGGCCGGTTTTTTAAATTCAATTTCACCTATAATATTAGCAAAATCCTCTGCAGCCCTCTTCATCAGGGAAGAATGGAAGGGGCCGCTTACCTTCAGGCCCACTGTCCGTCTGGCTCCTTTATCTTCAGCTAACTGACAGGCAACTTCAACCGCTTCCCTTTCTCCAGATATGACTATCTGTCCCGGAGAATTATAATTGGCTATTTCACAGATACCATTAACCTCCTGACAAATCTCCTGGACAATCTTATCCTCCAGGCCTATAATTGCAGCCATGCTGCCCTGATTGTCCGGCACCGCCCTATTCATCAGGATCCCTCTCTGCCTGACCAGGCGGAGGCCTTCCTCAAAGCTAAATACACCGGCAGCAGCCAGGGCAGAATATTCCCCCAGACTATGGCCTGCTGCCAGCAAAGGATAAATACCTTCCTCATTGAGCAAGCGGGTAACCATATAGCTGATAGTATAGATAGCCGGCTGTGTATTTTCTGTAAGGTTTAACTCTTCTGCCGGACCATTAAAACATAAGCCGGCCAGATCCAACTCCAGAATCTCATTGGCTTTTTCCATTATTTCTGCAGCCAGGGGAAAATTCTCCACCAGCTCCTTACCCATACCTATATATTGTGAACCCTGTCCAGGGAAGATAAAGGCAATATTCATATTCCCGCTTCCTCCTGAAGTTTTTTCAGTATACCCGCAGCTTCATTGACCATATCCTCGATAATTTCCCTGACCGGTTTGATTTCTTTTATTAAGGCAGCTATCTGTCCGGCCATAACACTACCCTCATTTATGTCACCATCCACGACCGCCTTACGCAGGCCTCCGGCAGCCAGTTTCTCGATTTCCTCCCTGGCGGCCCCCTTTTTCTCCAGCTCATCAAGGGTCCTGGTCAGGCTATTCCTTAAGTTTCTTACCGGATGGCCTGTTGACCGGCCCGTTACCACTGCATCCCTGTCCCCGGCCTTAATAATGGCATTTTTATAGGCTTCATGGGCAGTACATTCTGTAGAGGCCACAAAACGGGTCCCCATCTGGACTCCCTCTGCCCCCAGGGCGAAGGCAGCAATAAACCCCCTCCCATCAGCTATACCGCCGGCTGCAATCACTGGAATCTTTACTGTATCAACTATCTGGGGTATCAGGGCCATTGTTGCTATCTCTCCAATATGGCCGCCGGCTTCGGTCCCTTCAGCGATTACAGCATCAACACCAATCCGTTCCATCCTTTTGGCCAGTGCTACTGTTGGCACAACGGGTATAACTTTGACTCCATTTTCCTTAAAACGCTCGATGTATTTCCCAGGATTTCCGGCACCAGTGGTAACTATTGGTACCCTTTCTTCGATAACCAGATCAACTATTTCGTCAACGAAAGGAGAAAGAAGCATGATATTTACTGCAAAGGGCTTATCTGTCCTTTCCTTTAGCTTCTGGATCTCCTTCCTGATGACATCGGCTGGAGCACTGCCGGCACCTATAACACCCAGGCCCCCGGCCTCGCTAACAGCTGCTGCTAACTCTCCAGTAGCTACCCAGGCCATACCTCCCTGAATAATGGGATAGCGGATTTTCAGCAACTCTGTTAAACGATTTCCACCTTTCATACTATTCACCCTCATTCCATTCTATTACAGTCGAAGCCCAGGTCAAACCGGCACCAAAAGCTACCAGGACTATAATATCCCCATTCTTAATGAGGCCTTCCTCCCGGGCTTCCGCCAGGGCAATGGGCACTGATGCACTGGAGGTGTTACCATATTTGGGGAGGTTTACAAAAACCTTCTCTTCCGGTAACTTTAGTTTATTGGCTGCTGACTGAATAATTCTGGTATTGGCTTGATGGGGTACAAAAAGATCCACATCTTCTGGCTGCAAACCAGCTTTTTCGATCACCTTTAAGGCAGCATAACCCATTGTCTTTACAGCAAACTTAAAGACCTGGTTACCCTCCATCCTGATAAAATGGCCTTTCTCCTCAATGGTCGTCACACTGGAGGGTTTCAGGGAACCACCTGCCGGGATATATAGGCTCTTTCCTCCTGAACCATCTGCCCCCAGTTCAAAGGCCAGCATACCTCCCTTATCTGATGCCTCAATTACTGCTGCTCCGGCACCATCCCCAAAAAGCACACAGGTACTGCGATCTTCCCAGTCTGTTATCCTGGATAAAATTTCGGCACCGATTACCAGGGCATTCCTGTAGAGGCCGCTCTCGATAAACTGGGCTGCTACGGCCAGACTATAAACAAAACCAGAACAACCTGCTTCAAGATCAAAGGCTGCAGCATTCCAGGCCCCCAATTTTTCCTGGACCAGACAGGCAGTTGACGGGAAAGGCATATCCGGTGTTACTGTAGCCACAATGATTAAGTCAATATCCTCTACTGCCAGCCCGGCATCTGCCAGTGCCTCCCGGGCTGCATCACAGGCAATGTCAGAAGTGCTGACACCATCTTCCACTAAATGCCTCTCTTTTATCCCGGTCCTGGTGGTTATCCATTCGTCACTGGTATCAACCATTTTTTCCAGATCCTTATTTGTTAACACCCTTGGCGGAATATATTTTCCCAGTCCTGTAATTGTTGCTTTCCTACTCATCTTTTTCACCACCCTGATTTATTTCTTCCTGTATCTCATCTACTACCTTACTCTTTATGGTCTCTCTGGCTACTTTGATGGCATTGCTAATTGCCAGGGCATCTGAACTACCATGGGCAATGATTACAACACCATTGACACCCAGCAGGGGAGCACCCCCATAATGCCGGTAATCGATCTTATCCCTCAAAGCCTTTAAATATGGTTTTAAGAGCAGGGCCCCTATCTTTGCCCTGATACTACTGGTAAAGGCCTCTTTCAGTAAAGAAAAGACAAAGGAGGCCACTCCCTCAGTAGTCTTCAAAACAACATTACCGACAAAACCGTCACAGACTATCAGATCACAGCTGTCATTGAAGATATCACGGCCCTCAACATTGCCAATAAAATTAGTAATCCGCCGGTCATTTTTCAGGAGCTCATATGTATCCTTAACCAGCTGGTTCCCTTTTTCTTTCTCTTCACCAATACTTAAAAGCCCGGTACGGGGATTATCTATTCCCAGTACCTTCCTGGCATAGATCTGGCCCATAATGGCAAACTGTAGTAAATTCTCCTCCTTGCAATCTGTATTGGCTCCATTATCCATTATAATAGTCTGCCTAGAAATATTAGGGAAAGTAGTCAGTATGGAAGGCCGTTTGATTCCCTTTATCCTGCCCAGTCCAAATAAGGCAGCAGCCATAACTGCACCGGTATTACCTGCAGAAACAAAGGCTGCCTCCTTTTCCTCTTTCAGCAGGGATATACCCTTAACTATGGAGGAGTCCTTTTTATGTCTAATGGCCCGGGCGGGAGAATCATTCATGGTTATGACCTCTTCTGCATTATAAATCTTCAATCTTTCTATATTATAATTATCCCCTAATTCACTTTTTATATCGCTTTCCCGTCCCACAAGAATAATCTCAATATCCTCATACAGGCTGATTGCCTCCAGGGCTCCTTTTATTGCCGCTGCTGGTGCATGGTCACCACCCATTGCATCAAGGAATATTTTCATCTATTCCACCTCCTCTTTAGCAAAGAGAATAAATTCTCCTGAAAAAACCAAATCCTCACTCCTGTAAGAGTTTACCATAACCTTATACCTGTTTTTTTCCGCTCTTTTAACTTCGGCCCTGGCCCTGATTTCTTCACCAATCCGCACCACTTTATGAAAACCGAGTTCTACTTTCCCTGTCAGAACATTCCTGGCATCAATCACTGCTACAGCCAGGGAATTAGCCTGGGCAAAAAGAAAATGCCCGCGGATAACCTTTGAACGCTGCAGGGCCATCTCAGGGGTTGTAATCAATAATGATTCGGCAAATTTACCCAGGTCAAGGGAAATTAATTCACCAATCACTTCTCCTTCACTGATTGATTTCAACCTGGCATAGGCAGAAGCAGCATGCCTGGTCCGTTCCCTCAACTCAGGGATACCGAGAATCAGACGGTCAAGCCTGATGGTTTGAATGCTGACATTGAAATGCCTGGCCAGTTCCTGATCTGTCAATAAAGGGTTTTTTTCCAGTAATTCCACCAATAATTTTTGTCTATCTTCTTTTTTATATTTCATTAATACCACCTATTAATACCAGGTACTAAATATTCACCCTTATTATAATTGATATATTTACAGATTGCAAGGATTATTTTCCCCCCAAATGAAAAAAGACCCTATACAGGGTCATTTATTCTTATTCTCCCACAGCCTCTCTCCCTTTATAATATCCGCAGGAAGGACATACTCTATGGGATAACCTTAACTCATGGCACTGGGGACACTCGATTAAATTTGGAGCACTAATCTTCCAGTGAGTCCGTCTTTTACGTTTACGGGCTTTTGATGTTTTTCTCTTTGGTACGGCCATCTCCTAACACCTCCTTATCTTTCTTGATCAGCTTTTTTATAGAAATCTTTTAAAATAGCTAGCCTTGGATCTATCATTTCCCTTTCACAATCACACTTATTCTCATTGAGGTTCTGGCCACATATTGTGCAGAGCCCCTTACAATCATTTGAGCATAGACTTTTTATCGGTAAATTCAAAAGGATATTTTCCTGTAAAATACCGATAAGATTTATCCTTTCCAGGTTTTCCAGCTCATTCTTAAATAATTCTTCCTCCACCTCCACCTGGATTTCATGCTCAAATTTTTCCAGACAGCGGCTGCAGTTCAGGGACAAAACACCGGCCAATTGTCCAGTAAACACAAAGGAATCATCTGTGTTGATAATATATAGATCCAGATCAAAAGGATATGGGGGTTCTATCTTCTGGCTGTGTAATTCAAAAGCAGGTATCTGTACCTTTTCCTGTATCCTCTTCGAACTGCCAGGTTCTTTTAGATTACTTAAATCAAGGTTCACTTCTTCTATCACCTCACAGGAAATCACAATTTATTATAATAGAAACCCGCATATCTTGTCAAGCAAAAATATATTAAGAAATCAAGGCCATGGTATCCCTGGCAATCATTAATTCCTCATTGGTAGGAATAACAAAGACCCGTATTTTAGAATCAGGTGTGGAGATCTCCTTTTCCTCTCCCCTGACCTTATTAGCCTCTTTATCCAGTTTTATGCCCAGGAAGCCCAGCTGTTCAATGATATTCTCACGGGTTTCCCACTGGTTTTCACCAATTCCGGCAGTGAAAACTATGGCATCTGCTCCGCCCATGGCTGCAATGTAGGCTCCAATATATTTAACAATACGGTAATCAAAGAGTTCCAGAGCCATTTGAGCCCGTTTATTGCCATTTTTTGCTGCTTCACTTACATCTCTGGAGTCATTGCTGATACCTGAAATACCCAGGAGACCGCTCTTTTTATTCATGATTTTATCCATTTCTTCGATGCTGATTCCTTCTTTTTCCATGATGAATTTAATGATAGCTGGATCAATGTCACCACAACGGGTACCCATTACCAGTCCTTCCAGGGGGGTTAGCCCCATAGAGGTATCTATACATTTTCCATTGGCAACAGCGGCGATACTGGCACCATTACCCAGATGACAGGAGATAATTTTCAGTTCTTCATAGGGCTTATCCATTAGCTGGGCACAACGCCTGCTGACATAACGGTGTGATGTTCCATGAAAACCATATCTCTTAACCTTATATTTCTCATAATACTCAAAAGGTAATGCATAGAGAAAGGCCTTTGGCGGCATGGTAGTATGGAAGGAGGTATCAAAAACTGCCACCTGCGGTTTTCCTGGTAATATTTTTTTACAAACCCTGATTCCGGTTAAGTTATGTGGATTGTGCAAGGGACCCAGATCACAGTATTCCTCTATGGTCTTTTCTACCTCTTTATCAATAATTACTGATTCAGTGAATTTCTCTCCACCATGGAGGACCCGGTGACCTACAGCATCGATTTCATCTATATTGCTGATTACACCATATTCCTTATCAAGCAAAACATCGATAAGCAACTTTATACCTTCCCCGTGATCAGGTATATCTCTGTCTATTCTTGTCTCTTTTCCATCATGGGTTTCATGTTCCAGAAAAGAGTTATCAATACCAATCCGCTGTATTCCTCCTTTTGCTACTACTATTTCCTTTACCATATCAAATAATTGATATTTTATTGAAGAACTTCCAGAATTAATTACTAATATTTTCATTTCTGCCTCACCCTTATATATTTTTCTTTAATTGTTCTTTCTTTCTCAACTAATTATTAAGCTGCCATTAATCTGCCTGAACAGAAGTAATAGCCACAATATTGATAATGTCCTCAACAGAACAGCCCCTGGACAAATCATTGACCGGCTTTGCTATACCCTGCAAAATCGGCCCGACTGCTTGAGCTCCAGCCAGGCGCTCTACCAGTTTATAGCCAATATTACCGGACTGAAGATCTGGGAAAACCAGGACATTGGCCTTACCGGCAACTTCACTATCAGGACATTTGGTCCTGGCAACAGAATCCACCAGGGCAGCATCAGCCTGTAACTCTCCATCCAGTTTCAGTTCAGGTGCTTTATCTCTGGCAATTGCTGTAGCCTGGGCAACCTTATCCACCAATTCATGCTTTGCACTGCCTTTGGTAGAAAAAGATAACATGGCTACTACAGGTTCAACATCCAGTAAGGTCCTGGCAGTTTCAGCTGAAGAAATCGCTATCTCTGCCAGCTGTTCTGCGTCTGGATTGGGATTTACTGCACAATCGGCAAAAATAAAAGACCCCTTTTCTCCGTATTCACAGTCAGGAACCTGCATGATAAAAGCACCGGATACTATTGAGACTCCCGGGCTGGTTTTAATGATCTGAAAGGCTGGTCTAAGAACATCACCGGTTGAATTGATTGCTCCGGCCACCATTCCGGCAGCCCGTCCAGTATGTACCAACATGGTAGCAAAATACAGGGGATTAACTACTTGACTTCTGGCTTCTTCTTCTGTAATCCCTTTATGTTTCCTCAAGTCATAGAAAAGCTCTGCAAACTCCTCTATAAGTTCTGATTCAGCAGGGTCAATTAATGTTGCACCATCAATACTTACCCCAAGATCCCTGGCTCTGCTCCTAATCTCATCTTCTCTGCCAAGGAGGTAAAGATCTGCTATACCCTGTTCGAGTATTGACGCTGCAGCCTTAATTACCCTTGGTTCATTACCTTCAGGTAGTACAATGCTTTTTCTGTTCTCACTGGCCCGCTTCCTGAAGCCTTCCAACAAATCCATCGCAAAATCCCCTTTCAAATATATAATTGCTTTAAAAATAAACAACTTATCCTGTCCTGGCCGGCAGAATATTACTGGATAAATTGTTTATTTAAATTATTTTTGATATCATTATTATAATACTACAAGATATAAAATTATCCTTTATTTTGTACCAAAGTATTACTTCTCAAAATTTTATGACGATTAAAGGAGAATTTTCTATGGGTACAGTTGCTGTTATAAGTGAATACAACCCCTTTCATAACGGTCATCTCTACCATTTAAAAAAAGCCAGAGAAATAAGTAAGGCTGATTCCCTGATTGTTATTATGAACGGCAATTTTGTCCAGAGAGGAGAGCCGGCCTTGCTGGATAAATGGAACCGGACCAGAATGGCCCTGGCCGGTGGTGCTGATCTGGTCATCGAGCTACCTTTGGTTTATGGTATCCGCAGTGCAGAATACTTCGCCAGGGGTGCAGTGGGTATCCTGGACAAAAGCAATATTGTAGACAGTATTGTTTTCGGTAGTGAGCTGGGTAAAATTGAACCACTTCAGGAGATTGCCCGGATTTTAATAGATAAAAAAAGGGAGCTGCAGGAAAAAATACAGGAAGAACTGGCTGGAGGAAAATCCTTCCCTCTGGCCCGGGAAGCAGCCCTGCAAAGTTATCTGCAGGCCAATCCGGATCTCGCTTCCTTTTCAGCAAGTGAACTCCTGGAAATAATCTCCGAGCCCAATAATATCCTGGCTATCGAATATCTCAAGAGCCTGAGAGAATTAACATCAGCCATTACCCCCTATACCATTAAAAGGATTGGCAGCGGTTATCATGATAAAAAAACAGAAGGAAAATATGCCAGTGCGACAGCCATCAGGGAACTGGTCTATAGGGGAGAACTTGATAATATAAAGACCTATCTCCCGGAAGAACCCTATCATGTTCTTATAAAGGCCATAGAAAAAGGCCAGGCCCCTGCAGAACTGGAACATTTCAGCCTCTTGCTCATTGCCAGTATCAGGAAATTTAACACAAAAGAGCTGGAGAAATTTGCTGAACTGGATAACGGCCTGGAAAGGAGAGTCTACCGGGAAGCCCACCGGACAACTGATTTCAAAAATTTAGTCCGGAAAATCAAGACCAAAGCCTATACCTGGACCAGGATTCAACGCAACCTCCTCCATATTTTTTTCGATATCAAAGAAGAAGATTTCAGGCTCCTGGACAGATACGGCCCCCAATATATCCGGGTCCTTGGTGTGCGAAAAGAAAGGACAGACCTATTGAGCAAACTTAATAAAAAGGCCGGTTTGCCGGTGATAATCAATCCGGCTGAATTTCTCAGGGAAATTGACCTGGAAAGCCAGGACCCCTTGCTGAAATCTTTAAGCTATGATATCCTGGCCAGCGATATCTACAGCCTCCTATATAAAAACCCTGCCTGCCGGCAGGGAAATCTGGACTTCACAAAAGCCCTGATCAAATATTAATTCTGCAGCAAATATTCAAGGGCCTCATCAAAGCTTTCAACAGCCACCACTTTGATACTACTGGCAGCCTGCAGGGCTTTTTCATAGTTCTCTACAGGGACTAAAAACAGCTCTGCCCCCTTCCTTTCAGCCGCAATTACCTTCTGTTCTACTCCATCTATCGGCCCGATTTTACCATCCAGGTCTATGGTGCCGGTACCGGCTATTCTTCTTCCCCGGGTTATATCCTCTTTAACCAGCTGATTATATATTTCCAGTGCAAACATCCCGCCGGCTGAAGAACCACCTATATTCTCAGTATGGAAATGTACCTCCCTGGGGAAGGAATAATCTATATTGCTATAGATTGTAACACCGATAGAGGGATAAGACTCATCATCTACATCAAGGGGTACTGTTTTCATGCTAAAGTCCAGGACTTCTCCATCCCGGTTTACTGTAATTGTAACTGAATCACCAATTTCCCGCTGCCGGATAAGTTCAACAGCTTCCTTGTCCCTGCCCACCTTTTTCCCGTCTACGGCAATGATTAAATCACCCCGCTGCAATTTCCCCACCGCAGCGCTATTTTTAAGCACTTCTGCAATCATTACCCCATTATCCTCAATACTGACCGGCAAACCTGCTTTTAGAAAAGCCACTGCTATAGCCTTATTCTGGCTGTCCTGCATGAACTCATCCATAAGTTCCAGGTATTCCACCATATTCATGCCCTCTGGAAGGTGTTCGGAGATATGGTCCAGTTCTATCCCAACAGGTTTGTTAAATTTAATATATAAATAATCCAGGATTGTTGCCCTTTGTGTTGAAACTGCTGTAAGCATTAACTCTCCCTTAATCTCGTTTTTATAACCATCCTCTACTGTTATTATCGAAGATAATTCCTGAGCAATTCCCGGTGCCATGATCATATATGGTGTAGGCAGAAAAAAAGAGAAAATTATACTGATAAATAAAATACCGGCAATACTGGTGACAATACCATTCCTTCTTGACATTTAGCTTCTCTCCTTAATGATTTCTTTTATCTCCGGCAAAGCACTATAGATGGCTTCATAACCTGCTTCAAAGTATTTTTCATGATTATTTAAATCAAATTGATTGGTTCCACTCAAATCAGGCCTTATGATAATATCGGCATCAAGCTTCCTGGATTTTTCCAGTTCCCTCTGGATAATATCAAAGGTATTAAATAATATATCAAAGATATTATTGGCGGCATAATCCACATTTTTTATCCCCACATCAACTGCAATTATTATATCTGCTCCCATTTTCCTTACCGTAGATACTGGTATAGGGTCAAGAACCGCACCATCAACCAGTAAACGGCCCTGGTGATAAAAGGGAACATAAATACCTGGTATAGAGGTACTGGCCCGGATAGCTTTGGCAACAGAACCCTTATTTAATACTATGTGTTCCCCATTCTCAATATCACAGGCAATTGCACTAAAGGGGATTTTTAAATCTTCAAAATTCTTTTTCTGGGTGATAATCTCCAGGAAGGCCAATAATTTGTCTCCCTTAATGAGACCCTTTCTGGGAAAGGTCACATCGCTGATATGCTCCCAATCGATCTTTCTGGCAATCTCCATCATATATCTTATCGGTGCACCGGTAGCATAAATACCGCCTATCAGACTGCCGATACTGGTTCCGGAAATCATATGAATGGGAATACCCTCTTTTTCCAGGACCTCCAGGATGGGAATATGAGCCAGTCCCCGGGCTGCCCCGCTTCCCAATGCCAGGCCGATTCTGGGACCTTTACCAGGCATGCAATTTTTACCCCCTTTTGAATAAACACAGGCTTTTATTCATAGCATATACTGTTTGCATAATTATAAAAATAATTCTATTATATTATATAGTAATATACAATAAATTGCAAAATAAGGTGACAATATGTGTGGAAGATATTTTTTAAAGGTCAATATTGATGAATTACTGGAAAGGTACGGTATTCTGCGAAGTGAAATCAAATTATCTGCAGGAGATGAAATCTTCCCTTCCCAGCAGGTCCCGGTAATCATCTATCAGGAGAGACCGGAACTGGAGCTGGCCCGCTGGGGCTTCCCTGCCTCTTTCCAAAAACGGCTGCTTATCAACGCCCGGGCTGAAACTATAGGAGAGCGGAAAAGCTTTAAAGGGCCTTTTCGGAACCAGAGATGCCTGATCCCGGCCAATGCCTTCTTTGAATGGAGCACTGAAGGGAAAAATAAGATTAAACACCGGATTTATCTTAAAGAAAAGGAAATCTTCTCTCTGGCCGGAGTATACAATCTTTTCCCTGATCAAAAAGGCCGGATGGGGATCAATTTTGTTATCATTACAACAGAAGCCAACAAAAAAATCCAGCCAATCCACCACCGCATGCCTGTAATATTGAGGCAGGAAGATGAGCTGGACTGGCTCAATCCTGCTTCAGAGCCGGAAAAATTACGGGAAATCCTGAAGCCATATCCGGAAGATAAGGTCATTATCCAGAGGGAGGATGGACAACTACGACTTCAATTTTAACTGCCATGGCCGCCGATTGTTGTCTTGATCCTTTCCCTGACACTGCCGGAACGCAAACTTTTGCCAAAAAAGAGAGCCTTATAGCCATATTTATTTTCAAGCCTATCCTTGATTCTGGCCAGTTTAATTTCCTTTGACTGATCAGTAAACAAATTTAACTGCAGATCCCGGGATGACGTCAGATTCCCCAGGGCCAGGCTTATTTTCCTCACTGCCTGGCCCTGATAATTCTCAGCAAATAACTCCAGGGCCAGCCGGTAGATATCACTGGTCAGATTGGTGTAGGCTTCTACCGTCCTCTGCAAATGAAAACCCGGTTCTTTCTCCCTTTTGCTATAACCGATGCCTAGAATGACTGTTTTCCCGGCCAGATTACTATCCCGGGCCCGTTTACCTACCTCCTCTGCCAGATCGAAAATGACGGTCTTTATCTCCTCTTCATTATTATAATCCTTAAACAGGGTAATACCCCTGCCAATGGCCTTACGGGGGTCATTATAATGACCCTCCAGCTTTGAGAGGTCAACACCCCAGGCGTGATAATAAAGTTGATTTCCCATAATCCCGAAACGGTCTTCCAGAAATTCCAGGGGCAGCCGGGCTATATCTCCCACTGTATATACCCCCATCTTTTTAAACCATCTGCTCATCCTCTTCCCTATTCCCCAACATTTCTCAACAGGAACCGGCCATAATTTCTCCTTGACATCAGCATAGGACCATTCCACCAGGCCTTTTCTCTTCCCTTCTATATCCATGGCTACCTTGGCCAGGAACATATTGGGGCCGATCCCCATACTGCAGGGCAGGGTAAACTCCTTCTCTATCCTTTCCCTGATCATCCTGGCAACCTGCATCTTATCCCCATATAATCGTTCAGTTCCCGCCAGCTTTAACCAGGACTCATCAATGGAATAAACATGGATGGCGTCAAGGGGTACAAAATCCCTAAATAAAAGGGTAATCTCCAGGGAGCGTTGTAGATATAACCCCATCCTGGCTTCCACTATCTTAATCTCTTTCTTTTGCGGAATCTCATATAATCTGCTACCGGTTTTAATATTATATTTTTCCTTTAAAGCAGGAGAGGCAGCCAGTACCACAGAACCAGAACGGTTTTTATCCCCTACTACTGCCAGACAGACCTCCAGGGGATCCCAACCATGCTCAACAGCCTCGACACTGGCATAAAAAGACCTCATATCAACACAAAGTATTTTATTGTCAGGTAATTCTTCATAATCAATCTCCATACTGGACACCCCTTCTAATGATAAATGAACATTTGTTTGGTATTCTTATTTTACCATACATTTGTTCTGTGGGCAAATAAAAAAAACCATAAAACATCAGTGCTTTATGGCAAGTTCCTCCTCTTCTTCCTTTAACTCAACAGTATTCAGTTTCAATATCTGTTTGGTCCTGTCCCCCTTTTCCAGGGAATTCAGGTAAACAATTTCATGGGGGAGGATTTTAATCACCTTCAAACCCTCCCCAACATAATCAAGAAGATAGGGATCAGGGGCATAGAACTTCGCTTCATCGGCCAGGTAAGGATTCTCTGTACTGCTTTTGGCCAGTCCAAAGACCTGTACACCCTTGATCCGCCGGTAATTAATATATTCTGTATTGACCAGTAGACAAACAAGAGGATTTTCGGCTATAGCCTTAAATTTTTCCCCACCGGCAGAACAGACATAAATATCCAGATCATGGCCCAGGAAATACTGAACCGGACTACTGCGGGGTATATTTTTCAGACAGGTAGCCAGGGAGGCCTGGCGGTGTTCCTTTAAAAATTCCCGGATATGTTCTTTCAGTTCAACAGGATTCATGATCCTATTCATATAAATCAACCCCTTCTGGAATACTATCCTCTATTATAACCAGAAGGGGGTTCTTTCATGCCTTTATTTCTGTATATTTAATTTAGTAAGGACCAACCCGGTAAGGAGTTTGGGGTAGAAATCTGTGGATTTCTGGGGCATCCTTTCACCCGCATCGGCTATCTTTTTCAGGGCTTCAATGGGAGTTGGATTGAGTAAAAAGGCGGCCTGGTATTCCTTGGCATCACTTTCCAACAGTTCCAGGGCCTTATCCCGGTAACGGATATAATCTATATTCCTGTTTTCAGCCAGGGCCCTTTCATCAATACTCAGATATTTTTCCAAAAGTAATTTATGCAATATAACTACATCCAGTTCCCGCCAGGCCTTTGACTGGTCAGGCACCAGGCTCTCCATGATGGAGACATCCTTTAAGGTCAGGGTATAATAGAAGGAATCCTTTCTGGTCTTCAGGCCGATGGTATGAAGTTTGTTTTGGCTTTCATCCAGTTCCTGATATAATTCAGCAGCTGTAGTAAATTTCTTAATAATAAATTCCTCCTCTGCTGCAGCCAGGAATTTTTCCAGATCAAAGTCTGCCAGGCTGTGGACCAGGCGGTGGGTAGCCAGGATGCTGATACCTGGATCATTTATGTTGACAAAGGTCATCAGGCGGTTTTCAAAACCCTCTGCCCCGATTGACTTCCAGCCTTTAGCCAGACATTCATTCCGGAAATTTACCGCCGTCTGATAGCGGTGATGACCGTCGGCAATGTAGAGAATCTTGTCCTCCATCTCTTCCTGAACAGCCTCCAGAAGGGCCGGATCACTTATCTGCCATAACCTATGTAAATTCCCGTCTTCATCATATACTTCAGCAACAGGATTCAAGTCTTTGACAGCCTTATCCAGTAAGTTTATTATCCTCTGCTCCTCATCTGAGTAGAGCATGAAGATATGGCCAAAGTTTGCTTCTGTTGCCCTCATCAAATTCAGACGATCCTCTTTGGGAGCATCCAGGGTATTCTCATGGGCTTTGACTGTCTCTTCCCCTTCCAGCCTGCCCATACCGACAAAGCCCTTCCGTACCTTCTTTTCTCCCTCTACTTCATATTCCTGCCAGTAAGCATAAAAGGAAGGCTGCCCATCCTGGACCAGGACTTCTTCAGCAAGCCATTTCTCCAGGTATTCTGCTGCTGACTCATATCTATCCTTGCCATCCTCACCCTTATTTAGAATCAGCCTGACTATATTATATTCACTGGCCTGATAATATCTATCCTGATCTTCTGCTTCGATCCTGTCATAAGGCTGTGTTACTACTTTATTCAGATCTTTTACCTTTTCAACATTATACCGGTAACCTTTAAAGGGATATATCTGTGCCAATATAAAACCTCCCTGAATAATAATTTTATACATAAGATAACATGTTTATGCATATTAGTCAAGGGTTCAATAGTCCAGGTTATAAAATCCATTGTAGTACAATATCTATTATAGAAAGGAGGTAGGATTATGTATGGTAAACAGGAAAAAAAATATCTCCTGGCTGCAGTTCTGGCTGTATCAATAACTATCTTTATAATTATTTTCTCTGAAGAGGCCTTCAGTGCTGCTCTGGAAGGCTTAAAGGTCTGGTGGGAGGTCGTTTTTCCCTCTCTCCTGCCCTTTTTTGTCATAGCAGAGATCTTGATGGGCCTGGGAGTTGTCCATTTTCTGGGAGTCTTGCTGGAACCCCTGATGCGGCCGGTATTCAAGGTGCCCGGTGTCGGCTCTTTCGCCCTGGCCATGGGGCTGGCTTCAGGTTACCCTATTGGAGCCAAAATTACCAGTAATTTAAGGAGAAAAAAATTATGTACCCAGACGGAAGCAGAAAGGCTGCTCTCCTTTACCTGTACAGCCAACCCCTCTTTCATGCTGGGAGCAGTTGCCGTTGGAATGTTTCACCGGCCTGACCTGGGCCTGCTTATCGCTGCCACCCATTATCTTTCAAGTGTTATTATCGGTATCCTCCTGCGTTTCTATCAGGGAAAGGACACCGGTCCTGTCCTGATCGATAGTGATAATACAGGCAGGCAGAAAATGAATATATTCTCAAGGGCCGTCAATGAATTACTGGATGCCAGGAGGAAGGACGGCCGGGATATAGGCCAATTATTGGGAGATGCCATCAAGGAAGCCATAAATACCATTCTGATGGTAGGCGGTTTTATCATCCTCTTCTCAGTCCTTACCAGGATTTTCATTGTTACCGGGCTGGTAAATGCTATCGGCCGCCTGGTGATGCTATTCCTGAAACCAGGCGGAATAAATGAAAGCCTGCTGCTGCCCTTAATCAGTGGCCTTTTTGAAGTAACCAATGGAGCCAATCTGGTCAGCCAGGCCCAGGCTCCCTTACTGCACCAGCTCATCATGACCAATATATTGATCGCCTGGAGCGGCCTATCTGTCCATGCCCAGATTGCAACAGTTATAAATGGAACTGATATCAGATTCAGGCCATTTATCTGGGCCAGAGTACTCCAGAGTATTATTGCCGGAATCCTTACCCTCTTCTTCTACCGGCATTTCTCCCTGGCAGAAAGCACCTTCTTACCCTTCCTGGCTGCCAGCAGACCGATAAATCCCTTTTACATGGCTCTCTTAATCTTCATCACCCTTTTTGTCATTTCTCTCCTCTTATCCATAGGCATCTACTTTTTCAAAAGAGTCAGGATTATCTTCTTTTATCATCACTGAATAAATACTATATAAAACAAAAACCGGAGCATCTTTGCTCCGGTAACTATCTTTATAGGGCATATTTTTCTTTCAGGGCTTTTTGGACAACTTCAGGGACCAGGCTGTCTATATTCCCGCCAAATTGAGCCACTTCCTTGACAGCACTGGAACTCAAATAGGCATATTTAATATCGGTCATAAAGAATATTGTCTCCACTTCATTATTTAGCTCTTTATTCAATAAAGCCATCTGAAATTCTCCTTCAAAATCAGAAACAGCCCTCAAGCCTCTGATTATGGCTATAGCCTTTTTTGATCTGACATAATCCATGGTCAGACCGGAAAAGGAATCAACACAGACCTTCTCCATATCTTTTGTTACCTCTTTTAATAATTCTACCCTCTCTTCCATGGTAAAGAGTGGTTGTTTTTGTGGGTTTTTAAATACTGCCACAATCACCTTATCAAAAAGATTAGCAGCCCTTTTAATTATATCCAGATGGCCATTTGTAACAGGATCAAAACTGCCTGGATAGACAACTACCTGCTGCATCTATTCCTCTCCCCCTTTTTTTAAAACACTCAAAGCAGTATCACCATAAACTTTATGTTTAAGCAAAAAAAGACCCCTTAGCTGTTCCAGTTTTAAATTCCCTTCATGTTCTACTGCAATTATGCCCTCTTTCCGCAAAAGATCCCTCTCCAGAAGCAGTTTCATGGCCTCCATCACATAATCTTTCTGGTAGGGTGGATCCATCAAGACCAGGTCAAAACTGTCCTCTGTTTTCTTTAAAAAACTAAAGACATCTCCCCTGATAAGCTTGCCTCTTTTTTCAAAACCAGCAATGGCCAGGTTTTCCCTCAATACCTTACAGTTTCTAACATCCTTCTCAACAAAAGTCATCCGGGCCACACCCCGGCTAAGGGCTTCAATACCCAGCCCGCCAAATCCAGCAAAAAGATCCAGTCCCTGCCCTACCGGTAAATAGGGTGACAGAATGTTGAATAATGATTCTTTAATCCGGTCAGAGGTAGGCCTGGTAGAACTTCCCTTAATAGACTTTAATCTCCTCCCACCGGCTTCACCAGCAATTATCCGCATCTTTCTCCACTTATCCTTTGCTATATCTTCCTTTAAAATTATTCCCCGTCCAGGATATTTTTAAAAAAATAAATAATTTATGTATATTAAAATGGAAAAGCAGGAATAATACTAATAGTTCCATTCAGGGATGAGGATTTAGGAGTAAGATATTAAGTCCTCCCCATTTTAAAACTCTTCCTCCAATTTCTCCTCTCCCCGGGAGTTGACCTGGTCAACTCCCTTTTTCATTCCCGGAAAACCCTTACTAAAAAACCACATTCTATTAAATCCAGATCAGATATATTCTAGACCTTAAGTTCCATTACATTAATCTTCTCATAGAGTTCCCGGTAAATATCCTGCCACTGATCAATATTAATAATATTTTCCGCCTCCTGCCTGGCTAACCTGATCAACTTATGGTCTTTCAGGATATTGGCTACCTTCAGGTCCGGCATCCCGGATTGTTTTGTACCGAAAAATTCCCCCGGCCCGCGGATTTTTAAATCCTCTTCCGCTATCCTGAAACCATCACTGGTTTCAGTCATGACCGTCAGGCGCTGTCTTCCTTCTTCTGTGGTAGGATTACCCAGCAAAAAACAATAGGATTGGTGGCTGCCCCGGCCTACTCTTCCCCTTAATTGGTGTAATTGGGCCAGGCCGAATCTCTCTGCATTTTCTATAATCATGATAGAGGCATTGGGCACATCTATCCCCACTTCAATCACTGTTGTTGAAACCAGGATATCTATCTTTCCGGTCCGGAATTCCTCCATAATCTGATTCTTTTCATCTGCTGAAACCCTGCCATGCAAAAGACCAATCCTCAAATCCTGAAAAATACTTTCTGTCAATTCCTCAAAAATTTCCAGGGCAGAAATGGCCCTGACCTCCTCAGAGGGTTCAATAAGGGGTGCAACTATGTAGGCCTGACGTCCTTCAGCAATCTTCTCCCTGGTAAATCTATATATTTCCATCCTGGCCTCTTCATTTTTCCAAATCGTTATGATTGGACTCCGGCCCGGTGGTAATTCATCAATGACTGATAAATCCAGGTCCCCATAGACTGTCAGGGCAAGGGTCCTGGGGATAGGAGTGGCTGTCATGACCAGCAGATCAGGGTTTTCCCCCTTTTCTTTTAGGCGGAAACGCTGTTCCACACCAAAGCGGTGCTGCTCATCAATGACTACCAAACCAGGTTTATAATAATCAATCCCTTCCTGAAAAAGGGTATGGGTTCCTATTATCAGATTGGTGCGGTTTTCCGCAATACCGTCCAGAATTTTTTTGCGCTCTGCTGTACCGGTACTGCCAATCAGCAAATCAATCCTGAAACCGGTATCCTGCAACAGCTTACTCAATTTTAGATAATGCTGTTCAGCCAGGATTTCTGTAGGAGCCATCAGGATGCCCTGATAACCATTGGCCATGGTCTTCAGTAGGGCAAGAGTGGCTATTATGGTCTTACCTGAACCCACATCCCCCTGTAAGAGACGCTGCATGGGGACAGGTTTTTCCATATCCCTTTCAATCTCCTTCCAGACCCTGTACTGGGCTCCTGTCAACCTAAAGGGCAAACCAGCCAGAAATTTTTCAATAACCTCTGAGGAATTCCGGTGGATAATACCGGCTTTCTCCAGATTGCCCTTTTTTCTCTTCAGGACCATCAACTGCAATAAAAATAACTCCTCAAAGGCCAGCCTGACCCTGGCCCTGATATAATCTTTCCGGCCTTCAGGAAAATGCAAACCCCGGATACTCTCTGCTATATCCGGCAGGCCATACTCCTTTTTTAATTTTTCCGGCAGCAAATCAGGCATATGACAACTATATTCTTCCAGGGCATTATAAATAATCTGCCTCAGTCTCTTCTGAGTCATTCCACTGGTTAAAGAATAAATGGGGACTATCCGGCCGGTATGGATACTTTCCCCCTCATCTGCCTGTTCATATACTGGATTATAAATCTCTTTCTTTCCATAACGCCAGCTTTTCTCATTTAACTCACCACTGAGAAAAAAGCGTTCCCCTTTTTTAAATTGTTTTTTTAAATAGGGTTGATTAAACCAGACCCCGTTGAGCACATCAGTACCATCAGTAAAGGTGACCTTCAGGATACTGAGGCCGGGCCTGGGTTTTTCTTCAGAGACTTTCAGTACTTCCCCTTCAACGGTGACCAGTTCCCCTATATTTAAATATTTAATCCTGGCCAGCTTCCTCCTGTCCTGGTAATCCCGGGGAAAATAATATAATAAATCCTCCACAGTATAAATATTAATCTTTTCCAGGAGGCTGGCATAACGGGGGCCTACCCCCTTAACAAATTGAACACTCTTTGGTAGTTCTTTTTTCATAAATCCAATTTTACCCCTTTAAATAAGACTACTCCATAAACTGTGGGACCAGTATGGCAGCCGATTACAGAACTTATCCAGTTGCTTTTCTCACTATAGGAGATTTGCTTTTCTTCCACATAATCCATTAAGTCTGTCCTGAATAAATCAAAATACTCCAGGTCACTGCCATGTAGGAAACCTAATGTCAACTCCTCCAGATCCCCTATTTCCTCTTTCGCCAGTTCCAGCATCCTTTTTACTATCTTCTTCTTACCCCTGATCTTCTCCACAGGCAAAATCTCCCCATTCTTTTCGGAGATATTCAGGATGGGGTAAAAATTCAGGATGGAACCCAGGAAAGCACTGGCTTTGCCGATCCGGCCGCCTTTTTCCAGATAGCTTAAATCATTTACGGTAAAAAATATCTTTATATTATTCTGTACTTCTTTTATTCGTTTAACAATCTCCTCAAACTCCCGGCCTTCATCTATCAACTGTCTGGCCAATAAGACCTGGAAACCGATACCCATGCTGGCTGAAGCAGAATCAATAACCTCAATCCGGATATCCTCTACTTGATTTGCCGCCATGCGGGCAGACTGGCAGGTGCCGCTCAGGCTTTCAGCCAGATGGATGGAGATAATAGCATCATATCGTTCTGCCATTTCCTTATACTTATCCACAAACCAGCCGATTGAAGGCTGAGAAGTAGTAGGGAGTTTTTCAACCTGGACCAGCCTGGCAAAGAAATCCTGGTTGGTAATATCCAGAGTGTCTCTATAGACTTCTTCTTCACTGAAATTTATAATTAAAGGAATCATCTCTATCCCGTGTTTTTCCAACAAATCAGAACCGAGATCACAGGTACTATCTGTTACAATCCCTATCTTCATTTTCTGCACCTCAAAAAATATATTTTATTCAAGTGAAATAATATATGGATATAAAGACTGCTGGCCATTATATACTTCTATCTCTTCAAATTCAAAATTATCTTCCAGCTCCTTTTTCAATTCCAGGGCCTCTTCTTCACAAACATCTTCACCAAAAAGCAGGGTAACCAGTTCCTCATCTTCATGGATTTCCTTGATCAGTTCGATAATCACCTGATTATAATCAGTACCTACAGTCCTGATGTCCTGATTATAGATAGCAATTACATCTCCTTCTTTGATTTCCATTCCATTAACCTTTGAATCCTTAACTGCCCTTGTTATTTCAATACACTTTACATTGTCTATTTCATCAGTCATCATTTCTTTGAGTTCATCCAGATCAGTATCTTCATCATAGGCCATCAGACTGGCGATAGCCTGCGGGATAGACCTGGTCGGAATAACAGCAATCTTTTTATCTGTCAGGGAGGCCGCCTGTTCTGCTGCAGAGATTATATTTTTATTATTAGGCAGAATGACAATCTCCATACTATTTATATTATTAATGGCAGTAACAAAATCATTTATACTGGGGTTCATGGACTGGCCGCCACTGATAACAATATCAACACCAAGTTCTTCAAAGATCTTTTTAATACCTTCACCCTGTCCTACAGCAATAATACCCTTCTTTTTCGTCATGTATTCCTTTCTCGTCTCAGCTTCCTGTTTCTCGATCTTTTCTGCACTCTGTAACTGCATATTATCTATCTTGATATCACTGAGTGAACCAAGTTTCAAGCCATACTCCAGGATGATTCCTGGGTGATTGGTATGAATGTGGACCTTGACAAAATCCTCAGTCCCCACAACCAGTAAAGAATCTCCATAGCTTTCCAGTTCACTTCTAATCTCATTAATCCCTTTATCTGCTTTAAGGTCTATCAGGATCTCGGTACAATAAACATAATTCAATTCCGGAGCTGCTGCAGTAGTCCTGCTAACCTTTACCAGTTCCAGTTCACTGGTCTTAAAGTCTTTCTCTCCAACCAGGCCCTTTAACATACCTTCCAGTATGGTCAGATAACCCTGGCCGCCGGCATCAACTACCCCTGCGTCCTTTAAGGCAGGTAACAATTCCGGTGTCTTATTCAGGGCTTCCTGAGCATAGGCAATTGTACTTTCCATCATACCTACAAGATCCAGATTGTTTTCCAGGGCTATCTCAGCCCCTTCAGCAGCTTTACGGGATACGGTCAGGATGGTACCTTCCACAGGTTTCAAAACACCCTGATAGGCAATCTCTGAAGCCTTCCGTAATGATTCCGCCAGATTAGCTGTACTGAATGTCTTATTCTTTTTGTTGGCTACCTGAAAACCACGGATTAACTGTGATAAAATAACTCCGGAGTTACCTCTGGCACCCATCAGTGCACCACGGGCCAGTGCTTCACTAATAGCACTTACATCATTTGTCTCAATCTTTTTCACCGCCTTGACTGCATCAAGGAAGGTTAAATACATATTGGTACCTGTATCTCCATCAGGTACCGGAAAGACGTTTAATGAATCTATAAATGCCTGTTGCTCTTTGAGCCACATGAGGGCTCCCAGTAACATATCCCTATACTTCTCACCACTAATTTCATAAACCTTATTCACATCTTTATGTTTATCTACCTGCATTGGCAACTCTCACTCCCTGTACATTTACATCTATAGTTGAAGCTTCTATTCCAACCTTCTCTCTCAGGGTATAATCTATTCTCTCGATTATATTATTTGCCACCTGATGAATATTGGTACCATACTCTACTATTATATTTAATTCTAAATTTACTTCATCATCATCAATATCAACGATGACCCCTTTGCTTAAATTTTCCCAACCCAGTAACTGGGCAATTCCATCCTGGACCTTTACGGAGGCCATCCCCACCAGGCCATAGCACTCCATGGCAGCCAGGCCGGCTATTTTGGCAATAACTTCTTTGGCGATGGTGACCTTCCCATAATTATTTGTCCATTCCTTTTCCATTTTTCTCACCTCTTTTCATTAATATTCTACTATAATATACTTTTTGTTGCAAGAATAAACTTCTCCAACCCTCCCTAGTCCTTATTTCTATATTTATGTATTTTTCCTGCAGTATAATTCAATGCCCAATAAATAAATTCCTGCTTTTTATTAATTTATGCTTGCTAAAAGCCGTGTAATTGTGTTAAAATATATTCTGTACTGTTTGCCAGGCCTATATTATTAGGTTTACAATCTTTTCAAAGATTATTTAAATAAAGTTTTATTTTTTCTTACAGGATTCCTAAGAGGAGGTGGAAGCATGGCAAGAGTTTGTGAAGTTTGCGGTAAAGGGAAATTATATGGTAGCCGCATTACCCGTCGTGGTAAAGCTAAAAAAGAGGGTGGTATTGGTAGACACGTAGTCAAGGTTTCTGCCCGCACCCAGAGTCCCAACCTGCAAAGATTAAGGGTTCTTGTTGATGGTGTTCCCAAGAGATTAAAAGTCTGTACAGATTGTATCAAATCTGGACGGATCGAAAGAGCTTACTAATTATAATATTATATAAAAACAGGAGACTTATCCATTCTCCTCAATAAAAAAATGCTGCCTCTGAATCGAGCCAGCATTTTTCTTTTCCCAATATTAACTTTAATCTCCTATAGCCGCTAACTTTCTGGTCCTTTCCCGGATTTCTTCAGGAGATACATTTATCCTGGCTACACCACTTTCCTGGGCTGCCCGGGCCACCGCAGCTGCTACTGCTGGAGCAACCCTGACATCAAAAGGCTCGGGTATAATATAGTCTTCCCTTAACTCAGCCCCGGCCAATTCAGCAATAGCATGGGCTGCAGCCAGCTTCATCTCTTCATTGATATCTTTTGCCCGAACATCCAGGGCACCTCTAAAAACCCCCGGGAAGGCCAGCACATTGTTAATCTGATTCGGGTAATCTGAACGGCCGGTGGCCACAATCCTGGCACCTGCTTCTTTAGCCAGTTCCGGTGCTATCTCCGGTACAGGATTGGCCAGGGCAAAAATTACCGGATCTTCCGCCATATCCCTTACCATCTCTGCTGTAAGAACATTTCCTGCAGACAAACCGATAAATACATCAGCACCCTTTATTACATCGGCCAGAAGGCCTCTCTCCTTATTCCTATTAGTAATACCGGCCAGTTCTCTTTTGGCTGGATTCATCCCCTCTGTCCTGTCAGGATAAAGGGCTCCTTCCCTGTCACAAATAACTATATTTTTAACCCCTTCACTGAGCAAGAGTTTAGTAACCGCTGTAGCAGAAGCTCCTGCCCCATTAACCACTATCTTGACATCCTCTATCTTTTTATCTACAAGTCTCAGAGCATTCAACAGGCCGGCCAGGACAACAATGGCTGTCCCATGCTGGTCGTCATGGAAGATGGCCATATTTGTTTCTTCCTTTAACCGCCGCTCTATCTCAAAACATTCCGGTGCGGCAATATCCTCAAGATTAATACCGGCAAAGGTAGGTTCCAGTAATTTTATAAAATTCACTACCTCTTCTACATCCTTTGTCCCGATACAGAGGGGGAAAGCATCAATGCCGGCAAATTCTTTAAAAAGCACTGCTTTACCCTCCATAACCGGCAGGGCTGCCTCCGGGCCAATATCTCCCAGGCCCAGGACTGCAGTACCTGTTGAAACTACAGCGACATAATTCCCTTTATTGGTATAATCATAAACAGCCGTCCTGTCTTCCTCTATCTTTCTACAGGGTTCAGCAACACCCGGTGAATAAGCCAGGCTCAAATCATCTTTATTACGTACAGCAACCTTGCTTTTAACACTGATTTTTCCCTGTAATTCCTTATGTAGCTTAAGTGCCTTCTCATAAACTGACAAATTTACCACCTCAATCATTATATATTTTAAAATTTCAATCCATATCTAAATCAAATATCTATTTTTCTGTACTCTCTCTGGCCTTCCTCATACAAGTCATTGCCATAGATATCATTGATGACAATTACGGGAAATTTCTCCACCTCTAACCTCCTGATGGCTTCCGGCCCCAGGTCCGGATAGGCGACCACCTCTGCCTTTTTTATACTTCTGGCAATCAAGGCTGCTGCCCCACCGACTGCTGCAAAATAGACAGCCCTATATTCCTTAATGGCTTCCTGCACTTCCCTGGAACGGCCACCCTTTCCAATCATCCCCTTCAGGCCATTTTTCAATAAGATAGGTGTATAGGGATCCATCCGATAGCTGGTAGTGGGGCCTGCAGGGCCAATAACCGCTCCAGGCTTCGCCGGTGCAGGTCCTGTATAATAAATGGTCTGCCCCTCCAGAGGGATGGGCAGTTCCTTGCCTTCTTCAATAGACCGCACCAGGCGTGCATGGGCCTGGTCTCTGGCGGTATAAAGGACTCCACTAAGGGTAAGGACATCCCCTGCTCTTAAATTCTTAATATCCTCTTCCCGGAAAGGTAGTCTAATATCCATAACTGCCTCCTATCTATTTAAATTTATATATCTATTTCTAACTTTATATAATAACCTCTTTATGTCTGGCTACATGGCAATTGATATTGATGGCCACAGGTAAAGAAGCGATATGGCAGGGGAAGGTATTTATCTTCACTGCCAGGGCAGTAGTGCTTCCTCCCAGGCCCTGGGGCCCGATACCCAGTTTATTGATGTCAGCCAGCAGGCTCTTTTCCATTTCTGCTATCACAGGGTCCGGGTTCGAATCGTCCAGGGGTCTTAATAAGGCCTCCTTGGCCAGTAAGGCCGCCTTCTCAAAACTGCCCCCCAGCCCTATACCTACTACGATAGGGGGACAGGGATTGGCACCAGCTTCCATTACTGTTTGCAAAACAAATTTCCTGATACCTTCTTTCCCATCGGCAGGTTTCAACATTTTCACTATACTCATATTTTCACTACCGGCCCCTTTAGGTGCTACAATAAGTCTCAATTTATCACCTGGAACCAGTTTCAGGTGGACAACTGCCGGAGTATTATCACCGGTATTAACCCGGCGCAGGGGATGATCAACAACGGAGGTCCTCAGGTATCCCTCTTTATAACCTTTCCGTACCCCTGCATTTATTGCCTCATATAAGTCACCTTCTATGAATACCTCATTCCCCAGCTCGGCAAATACAACCACAATACCTGTATCCTGGCAGACAGCTACCCTCTCCTCTCCGGCAATCCGGTTATTTAAGAGGATCTGTTGCAATATCTCCCTGCCTACAGCTGACTCTTCTTCTCTGGCACTTTTTTCTATTACTTTTAAGACATCCTCGGGTAAAAAATAATTGGCTTCTTTCACCAGGCCGGCAATGGCCTCACTTATCTCAACAGAACTTATCTTTCGCATATATATCACCAAGGCTTTTATATTTATGATATTAAAATAATTATATATTAAAAGAAAATAAATAGCAATGGACTTTAGGCAGCTCTATATTTAAAAAGAAAAACTGCCTTTACTGGCAGCATGCTAAAAACATATTTTTGCCTTTATATTAAGTATTTATCCTGAATAGAACAGATGGTAAAAAAACATAGCTAGACCAGCAACACCAATTACAAAATATATAAGAATTATTAAAGGGCTTTTATACAACTTTGATTTCAACATATCAATTACCAGTAATACAACACTCAACAAAGAAAGAATTCCTATAATTTTAATCTTACCGATAAATTGAGTAATTAAAAAACAAAATACTACTAAAATATTTGCATAAAAAAAGTATTTTCTATTAAGTAGTATTTCAGCAAATGATACATTTTCCTTCATTCAATAAATTCCCCCTTTAATCATTATTTGAATTATATATATTCCATTTCATTTATTAAAATTCTTTTTACGTTATTTTATTAATTCTGACTGTTTTTACATTATAATTTCTTCTTTTTTCATGATACCGTATTTTACCATTCCTATCTACTACACTATAGTGTAGTTTTCTTTTTATTCATAATTTGAATAAATAACCACCTGTCCAGGTAGTTTCAAAAATTAGAACTAAAAAAAGACAGGAGAAACAGGTTCTCCTGTCCGTAATTCTCTTTATCCTCATCAGGCTCTGATTTCCTCCCGCATGAAGATAAGGTAGGCAATGGCAAAACAGATAAAGGTAGCAGCTATCAGGCCGCAGATATGGGGCCAGACCAGCATCAGGCTCTGGCTAAAGGGCAGGGTCGACGGCAAGGCTCCATAAAGCTGCTCAAATGTTAAGGCAGTAGTTGTACGGATTGAAGGGGTGAGTAAAATTGTCGTCAATTCATTGTAAAGGCCTATTGGAGATAACCTGTTCATCCTGGTCAAAAAGACACCAAGATCCATCTGGTTGTCATAAATGGCATTGCCTATAAGATTCATGAGCATGGAATAGAATACTGTATAAAATAACCAGACTGCCAGACCGGCCAGGGCCGAGGTGGCTGACTGATGAAAGATTGTAGAAAACAATATACCCAGATTCAACCAGAATGCTATATAGAAACAGGTGAAGATGAGGAAAAATATTATCCTTAATAGTTCATCCAGGGTGGGATAAATTCCCAGTGTCAGAATGCTAAACCCCATGATTAGAAAGCCAATGGAAAAGATAGAAACCCCTATGACCAGCAAGGCAGCTACGAATTTGCTATTTATGAAATAATCCCTGGGAAGGGGCTGGGCTAAAACCCGGCTGATTGTCCCCCTATTCCTTTCAACATTGATCACATCAAAACCAAGGGCCAGGCCCATAATCGGGCCCAGGAAACTGATTATGGTAATAAAGGGAGGGAGATTGCCGTCTGAAGCAGTAAAAAGATTCAGGAAAAGGAAGGAATTATCCAGATCGATATTAGCTGCATAGTCTTTTATTATGGAAAGTATCGTTATTAATGAACCTATTGCAGTCAGCAGGATTATTCCCAGAAGGATGAGGAATTTCCAGCTATAGATATAATCTCCTATCTCTTTTTGTACCAATACCGCAAATGGGCTAGCCTGCCTTTCCATCTGCTGCACCTCCCCCGAAATAGAAATCGTATATATCTTCCAGGCTATATTCTTTAGTGGAAAGATGGAGCAAGGAAAAGCCTGAATCAATAAGGATTTTTGCTATAGGGGAACTCAAATCTTCTTTGGCCTTTATAAACATCTCCCTCTTCCTGGAATTGATTTCAGTTATACCGGATAAGGCTTTTACCTTCTCCATAATTTTTTCATTCAATTCTTCTTTGACTGCAATCCTGATCTCTATATTGCCTTCTTTTAATAATTCTCCTGCCAATTCCTCAATCTTACCCACTGCCTTCAGATTACCTTTTATAAAAATGCCTACCCGGTCACAGATTTTCTGTACCTGGTTCAGGAGATGTGAGGAGAGTAAAACAGTTATCCCCCTCTCCCTGCTGAGACTTTTAATCAGGCCCAGAAAATCACTGACTCCTTTTGGGTCAATACCTATAGTGGGTTCATCCAGGATAATTATTTTGGGATTTTTTATCAGCACATCGGCCAGTCCTAACCTCTGCCTCATCCCCCTGGAAAAAGTACCCACCTTTTTATTTTTTACTTCTGTAAGGCCGACTGTATCCAGTAATTCATCAGCAGCCTTTCTGGCTTCCTCTTCTGTAATTCCATTCAAGCGGGCAGTAAATACCAGATTTTCCAGAGCTGTTCTATTTTCATAAAAACCTACCTGATCCGGTAAATATCCTACTATCCTCTTCACCTGCAAGGGTTCTCTTGTGGAATCATATCCGGCTATCCGGACTGTTCCTGAACTGGGTTCTGTTAATCCCATCAACATTAATATTGTAGTGGTTTTACCGGCACCATTTGGTCCCAGCAAACCAAAAATTTCACCTTCCTCTATACTCAAAGTCAGTTCATTTACTGCCCTGTAACCATTATATAGTTTAGTAAGCTTATTAATTTCAATAATGGTTCCGGGCATCCTTATCTCCTCCCATATTTACGGATAAAGTAATATAAAACAGCTATTACTGCAAAGATAATTAGAATACCCACAGCACCCCAGAACATGGATGTTTTTGCTGTAATCCGGAAGGTTCTGGTTGCATTTACCTCCGGTGTCCTGGCATTAATGACCAGCTGATAATCTCCGGCAATTGCCTTCTCACTGGCCTTAATCGTGGCCTTAATATTACGCTTTTCCCCTGCCTCCAATACCAGTATTTCCTCTTCTTCAAATTCCACGGTCCAGTCAATTGGTGTGCTGGCACTCAAATTTATATCCCTTAAGGGTACAGTACCAGTATTTTCAACTATCAATTCGATATCTTTCTCCCCGCCGATTGGGATATCAGAGCTCAATAGCCCGATAGGTGTTGTCAGATTGATACCATACCTGCCCTTGATTACTGTTTCCAGCTGGATCTCTTCTGAGGTCTGGCCGGAAATAGCACGGACATTTATATTATAGGTACCAGCTCCGGCATTTACCGGCGGCTTGACATGAATGGAAACATTCTGGTTCTGATTGGAATCCAGGGTAACAGATGTTACATAATCGGCATTGACCCTGAATCTTACATCCCAACCCCTTGGTGCACTTGCTGTCAGGGAATAATGCTGCCTTTCTGCAGTTTTATTTTTCAGTTTAGCCGAATAGGTAAAAGTAGAATCAGAATATCCTTCCATATTGGCCTGGTCTATGGTAAATTCTGTTTCAAAGACCCCTTTTTCCTTGACATTTAACTGCAGGGGCAGGACAGTCCTTATACCTGTATCTGTATTAGCAACCAGCCGGAAATTATGGACCCCTTCTTCCACCTGCAAAGGTACTTCCAGCTCCAGATCAATATTCCGGCTATTATCATCCAGCTCTTTTGACCTGACAGCCAGCTTCTCGACTTCCCTGGACATGGATTTAAACACATATTGCCAGTCTTCATTTAAGCCTTCCAGGGAAAGGTTCATATTCTGGATTCGATCAGTATTGTTGATTACCGTTATTGTATATCTTACCGTATCACCGGGAGATACATATACACCGGTAAAAGGAGTATATAGTATTACACCATCAGCTGCCAGAACAGATATATTCACTAGACAGAATATTATAAATATTAATAGTGTTAATAAATAAGTTTTACCTTTAAGCATAAACTATTCCTCCTTTTATTAGTTTTGAAAAAATTTTTACTATACTTAGGTAAGTCTTTCTACACTGTTAGAATAAAGGAATGGCCTTTACCACCCCCTTGAGCAGATTTATGTAGCTGATATAATTTCTCCATTTTATATTATAACAGGATTGGGTAAAAGTTTGATTAAAATAAAATTAAAAAAAAATTAAAAATGGATTAAAAAAATAAGCCGGGCTTTAAATTACTAACCCGGCTTATTTTATCCGCCTTATAACATTTAATTTTTCCCGTTTTCTGTTTAATTTAATCAATTTATCTACCTGATAAATGGTTACGATAGGTATCTCTATACCCTTTAATAAAGCATATTCCCCATCAAAACCTGTAACCTGGAAAAGCAGAGGATTTTTCTCTCCTTTTCTGAGTACCATATCACCAAGTTTGATTTTCACAGCCACCCCTCCCCTGTTACTATATAATCATATTAATTCAGGGAGGGATATATGCATCAACCCCAGCTGCAGGATCTTTTAAATCCTTTCCTGCAAAAGATAGAGTGCAATACCTTTCTTCAAAGATACTCTGGCCCTATTCTCCACAAATCTATTACTAATTCCCCTGGTCATGTACCTGTATAGCACAGCATCCTGGAGACCATATTGAAAACCCTCCAGATTTACTCCCTCGACTTTTTCACTGATGGGGAGCAGGGAAAAATACTTGTCCTTACAGTTATAAAAGGACTTTTCTTGATCAATGATTCCCAACTCCAGTCCAGGCTCCTTGATTATCAGATTAAGCCCCCGCCTGTGGGCATATTCCAATAAAAAAATATTAGCCAGCTGCTGATCCAGTCTTCCGCCTATGCCGCCGACCAGGAGCAGATTATCATACCCCTTATTCAGGCAATAATTTAGGGCCAGCTCAGCATCAGTTTCATCCTTTTCAACAGGATAAGGGATGATTTCTGCCCCTTTTTCCCGGTAATAGTCAAGTCTATCCCGGGGGATAGAATCAAAATCTCCCAGTAAAACATCTGGAAAGAGTCCTAACTGCTCTGCAAGCAAAAGGCCTCCATCTACAGCGATAATAATATAATCACCTTTGCCGATCATTTTTCTGTATTCTTCTTCTGTACCCTGCAGCTCACCGTTTACTACAAGTAGTGCCTGCATTTTTTCCACTATAACCCCTCGTTTTTAAATAATCTTCTCAGGATGGGAATGATGATAATATAGGCAATCAGAATTGAGGGTAAAATATAGGTTCCATTATAGATTGCTGAATAAAGCCAGACCTTCTGCCCCTCTGGAGCAAATTCACTGAAGAAAATTACCCCTGTCAGGAAATGGGCCAGGAAACGTCCAAAACCAGCCAGAAGTATACCTGGTAAAACATGGAGGTACAATTTAATTCCTCCTTCTCTCATATTCCTCAGCCTGAAAAAACCTGCTATCCCCACCATCATATAGGCCAGCGGATAATCCAGCAGAAACTGAAAGGGATGTACCACATAGGGATCCAGGGCTAACTGGACCAGGCCGTAAACCAGGCCTGTTATGATTCCTGGTATACCACCCCAACGCAAAGCCACAACCAGTATAGGTAACATCTCCAGGTTTACTGAACCACCCTGGGGCATCCTGAATAAGGTTATAAAATTAAATACTGCTGCTAATGCAACTGCAACTCCCATCTCTGCCAGTAATCTTATTCTTCTCTTTTCCATAAAAAAACTCCCCTTTCCCGGGTACTACTTCCGGAGGCGAGTATAAAAAGATAAAACGAAAACAAAGAAAATATTTTCCCTGCGCCTGCATTACCAGGATCAGGTTCAGCGGGTCGATGCCGAACATCCTCTCAGCCTCCGTAGGGCTCCCCGTTTTTATGTTATTAAAATGAAACCTGTATAATTCTATATACTACATAAAGGTAAAAAATCCTCTTTTATTTATCCTTTTTTAATATTTCCCTTGCTTTCCTGACAACTTCTCCCGGATTATCTGCACCAAAAACAGCTGAACCAAGGACAAATAAGTCCACTCCCAGGGTATGTAATTCAGCTAAATTGTCCAGGTTCACCCCGCCATCAATCTGGATTTGGGTTGCCAGCCCCCTGTCTTCAATGATCCTGCGGAGTTCACTGATCTTATTGACCATTGCCGGGATAAATCTCTGCCCCCCAAAACCCGGATTCACTGTCATGACCAGGACCTGGTCAAGGTCTTCCAGGAGATATTCCAAAACATTCAGCGGTGTTGATGGATTAAGGGCAATCCCTACCTTACAGCCGGCTTCTTTGACCTGGTGTACCACCCTATGGGGGTGGGTGGTTGCCTCATAATGAAAGGTTATCACATCAGCACCAGCCTCTGCAAAGAGTTCTATATATCTTTCCGGTTCAACAATCATCAGATGTGTATCAAAGACCTGCCTGGAATGTGGCCTCAATGCCCTGAGGATATCAGGCCCGAAACTGATATTGGGGACATATCTGCCATCCATTATATCAAAATGCAGGTAACCGGCCTCCTGAACCTTCATTATCTCATCATACAAATTGGCAAAATCAGCAGCCAGTAATGATGGTAAAATACCAGCCATTATAACACTCCTTTGTAATCTGAATTATATATTTATCCTTCCTGCAATTCATTATAAAAATTCCTGTATGAATCATACCGCTCTGCTGAAATCAAGGAATCAGCCACTGCATCCTTAACAGCACAAACAGGTTCATGAGTATGGCTGCAGCCCCTGAATTTACATCTGTCCAGATAGGGTGTGAATTCAGGATAAAAATAAGTCAATTCTTCAGGCTGAATATGTTTTATTTCCAGAGAGGTAAAACCAGGAGTGTCTGCTACCCAGCCCCTGTTCTCTACAGCCAGGAACTCTACATGCCTGGTTGTATGAACCCCCCTTTTCAGTCTTTTACTGATCTCCCCTACCTTCATCCTCTCCTCTGCCACCAACTCATTAATTAAAGAAGATTTTCCTACACCTGAGGGCCCGGTCAAGACATTGATGTGTTCTCCTAAATCCCTCATCAATTCATCTATACCCTGCTTTTGTTTTACACTGATAAAATACACCTGATAACCGGCAGCCCTGTAATCCTCAAACTGTTCAAAAAATCCTTCTTCTGCCAGATCTATCTTATTAATTACTATCAAAGGATTTAGGCCTGCCTTTTCCACTATAATCAGGAAACGATCAAGGAGGCGGCGGTCAAATTCTGGATTGGCTACAGATAGCAATATCAAAACCTGGTCAACATTGGCTATAGCCGGCCTGTGCAACAGGTTCTTCCTGGGATAGACCTTTTCAATAATCTCTTCATTAAATTCCACGTAATCGCCGGGATAAACAGTATCTCTGATCCTTCCCCTTATTCTGGTCTGATAGATATTCTCTTTTTCATCAGCTACATAGAAAAAACCACCGATTGCTTTTGTTACAAATCCCTTCATGGTCACTCCTATCTATCCTGATAAATTTCCTTCATATCGCAATTGCCTGTTTATAAATATTTCATAACGGGTAGAACCGACACTATTGAAGATTACCTGTAAAAAGTCTCCAGGGTGATGTTCTCCCTCGTAGATGATATCCCTTCCATTGTTATCGATTATAACAATCTCAATGTATTGATTCCAGGTTCCCGGTGGTACAGTGAAGTTCATGGTAACAGCTTTATGGATTACATCATTTTCAGTATTGATTAATCCTGAACTGATTACAATATCCACTTCGCTTCCTTCCGGAATGGTTGTCCCTGGTTCATAGGCCAGTTCCGCCACCTGGTTGGGCAGGAATCTGGTGGTCATTCTTTCTGTTATGCTGCCGATTTTAAAGCCCTCTGCTTCCAGTCTCTCAATAGCTTCTTCCAGGGAAAGGCCGATAACATTTGGCAGCGGTACCATGTTGGGTTCCGGGCCTTTACTGACCAGTAAATCTATCTCAGTTTCCCGGAGTATCTCTTCTCCTGCTGGTGGATATTGAGAAATCACACTTCCCATGGGGAACTCATCAGAGTATATTTCTTCTATTTCCCCTACAGATAATTTCTGGTTCTCCAGTACTACCCTGGCTTCTCTCAGACTCATATTTCTTAAATCCGGCACTGTCAGTACTTCCGGGCCCAGGCTAATGGTCACCATTATCTTTCTGGTCTGTCTGACCCTTTCCCCTCCCAGGGGATATTGGGATATAATATGATTTTTTGGTATATCCGGGTGATAGATGCCTTCATTTTGAAGCTCCAGGTGCAGACCCACCTGGGCAGCATCTTTCCTGGCATCATCTAAATCTTTATATAAGATATCAGGAACCTCTACTATCGGCACGTCCATATATTTACGATACAGAACAAAGCTAGCGGTCAAGGCAATTACAAAAAAGAAGAATAAGAAGATGCTCCATTTTAACCAGAGAGGTATACTGCTCCTTTCCCTGCGGGAAAGATATTCTCTTTCAGCAACAGGAACCCGCCTGCTGCCTTCTTTTAATTCAGCCTTGTTTATAACCCTGGTTTCAAATTCATCATAAAAAACCTCTGTCCTGTAATCATCCCTGTTATATAGATCAACCAGAATTTCATCAATGGCCTCTTTCATCTCATCGGCAGTAGCAAACCTGTCTTCCGGATCTTTCGCTATAGCCTTCATGATCAACTTTTCCACACTCTCAGGTATATCTGGATTAATCAATCCTGGAGGTTTGGGAAGTTCCTGTATATGTTTCAGGGCAACAGAAATAGGGCTGTCTCCCCTGAAAGGCAATTCTCCTGTCAACATTTCATAAAGAACGATTCCCAGTGAATAAAGATCAGACCGGGTTTCTATATCTGCTCCCCGGGCCTGTTCGGGAGAAAAATAATGGGCACTGCCAACAATTGTATCAGTAATGGTCATAGTTGTTGCCGAGCTGATAGCCCGGGCAATGCCAAAATCCGTAACCTTGACCTGCATATCCCTGGTCAATAAAATATTATGGGGTTTTATATCACAGTGAATGATATTATTTTTATGGGCTGCAGCCAGGGCAGCCAGGATCTGTTTGGCCAGAATTAAAGCCTCTTCCACTTCAAGCCGGCCCTTCTTCTTTATCAAATCCTTCAGGTTTGTTCCCTCTACATCCTCCATGACCAGATACTGATAGTTTCCATCCTGGCCAATATCATAAATATTAACTACATTCGGGTGGGATAATCTGGCAACTGCTTTGGCCTCATGCCTGAAACGTTTGATAAAGTTGGCATCATTAACATATTCAGCCCTCAACATCTTTAGGGCAACTTTCCTATCCAACAGGAGATCCTGTGCCTCATAGACGATGGCCATGCCGCCTTGTCCCAGTTCCCTTATAATTTCATATCGTTCCTTTAGTACTTTCCCGATCATATTGTCACCCCATAAGTCTTACTCTGGAATATCCAGGGAATTAAGGTAGTTTAACTATGATAAAGGTAATATTATCATTACCGCCCTTATCCAAAGCCCCTTGTCCCATCAGCTTACTGATACCCTCTATATCCTGCCCGGTAATAAAGAATTCTTCTATTTGCGGGCTACAGAGCATATCGTGTAGGCCATCAGTGGAAAAGAGGAGTATATCACCACTCATTAACTCTATTTCCTTTGTTTCCACACTGAGATCCCGGGTAATGCCCAGGGCCTGGGTAATTATGTTCCTTTGCGGGTGATTAAAGGCTTCCTGGGAGGTAATTTGTTTATTCTCCAGCAACTCATTTACCAGAGAATGATCAGTAGTCAGCTGCCGGAGTTCCCCTTCCCTGAAAAGATAAATCCTGCTATCACCCACATGGCCGATAAATAATTTGTCATCGAATAAAATACCCATGGAAAGGGTAGTACCCATTCCCCTGTAGGATAAATTACTCGTCCCCATTTTAAGTATTTCTTCATTGGCCTCTCTGATTGCCTTTTCTATATCTGGCAACAAATTTTCAGCATCAAAATCATAGGAGTCCAGCAAGTCTACTGCCAGCCGGCTGGCCACCTCACCCGCCTGATGTCCCCCCATTCCGTCAGCAACTGCAAATACAGGTAAGGGGGCTTCCTTAACCAGATAACTATCTTCATTATCCTGTCTCACTTTTCCCCGGTTTGTATAAACTACATACTCCAATATCTTCACCCCTTGTTTCTAAGGTGGCGCAATTGGCCGCAGGCAGCTTCAATCCCAGTACCCCGCTCCTGTCTTACCGTACACTCAATACCCTCTGCCAGTAGAATTTCCCTAAATCTATTTATTGAATCCCCGGCTGGCCTTCCATAGGCAAATTCCCTGACGGGATTTAAAGGGATAAGATTTATATGGCAGAGTATCCCCTGTAATAAATCAGCTAGTTCCCTGGCCTGTTCCGGAGAGTCGTTAAGCTTATCAATTAAAATATATTCAAAACTAACCCGCCTGCCGGTCTTATCAATATAATACTTCACTGCCTCCAACAATTCCTCGATAGGATACTTTTTATTAATCGGCATCAATTTATTGCGGATCTGATTATTGGGTCCATTTAATGAAACAGCCAGAACCAGTTGTAAATCCATCCTGGCCAGTTCTCTGATCTCCGGCACCAGGCCGCAGGTAGAAAGAGTTATTCTCCTCATACCAATATTAAAACCCTTTTCATCATTCAATATCTCTATAGCCTTTAATACTGCCGGCAAATTTGCCAGGGGTTCCCCCATTCCCATGAAAACCACATTAGTGATTCCAGGCTGGCCGTATTTTTCCCTGCTGATCTCTCTCTGTATACCCAGTACCTGATCCACAATCTCACCTGTAGTCAGGTTTCTTACCAGTCCTCCCCTGGCTGTTGCACAGAAACTACAATTCATGGCACAGCCGACCTGGCTGGAAATGCAGATGCTGTATCGCTTTTCCTCTGGATAGGGCAGAAAAACACTCTCGATGAAATGGCCATCAGTCATTTTCCAGAGAAACTTAACCGTCCCATCCTCAGCATATAAGGCTTCCTCTGGAGCAAGATTGCTCTTTACATAGGCCTTTTCTTCCAGTTCTCCCCGCAGCGCTGCCGGAATATTTTGCATGGCGGCAAAATCATCAGCCCCGTGCCTGTATATCCAGTTAAAAACCTGTTCTGCCCTATAGGCTGGATAGCCTTCCTCTACAAACCATTCCTTCATTTCTTTTCTGCTTAAAGATTTCAAATCCTGCTTTTTCATCAAAATTCCTTCCCTATCTTTTCTTCAGCTTTGCTATAAAAAATCCTTCTGCCCTATTTTCAGAAGGAAAGATTTCCAGCAGACCATCCTCATCAGTTTCCAGTATATCATTAAGACCCAATCTCTTTAAATCTTCATTAATATCCTGAATCTCTATTTTATCTGGATATAATTCCAGCAACCTGGCTATATTACCCTGATTCTCTTCTCTTGTTAAGGTACAGGTACTGTATACCAAAACACCACCATCCTTGAGCAGGCTAATTCCCTTTTCCAGCATTTCCAGCTGCAAGGCAGCCAGATCCTTAATATCGTCCAGGGATTTGTTCCAGCGGATTTCCGGTTTTTCTCTTATGAGTCCCAGTCCGCTGCAGGGGGCATCCAGTAGAATCATGTCAAATTTTTGCTCACTCTTGAAATATCTGCTGTCACTATTGACAGTTTTTACTATCTCTACCCCCAGCCGCCGGCAATTGCTATTGATCAGTTTTAACTTGTGTTCATGGATATCAAGGGCAATTATTTCACCCTGATTCTCCATCAATTCAGCCAGGTGGGTACTTTTGCCGCCTGGAGCAGCCGCCATATCCAGTAGCCGCATGCCGGGAAGGGGATCCATTATATGGCCAACCAGTGCCGCTGATAGGCCCTGGACTATAAAGCCTCCTTCTCTATATAAGGGCAGATTCTCTACTCCCCTATTGTCAGGTACAATATAACTCCCAGGCAGCCAGGAAGGAATTAATTCAATTCCAGCCTCCCTGAAGACCTGTAAAAAATCCTCTTCACTATATTTCAAGCTATTAATCCGGATAACAAGTCCTGCAGGATGGTTATTATATTCACATAATTCCCTGGTTTTTTCAAAACCATAGATTCCCAGCCAGTAATCCACTAACCATTCAGGATGGGACAGATAATCCACCAGATAGGTCTTCCCGTCCTTTTCCGGCCGGGGAAAAAACACCTTGTCTTTTTTCCTGCTTATATTCCGCAGGACACCATTAACAAAGCCTGCCGCCCCTTTATTACTTAATCCCTTTACTGCCTCCACAGTCTCATGCACGGCAGCCCGGTCCGGTACCCTGTCCAGGTAAAATATCTGGTAAACTCCCATCCGCAAAGCCTGTAAAACAGCTGCATCCATTTTTTTTATGGGAATACTGGCAAACTGTTTTATAATATAATCCAGCCTGTTTTTTAGACGGAGGATGCCATAAACCATCTCCGTAACCAGGGCCCGGTCTCTGGCATCCTTTACTCTCTTTAAGTATTTATCCAGGACAAGATTGGAGTATCCTCCCCTGCTAATTTCCAACAGGATCTCGAGGGCAAGCTTTCTGCTCTTCATAAGAAATTCATCCTAGTCATCCCTTCTTATCCCAATCAGCATCAATATCCTTAACAGGTTAGCCAGGGCAACCAGGGTTGCTGCAACATAGGTAAAGGCTGCGGCCCGCAGGACCTTTTTGGCTCCGCCAATCTCCTGCCGTGATAGGTATCTGCCCCGGTCCAGGAGCTGGATAGCCCTGTTACTGGCATTAAACTCTACAGGTAAGGTTACCAGATGAAACAAAAGGGCACCAACAAAGAGTATCAGACCCAGGTTCATCATAAACCCGGAGTTAATAAAAAAACCAAAGATAGCCAGGGGCAGTCCAAAGTTTGCACCAAGGTTAGCAGCAGGTACAAGACTGGCCCTGATCCGCAGCGGCCTGTAGTTTAGGGCATGTTGAATGGCATGGCCGACTTCATGGGCTGCTACACTTATTGCCGCCAGTGAAGAACTATTATAGACCTGAGGGGAAAGATTGACAACCCTCCTGGTTGGATCATAATGATCTGAGAGATAACCGCCAACCTGTTGTACAGCTACATTATAAATACCATTTTGTCTCAATAACTCCCGGGCTACTTCAGCCCCCGTCATCCCGCTGTGGGAAAGTACCTGGCTGTATTTGCCATAGGTACCTTTGACCTTGAATTGGGCATACATGGCCAGGATAAGGGCAGGTATAATAATGATCATTGTTGGATCAAAATAATAAGGGAAAAACATCTT
>JAAYRT010000153.1 GCA_012518635.1 Halanaerobiaceae bacterium | reverse complement strand
TCTCTATGTCTGTAAAGGGACGGGAACTAAAATCAGCAGTACCTAACCCGCCGAACAAACGGTCTATCATGGCAAAACCTATATCAGGGTTAATCTCCAGTATAAACTGCCCCTGAAATGGCTCCAGATCGCTTATTCCTATTATGGTAGGTTCCGGTAAGGAACGGATAAATTCTTCATAACTAATCTGTTCAATAGAAGCAACATCAAAATCCACCAGGGTTCTAAGCTGTGTGGATAGAATAGTAGTCAGGGATCGGACCAGGTTTTCATGGATCATCTGCAAGGTGCGCATCTGTTCTTTGGACAGCTTATCTGGTCTGCGAAAATCATATACCTTAACCTGTTTATCATCAGATTCCTTTTTAATCTCTTCCACATCAAGATCGCCGGCTGTCAATGCTGAGATAAGGGAATCTATCTCCTGTTGACTTAGAACATCAGCCATTTCTTTCCCTCCCTATTGTACAACCAGTTGAGTAAACCATACCTGGGTTATCTGGCCTGTATATAATAAACTATTTAAGGATGCCATAATCCGGTTTTTGATGGTCTGGGCATCTGGTTCCTCAATATCAGCTACTGTCTGATCTCTTAAAATAGCAATGATACAGTCTCTGATCTGGGGACTTCTTTTCTCCAGTTCATCAATAACATTATCTGTGCTAACCTCAACAACAATACTGGCCTGAACATACTGATACCCCCTGCTGCCGGTAAGGTTCACAACAAAATCCCCCAGGGAATATGTAGGACCAATAGTAACCTCCCTTACCTTCTCGGAATTACTGAGCATAAAAAACCGCATAAAACCATAGCTGGTACTCGCAGCAATAATCAACATCAGTAATGCTATTGCCAGTACACTTTTAAAAGACAAGCCTTCTTTTGCCATTAATAATCCCCCCTCCCGCTATATATAGAATCATATCTTGTATTTAATATGACAATCTCAACTCTCCTGTTTCTCGCCCGGTTCTCTGCTGTATCATTTGGATATAAGGGCCTGTACTCACTATATCCGGCAGCCATTAACCTCTCAGGTGGAATGCCAGTATTCTCTATGAAATACCTGACCACATTGGTGGCTCTGGCAGTAGATAACTCCCAGTTAGAGGGAAAACGTTCATTATTTATCGGCCAGTTATCTGTATGGCCTTCAATCATGATGACATTGGGGATATCAACAAGAAGTTCTGCTATCCTGTCCAACAGTCTCTTTCCGTCATCCCTCAAATCCGCCTTACCCAGGTCAAAGATGATACGGCCGGTTAATCTGACTACCAATCCCCTTTCAGTAAGTTCCAATTCTACCTCGTCTGCTATGCCTTCAGCCTCAATGTAGATATTCATTTCCCGCATGATCCAGTTCAGGTTCATGATTGACGGTCCGTCTCCTATAAGCCCGCCATTAATTAAATTATTATCACTGAGGGTCATCCCGCCGTCAAGAATGCCTGCTCTTTGTCTGAAAGAAGTGACAAAACCCTGAAATTTACTTATATCC
>JAAYRT010000136.1 GCA_012518635.1 Halanaerobiaceae bacterium | reverse complement strand
TGACATAATCCTCATCTGTATAGATATTGATCAGATTCCGGGTGGGGAAACCCTGCAGGGGATTCAGCACCCTCTCCTCCCTTAGATTGTCGACAACAATGGTCTCCCCCGTCTCCAGGTCCCTGAAATTAAAGATGGCCCCGGCAGGCAGCCTCTCCTCAGCAGGGTCGATTATCCTGAGTAAGAGCAGGTCATGCTTCCGCCCGGTCATCTTCAACTCCTTTTCAAAACCGGCACAGAGGAAGTCAGAGATAAGGAAGACTATGGCCGGTTTTTTCTGTATCTTGTTGAAAAAATTCAGTACAGCCCTCAGGTCTGTCCCCTTGCTACGGGGCTCATAGGTCAGCAGCTCCCTGATAATGGTCAGGAGTTGATTTTTCCCGCCCTTCAGGGGTATTATCTTCTCAATCTGATCTGTGAAAAAGACGGTCCCTACCTGGTCATTGTTCCTGATGGCAGAGAAAGCCAGTGTGGCACTGAGTTCCAGGATTATTTCCTTCTTTTGTCCGAAATTATTTGATGAAGAGAAATCAATCAGGAGGAAGACATTCATCTCCTTTTCTTCCTGGAACTCCTTGACATAAACCTTATTCTGCCGGGCTGTAACCTTCCAGTCTATCCTGGCAATATCATCACCGGGATAATATTCCCTGATATCATCAAACTCAATACCCTTCCCCCGGAAGCTGGACCGGTATTCTCCGGAAAAAATTTCGGCAGATAATTTATTGGATTTAATCTCAATCTCCCTTATCTTCTTAAACAACTCTCTATCTGTCAATGGAAACACATCCTTATGGCAGGTTGACTTCTTCCAATATATCAGCTATGATTTCTTCCACCGTGATATCCTCTGCCTCAGCCTCAAAGCTCAAGATGATGCGGTGCCGCAGGACATCATAAACGATGGACTTGACATCATCAGGAAGCACATAGTCCCGTCCCTGCAGATAGGCCTTACCCCTGGCTGCCTTGACCAGATTGAGGGAGGCCCGTGGTGAAGCACCACATTCGATATAGGGCGAGCCTTCCCTGGTCCGGAAGACAATATCCAGGATATAATTCTTCAGGTTATCATCTAAATAGATAGCGGCCACCTCTTCCCTAATCCTGAAAAGTTCCTGCCTGGAGAGTACTCTGGCCAGCTCCCCTTCCTCCTTCTCCTGCCAGGAGCCGAAACGGTCCATAATCTGGACCTCCTCTTCCCGGGAGGGATAATCTACCTTTAGTTTAAACATGAAACGATCCTGCTGGGCCTCTGGCAGCGGATATGTACCCTGCTGTTCCAGCGGGTTCTGGGTAGCGATAACCAGGAAAGGTTCTTCCAACTGATAGGTGATATCACCTATGGTAACCTGCTTTTCCTGCATGGCCTCCAGCAGGGCAGACTGGACCTTGGCCGGAGCCCGGTTAATTTCATCAGCCAGGATAAGGTTACTGAAGATAGGCCCCTTTTTGGTCACAAACTGGCCGGTCTGCTGGTTATAGATTTCTGTACCGACAATATCGGCAGGCAGTAAATCCGGTGTAAATTGAATCCTTTTAAAATCCAGGTCCACTACACTGGCAACGGTACTGGCTGTAAGGGATTTGGCCAGGCCGGGCAGACCCTCCAGCAGGATATGCCCATCGGTAAAGAGGGCAATCAGTATCCGGTCAATCATGTAATCCTGGCCGATGATGACCTTCCCTATCTCCCCCTTGATCCGCTCAATCACCTGCTGACCTTCCTTAACCAATAAATTTCCTGCCACTCTCCTCACACCCTTCTTTCTGCTTACTTATTCTATGTAGGATGAATTACTGCTAGTTTAAAGAACAAAAAGGAGCTGGTAGCTCCTTAGAAAATTATAACAAAACTATTAGATTTTATCATTAAAATAAGATTAAAATTAAGAATATTGCACCAGTAACTCGATTATCTTTTCTTTTGGCACAGGCCTGCTTATATAATAACCCTGGACACAATCACAACCCATCTCCTTCAGCAATTTCATTGCTTCTTCGGTCTCCACTCCCTCAGCCAGGACATTTTTACCCAGGGCATGGCCCATCTTGATGGCCGCCTTGACTATCTCCTTATCACTGCTATTTTCCGTGATATTGCCTATAAAAGACCTGTCAATCTTGATAGTATCCACCGGCAGGTACTTCAAATAGGCCAGGGAAGAATAACCGGTACCAAAATCATCGATGGATATCCTGAAACCCCTTTCCAGCAATCTGTCCAGGACCATTTCTTCAGTCATGATATCTGTTTCTGTAATCTCCAGCTCTATCCTGGGTTCACAACTGGCATAACCGGCCATTATCCGGTCCACTTCCTCCAGGAATCTGTAGTGCTGTAAATTACGGGAGGAAATATTGATGGACACATTAAGGGTTATTCCCTTATCCTTCCACTCCCTGTAATCACTCAGGGCCCTTTCCAGCACCCAGTAGGTCAAGAGGTTAATCAGGTCAGTATTCTCCATCTCAGGAATAAATTCAGCCGGGGACATCAGGCCTTTCTCGGGGTGGTTCCAGCGGATTAAACCCTCTACACCACATATTTTCTCTGTCAGGAGATCATACTTGGGTTGATAATATAGGACAAATTCCTCTTCCTCCAGGGCCTGCTTTACCTCTCCCAGTAAGAGGAAGTTCTCCTTACTCTTTTCCGTCAGGGTTTCCTGATAACAGAGATGGCTTAAACCCCTCTTCCTGGCATTATCCATGGCAATGAAGGATTTCTGCATGATCTCTTCCCCCGAACTACCGTGGTCCGGATAAAAGGCACAGCCCAGCCTGCATTTCAAATAGATGGGGATACCGCTGATATTGATAGGATAATTTAAAAATTCAGAAAAATTCTCTGTCCATTTTGCCACTCTTTCCTCACTAAATCCTTCCAGCAGGAGCTGGTAGGTATTGTTATCATAATAATAGAGGGAAATATCTTCAGAAAGATTATTATTGACATATCTGGCTACCCTGAACCAGAAGTAATCTGTCAAATCATAACCGATTACATCCAGGATATCCAGGTAATTTTCTACCACCATGGTTACTATACCGAAACCTTTTATGCCTGCTTCCCCGCTGAGCAGGCCATCCAGCCTTCTCTGTAAACAGATCTTATTAGGCAGTTCTACAACAGAATCAAAATAGGCCAGCCTCTCTATCCTGTTAAACTGGTTGAAAAGGATTTCAAAGATAATCCCTGCTATAGTACCAATAAAGACAAAGAACAACATCCTGATAAACCAGTTAGAAAAGCCCTGTATCAAGCCAGCCTGAACATCCAACGGCATTAAGGGTCCCATGACGATACCTGCCACTATCCCTCCCAGGAGGCCGCCGGAAATTTGAAACAAAAGGGCAGCATAAATTACAGGTATGTATACGGTGTGGACAGTGGAGAATTTGCTACCACCGGTGTAGTATGTAGCCAACCAGGATAAAAAATATAGAATGGAGAGTATTATATAATCATATAATCTCTTTTCTTTATTGGGGCTGCTCCACCTTATAACCAGATACTCAAACCAGCGTGATATTTTTTTCGTCAATAATCTCACCTCTGGTTAATTTAAATTCGCCATTATGGCATCATAATTTTACATATAATTATATTATTCCATAAAAGGCAAGTCAATTCCTGTTTTTTTTCAGATTTTTTTGTAAATAAAAATCCCGGCCCACAGGGACCAGGATTTTATTTATTTCCCACCTGTATTTTCCTTTACCTTCCTCTGTTCTAACTCCCCTATATTTTTCCATCCCTGACCAGTGATATCAGGCGGGTGCATAATTCATTTATCCTGAACTGGTCCACTTCCCTGGCCGGGTTGTTCACAGTGACAGATACAGCATAGTAGTCTCCTTCTGCTTCCTTCTGGAGCAAATGGGTATATTGCAGGACACCTGGTTCTGAGCCACCCTTGAAAGCTATCAGATACCAATCATCAGGCCGGGCCAGGCCAGGATTAATCCTCAATTCATCAGCTTCCCTCAATTCATAGATTATCCCACATAATTCCCTGGTGGAAAAAAACCATTCCAGTTCATCGATTAATAAGGGGGTGGTGACTATATTGCTGGCACTTACTTTCAGGTCAACCAGAGTTGGAAGAACAGCCCGTTTTTCCTCCAGAGTCCCGTTTAGATACTTATCCTGTAATCCGGACTCTGCAGTATATTTAAGTTTAAATAACTCGGTGGTCTTTAAAAAGGGTATATTCCTCTCATTGGCCAGTCCTTCTACCTTTTCCCTGCCGACAAGCCCGATCAGATTATCAGTGGCTGTGTTGTCACTGATGGAGATCATCAGATTGGTCAAGGTCTTTA
>JAAYRT010000135.1 GCA_012518635.1 Halanaerobiaceae bacterium | reverse complement strand
ATGTCGGTGTCATTCCCTGGTCTGAAAGAGATAGACATCTGGATAAACTAATTGCATAAATTTTATTTAAAGCCAAAAAATTTTTGCTTTTTCACTTTTAGAATATTTATTCATCTAAATAAAAAACTCCCGGTAAAAAACCGGGAGTTTTTCCTGATAAAAAAATGGTAGGGCTAACAGGATTCGAACCTGTGGCCTACAGATTAGGAATCTGTCGCTCTATCCTGCTGAGCTATAGCCCCATATTTGTTTAGAAAATTATTGTCTCTGACAATAATTAATTATACACAGATAGAAACCTTTTGTCAAGGGTAACCTTAGCTTAATTTCCGTTAAATTAAATATCTTCCTTAAGGTTGTTTTGCAAAAGACGCAGGATATGCTTTATTTTTCTGGTATATATTAAAGAATATAGCTGTAAGCCCCATGAAAACACTGACTGTAATAAACATAATTTTATAGTTAAACATACTGGAAATAGCTCCTCCCAGCATAGGGCCTATACCATTTCCAATATCTGCCCCAATATAATAGGTGCTTGCCGCTACACCACTCCTATCTTCGTCCACTCTTCGTATACACTCTGCCTGTAAAGATACCTGTCCACCTGCCAGGCCCAGGGCCTTAAGAATAGCAGCAAAAATAACAAAGGTTAAAGAATAGGCAAGCCCTAAAAAAAGCATGGATATAGCTGAACAAAGTAATGAAATATTAACAATAAGTGTTATACTTTTTTTATCAGCCTGGCGTCCTACAAATAATCTTACTATAGCTAATGTAAGAGCATTAATAGCAAAGAATATACTGATTCCAGAAATGGCTCTTTCAGTTCCTAGCAAAACGAGGAAGGAATTCACAATACCATTACCTAAAGAAAAAACACCTCCAACAGCTGCATAAACGATTACTTCTTTAGCTATAAGAGAATCAATTTTTATGGCTGCTTTCCCACCGTTTGCTGCTCTATATTCATAGGGTAACCTCCATAAAATCAGGAAAGCCAGAAAATTAAAAATCGCTATGATAAAAAAAAGGATATTATAACTAAAAATTGTCGCAATATTAACACCAAGTGTAGGGCCAATTATGCGGGAAATCACCTGACTGACACCAAAATATCCCAGCCCTTCTGCCAGACGCTTTCTAGGTATAAATTCACTTAATAATGATATAGTCACAGTACTGCTAATACCAAAGGCTGCCCCATGAAGTATTCTAAAAAACATAAATGCAGGTATATTTGTTGATATAGCATATCCAATAGAAGTAAGAGTTATCACTAGTAAGGCAAAAGCATATACCCATTTCTTATTTCTCCTGTCTGATATAAGACCGGAAAATGGTCGCAATACCAGTGCAGATATGGAAAAAATGCCTGCCACTATTCCTGCCACTGCTAATGTTGAACCAATCTCAACAGCATAAGCAGATACAATAGTATATAGCATACTGGAACTTAGTGATGTTATTAGACCTACAAAAAGCAATGTTATATAGTATTTATTCCATAAACCACCATGTACTCTGCTATCTTCCATTATTTCACCCCATAATCAACTAATAAATTAAAAACTAATAAAGACAACTCTCACGAAAAACATAGGTCATATCAATAATTTTCCTTACTGGTCTTGTCCCGGGATTATTCAAGGCATTATCTATGACCAAAATACATTCCCTGGATATCTCTTCTGTCGGGTAAGATACACTTGTAATCGGTGGGTTATGAATTTCCAATAAATCATTAACACCGTAAACAATAATCTCCATATCTTCCGGAATATTGATTCCATGTTCAGCAAAAACTGAAAGAGCTCCTAAAGCTAACAGATCGTTCTGGATAAACAATGCAGTAGGAAAATTATTCTCTTCTATCATTTTTTGTGCTGCGATTTTCCCTTCTTCAACCTTATTAAGGATGGGCGCCGGGAGTCCGCTGCTGATCTCTTTAACTTCCATTTTATAGTCCTGGCAACTATTTAAAAAACTCTCTTTCCTTTGCTCTACAGATATAGTAGGCCTCTTTACTACCGACTGCATAATGCCAACAGTATTATGACCATGCCGGTGGAAAATACCGGCAATCTCCTCTCCTACTTTATAATTATCAACAGAAACAAGGTTATATTGGGGAATATCACCATATAACATAATTACAGGTACCTGAATATTTGTTTTTTCCAGAAATTCAATATCTTCCTTTAAAACAGGCGGTACAACTATTCCATTAAAATAATTGGTAGAAATAACAGATTCCAGTTTTTCCAATTCACCATTCTTATATGGTAGTATCATAAATCTCATCTCTCTGACTTCTCCACTGGAAATCATGTTTTGCAATACATTTATAAATGTATTCAAAAACAGGCTATGTTGAGTAGGTGACCAGCATAAGGCAATCTCTGGTATATGTCTTGCTTTATTTACTCTCAATTTACGTGCAGACATATTTGGAATATAACCCATACGCTTTGCAGTTTCCAGGATTAATTTTTCTGTTTCCCGGGAAATCCGCATTTTTTTCCCTTTGCCATTCAACACAAGGGATACTGTACTGGCTGAAACGCCAACTTCTTTAGCAATATCATAAATACTCACCATATGTTTATATCACCTCACCCGATTAATAATTCATCCCCATCCCATTCATAGGTAGCATTCAAATTTGCCTCCCAGGTAATTTTTTCCATATAATTTAAAACTTCTTCTCCACCAGACTCCCTTAATACCACCTCAGGTATCCCGGCTTTATTTACAATCATCGGGACAAAGCGGGTTTCTATTATTTTGCCATTCTCAATTATACATTTAGCAGTAATTGTATAAATGGATTCTGGGTGAAATGGGTATGTAGGATACTCTGGATCTGGCACAAATCCAAACATTTCGATTCTTTTACGGGCCCACTCCTCAGGATCAAAGATATCATTACTGACCCCTTTTTTAGCTTTAAAATTTAGACTTAAGGAAGGAACCCAGGCAATAAAGTTATTTAGTCCATGATAAATCGTTTTTCCCTTATAAATTTCAATTCCCCTCAAAATATGGGCATGAGAACTGAAAATAACATCAGCTCCAGCATCAATAGCAGCATAAGATATAATTTGTTCATAATCTGCCAATTTAACAGGCTTATGTACAATACCCTTGTGTAAATATAAAACCAACACATCACATTGTTTACGTAATTTCCTGATATCTTCTAACATATTGTTAAAAGATTCGGGTTCTGGAAATGTATAAATTATTGTAGGGTTTCCGCCCGGGTTT
>JAAYRT010000134.1 GCA_012518635.1 Halanaerobiaceae bacterium | reverse complement strand
TCTGCTGGCATGGGCTTGCATCTGGGGCCCCTGCACCTGGATTTTGGTTTCTCTGATTTAACAGGTTTATTCTATAGGTCCAAGGGTGTCAATGCCGGCCTGAACCTCAGCCTGGTTTTCTAGAAATTATATGAAAAATTGAATATTTGGGCTATGGAAATTGCTGAAGCTTATTCATAAGCCTCCCGGGAGTGCCGGGAGGCTTAAATATTCAGGATATATATTTTTTAAACAGGGTATTGTAGTATAATATAAAATATGTAGTAAAAGTTTATAGGGAAACGAGGAGATAAAGATGAAATTACTGGTTACTATTGATCTGAAAGAGAAATACATGGAGATGATCAGGGAGGCTTTTCCGGAGGTTTTAACCGTTAAGGCCCTGGACCCGGCCCTGCAGGAAAGGGAGATAGGCGATGCAGACTTCCTGGTTGCTGGTTTTAAACCTGATCTTGAGCTGTTCAAAAAAGGGGAAAAGTTGAAAGTAATCCAGACCTGGAGTGCCGGTGTAGACAGGTATATGGAAAAAGAGATATTGGTGTTTTTAAAGGCCAGAGGGATAAAATTGATCAGTATGAGCGGAATCCACGGAGATCCCATCGCTGAACATGTCATGGGTTTGATCATAAATTACAGCAGGAGGTTATATGATTTTTATGAAGCCCAGAAGGAGAGGAAATGGCTGAGGCAGAATGTTGACCAGCTGGCAGGAAAGACAATGGTCATAGTAGGGACAGGCAGTATCGGCCGGGAGATAGCCAGAAGGGCCAGGGCCTTCAGGATGAAGACCATTGGTGTGAAGAGAAGGGTAGAGGGTAAGGTGGATTATATCGATGAACTCTACAATAATGACCAGTTGGAAACAGCCTTAAAGCAGGGGGATTATATTGTAGTGGCCCTCCCCCTGACAGAAGAGACCAGGGATTTTATTACTGAGAAAGAATTTGCGGTGATGAAGGAAACAGCCTTTTTTGTAAATATCGCCAGGGGTGAAGTAGTTGATGAGGGAGCCTTAATCAAGGCCTTAAGGGAAGGAAAGATTGCAGGGGCTGCCCTGGACGTCTTTAGAGAGGAACCCTTGAGTCCGGACTCACCCCTTTATGAACTTGATAATGTATACATAACACCACATATCTCTGCTGTCCATCCTGACTATAACCTGAAGGCAGTCAGGCTCTTTATAGAGAATCTGAAGAATTATCTGGAAGACAGGGAGATTAGAAATCTTGTCGATTATAGCAGGGGTTATTAGTTAAAGATAAACCAGTCTGCCCATTCCTGAAGGGGAAAATCTTTACCCAGAACCTGCCGGAGTTCTGCCAGATTGGAGGGTTTTTCCTGGAGTATAGCCCTGGCCCTTTTTTCCCCTATACCCGGAAGGGCCTGCAATTGTTGCAGACAGGCCTCTCTGAGCCTGAAGGGCCAGGGCAGGGCAGTGATAGACCGGTACCCATGGTCAATGACCCTGACATCAATAAACTGGCCTCTGGTTATCCTGCCCGGTATACCAATCAGGATTGGATAACTGCCCAACTGACGTCCGAAGCTTAAATTCCCCTTATGACTTTCGACAAAGACATCCTTGATAATGGTTCCGATGGGGAAAACCCGCTGCAGCATGGGTTTATTTATATCCTCATTTACCTTCTCCTTGTATTCCTTAAAGTCTCTTTGCCTGACCTTTTCTGCCGGATAGCTGCCGGTACGGACTACCTGCCTGATGTTGATCCTTCTCAGCATCAATCCTTCATCACAGATTTTTTTTAGATACTGGTAATTGTATTCCATGGTCTCCTTCCTTTCGCCAATCAGGCCATGAAGGAGATTGAGGCCGGGGAGTAATTTGGGAATCCCATCTTCCCTTCTGCCGCCGATGGAATTGAGGATTCTGATGGCTTCCAGGGTATTTTCCGGATCAGATTCAATATTGTTCTTTTTCAGGACCGCCGGGTCTGCTGATTCCAGGCCGAAGGCGGCTATGTCCCCCGGGGTATTGTATTTCACTATTGTCTCCAGGATTTGCCGGCTCTCCCTGTATTTTGTAATATTGGCTGGGTTGATATTATCCAGGTGGAGGACCTTGAGCTCAGGATCAGCCTCCCTGATACCGCTATAGAGTTCCTCAATGGCCCCCGGATTTAAGATGAAGGTACCATCAGCCTGTCGCCTGGCCTGATAGAGGAGGAGGTCAGTCTGCCCGCCCAGCCGGTAGAAATGGTTTCCTTCCCTGGCCAGTGCCCTGACTTCCCTGATGATATCTTCCGGTGCTCTCTGATAAAGGGTTTTTTTCAATCTCTCACTACAGAAGGCACAGTGATCTATACGGGGGCACCCCCGGAAAGTCTCCAGTTCGCAGACCAGATAGGGATAGGAGGGGTGTTTTCTGGTAAGACTTGCCCCGGCAACAGCCCATTCAGCCAGATATTGGGCTATTTTATTCCTGTCAATATTTTTATCCAGCAATCTCTCGTAGAGGGTCACAGCTGCCACTTCATCACAGATCAGATCATAGCCGGGCACTTCCCTTATAACCAGGGTAAAGGGGCCGCCCAGGACCTTCTGGGGATAGAATAATCTATTGCCGATCTCCCTGATTTCCTTGAAGGAGATGGGTTTCCCTCCCAGGTAATTACCCGGTACGGTGGTACCGGCAATGATGACTACCAGTTCAAATCCCTCCAGCTCCCGCAGGGTATCCTCCCAGTTTTCCCTTAGTTGATCGATAGTGTAATAGGAAATCATCTCTTCCGGAATACCACTACACAATAATGCCCCATAGGTGTAGCGGATATGGGGGGAGATATAGGGGGGGACCCCCAGGGCAGAAGGCTCATCCAGATAGCCGTCTATTAAAGCAGTTTTTATTTTTTTACTTAGCATATTTGTCACCTTTTAATTTTTGAATAGTAATAGTTTCTTTAAAAAATATCATTTTAATTATATATTATCTCTTTGAATAAGTCTATCAGCTTCCCAGTTAGTACCAGCAGGTATTCAGAAGTAGTTCTAGAAATATATAAGATAAAGATGGAAAGCCAGGAGGGTTGTGAAATGAAACGTTATTTACCGATAGGGATGGTTTTAGTCCTTGTGACGGCCCTGGTTATAATTTCTGGAGGGGTTTCTGCTTATGGGCTGGTTCAGAATCCTGTTGGAGAGATTGATGGTGCTGAATTTTCCGGGATAAAACAGCAGAGTGGAGTTGAGGATAAAAATATGAAGATACTGGCTATGAGGATATACAATTTTGCAGGAGTAGAGATGCTGCAGTTGAGGGAACTGGCAGATGAACTGGATTGGACCCTCACCTATACCCCAGAAAAGAAGACTGTAATCAGGAAGAAGGGTTTTTCTTTCACTTTGGATAATGATAATAACTTGTCCTGGACCACAGGAGCTACTGCAGCAGAGGATGTTGGCGGCCTGTTGATAAAGGATGGCAGGACCTACCTTTCTCTCAGCAAGGCAGGGGAGCTATTAGAGCAGATGGGAGAAGAACTGCTGCTCACCGGTCTTTATACAGACAAAAGTGTATATAAAAAGGATGATAATATAAAGGTTCTTCTGTGTCTATACAATTTTACGTCCAGGACCATGAGGTTGAATTTTGGTTCTGGCCAGAGATATGATCTTTATTTACTACAGGATAAGGAAGAAATCTGGCGCTGGTCGGAGGATAAGTTTTTCACCATGGCCCTTGTATTTAAAGAGCTGGAACCAGGAGGAGGCCTGTCTTATAATCTTGATTTGGAATTCCAGCCTGATGCAGGGGAATATATCCTGGGTGGGGAATTGGCTACAATACCTGAACCAATAGATTCAGGTGAAATATTAATTAAGATTGAAGAAGATAAGGAAAGCTGGTTAAAATAGAAATATTTCCTTTAGAAAGCAGTATGGTAAAAGCCAGATTCCCTCAGGGTTTTCCAGACCAGGATGAACCACGGTTGGTTTTAAAAAAATATATAGAGAATAAGGGACTGTCAATTGATTGGTCAAGTTCCATAAATGTATTAGAAAATAGCGGTATAATTTACGAAAAATACAGCAATCCTATACCAGGTTATAATGCAAGTGCTTATTTTATTTACGAAGATACAATGCTAATAGGAATGGGATATAGTATGGCATTATAAGAAGAAGAAATATAGATGTATTTATATATAACTATAGGATAACCGGTATTTCTTTATTTAAGCTAATACTGTTTTCAGTGACAAGGGAGTCATAGGCCAGGACTTTGACTCCTTTTTCCTTTGCCAGCCGGAGTGCCCTGGCAAATTCCGGATCTGTTTTTTCATTAGGAGTAAAATATTTGGCTCCCTGGAACTGGATTAAAAAGAAGATATAGCCCTGGTAGCCTTCCTCTACGGCCTGAATCATCTCCAGGATGTGTTTTCTGCCTCTTTCAGTCGGGGCATCAGGGAACATGGCCTTACCCTCTTCTTCCAGAGTTACCCCTTTTACCTCAATAAAACCTTCTCCACGCTGGCCTTTAAAATAGAGGTCAAAACGGGAGTTTTTATAAGTTATCTCCTTTTTCACTTCAAGGAGCTGATTAAATCCCGCCAATCTCT
>JAAYRT010000023.1 GCA_012518635.1 Halanaerobiaceae bacterium | reverse complement strand
TAAGAAGCAGTTTATAAGATTAGAGGAGGAGTTAGATTTATGAAAAGATTAAGCTTAGCTGTTTTAATTATTGCTCTAGTTTTCGTGGTTTCAGGCCCTGTGTTTGCAGTCAACAATGATACTTTTGTTGATATCGATATGGGTAATATCGATAGTCTTGATCCACATTTCCAATATGATTCTGCCAGTGCAGAGATAGTTGCCAATGTTTATGAGAACCTGGTCCAATTTAAGCCTGGCAGCCTTACAGAGTTTGAGCCATTGCTGGCTACTGAAGTTCCAACTATTGAAAATGGTTTAATTCAGAATGATGGAAGGACTTATATTTTCCCTATCCGGGAAGGAGTACTTTTTCATAATGGTAATGAATTGACTCCAGAGGATGTTAAATATAGTTTCTTAAGGGCCCTGATTCAGGACCGTAGCGGCGGACCTGTATGGATGCTCTATGAAGCACTCTTTGATGTAGGCACTTCCTTAAAAAGCATCAGTACTGAATTGGTGGGGGTTGAGGATCCAAAGGAATTGACCCCGGAACAATCTGCTAAAGTCTACGCCTATCTGGAAAAAGCCATCGAGCTTGATGGTAACAATGTAATCATCCATTTAGCCGAGCCATATCCGCCATTCTTGAGTATCCTTGCCCGTAACAACGGTGTAAGTGCTATCCTTAATAAGGAATGGTGTATTGAAGTAGGTGATTGGGATGGACAGCCCACAAGTATCGCTAAATACCATGACCCTACCAAGGAAGCTGACCCATTATATGATAAGATGAATGGTACCGGTCCCTACAAATTGACCGAATGGGTAAATGGAGAGCGTACTGTTTTAACTGCCTTTGAAAATTACTGGCGGGAGCCAGCTAAGATAAAGACAGTCATCATCAGGACAGTTGATGAATGGTCAACCCGTAAGCTGTATCTGCAGCGGGGAGATGCCGACTCAGTCTATGTTGATGCACAATATCTGAGCCAGGTTGAAGGTATGCCTGGAGTTAATGTAATCAAAGGTTTACCCCGTATGGCCAATACTGTCGGTATAATGAACTTCAATATTGTCACAGAAGGTAACCCTGATGTCCACAGCGGTAAGCTGGATGGTAAAGGTATACCCTCTGATTTCTTCAGTGATATCCATGTCAGAAGGGCTTTCAGTTATGCCATGCCCTATGATATCTTTATAGAGGAGGCAGTCCAGGGTATGGGGCAGCAGGCCAGAGGCCCTATTACTGCACCATTACTTGGTTTTGACGAGAACTCCCCTACCTATGAATTCAACCTGGAAAAGGCAGAAGAAGAATTCAGGAAGGCCTTTGACGGCGAGTTGTGGGAAAAGGGCTTTGAGATCACCCTTCTCTATAATACCGGAAATAGTGAGCGTAAGAATGCTGTAGATATGTTGAAATACTTCGTTGAGCAGATTAACCCCAAATTTAAGGTCAATGTCCGTGGTGTCCAGTGGTCAACCTATCTGGATAACCTGGTGGGCGGTAAGTTTACCCTTGGCTTCATGGGTTGGGGTGCTGATTATGCTGACCCGCATAACTTTGTTGTCCCCTACATGAGGACTGACGGTGCCTTCGGTGGTGTTAAAGGTGAAAACTACATTAACTGGGCCAGAGAAAATGCTGATCCACTGATTAATGAAGCAGCAGTGACTGTAGATCCGGCCAGGAGGGAAGAAATCTATAAGGAATTGCAGAGTCTTGCCATCGAACAGGCCCTGGATATCTACCTCTACCAGCCTGAAGCCCATTATGTTTTCCGTGATAATGTGAAGGGTTTTGTCTTTGATCCAATCCTGCATCCTGGCTTATATTTCTATGATCTTCATAAGGAATAATATAGAGGTTTTCTTCTATTATTCCTGAGCCTCTAAAATTGCTGGAGAGTAATTATTAAAGAGCAGGAATGAATAAGTAAGCCTAAAACTTATGGTAAATTCAATAAAAGAGGGGAAAGCTCCCCTCTTTTAAAAATTTTTGGCTATCTATATCGTACCAGGAAAAGATAAATTGTATCGAGGAAGGGATGTAAAATGTTATCATATATAGTAAGGAGATTGGCGATTCTACCCATCATACTGCTGGGGGTTACCCTTCTAATCTTCAGTATGATTATGACCCTGAGCCCCTATGAACGGGTCAGTACCTTTGTTAAGGATCCCAGCCAGTTAAAGGGTGGAGTAGAACAGCTTAATGAATTGATAGAAAAACACGGCCTGAATGATCCCTGGTATATGCAATACGGCCGTTGGATAAAGGGAGTATTCCGGGGAGACCTGGGTTGGTCAGAATCCGCCGGAATGCCGGTAACACAGGCCTTGAAAGAGCGTTTTGCTGCTACTGCAGAGATTACTCTCTTTGCCCTGATACCGGTCATACTGGGAGGTACCTTCCTGGGTATCTTTGCTGCAGTACATCATAATGATATCTGGGATCATATTACCAGGATACTGGCTATTATCGGTTGGTCTTTTCCGACCTTTGTTTTTGGCCTTATTGTATTAATGATTTTTTATGGAGTATTGGGCTGGTTTCCCCCGGGCAGGCTGGATAACTGGGCCCTGAGTATTGTTAATTCCCCTGAGTTTACGAATTATACCGGACTTTATGTTATTGATAGTATATTGAATTTAAACTTCCAGGTACTGGGTAATGCCATCAGGCATCTGGTTGCACCTGTATTGTCCATCGCTATCCTGTGGTGGGCCTATCTGATGAGGATAACCAGATCCAGTATGCTGGAAACACTGGGGAAAGACTATATCAGGACTGCCCGTTCCAAGGGCTTAAGGGAGAGGTCAGTTATCTATAAACATGCTGTAAAAAATGCCCTGATACCTGTCATTACAGTTTCAGGACAGATGCTAATCGGCCTCATGGGAGGACTGGTTGTTACAGAGGCAATCTTTGATATCCGCGGTATAGGACAGTTCCTGGCCCAATCTGCCCAGCAGCTGGATTATGCCGGCGTACTTGGCGGGGCAATATATTTTGGTTTTGTCCTGATTATCGTTAATCTCATCGTTGACGTATCCTATGCCCTGATAGACCCAAGGATAAGATTGGAGTGATTTAGGTGGAATGGCGGGAAATAGTATATAAATTATTTAAAAATAAAATTTCACTTGTTGGACTGGCAATTATTATCATAATGGCCCTTGTTGCTATTTTTGCACCCTGGATAGCACCGCCCCGGAACCCGGCAGACCCATATTTTATACCCCGGGCCGGCTGGCGGAGCGAACCCCAGCCTCCCAGCAGGGAAAACATTTTTGGTACTACTGAAGGCCAGTATGATATCTTCTATGGGATAATCTGGGGTACCAGGACAGCCTTTTTAATCGGTTTTGTTGTTGTAGGGGCCAGTACCCTGATCGGTATTGTACTGGGAACCGTCTCCGCCTATTATGGAGGCTGGATTGATGAGATAATCATGAGGATTACAGATATCTTCATGTCCATTCCCTTTACCATTGCTGCTATTGTCATGACGACTATCCTGGGCAGGGGGATTACCAATATGATGATTGCCCTGATCACCTTTAACTGGATGTCAACAGCCAGACTGATGAGATCCCAGGTTCTTTCGGTAAAAGGTGAGGAATTTGTACAGGCAGCCAGGGCTCTGGGAGCCAGTGATTTACGGATTATCTTTAAACATGTTATCCTGAATACAATCTTCCCTGTCGTGGTACAGGCTTCCATGAATATGGGGTCAATTGTTATTACTGCTTCAACCTTGAGTTTCCTGGGAATTGGTACCCCTGAGGGCTATGCCGATTGGGGACAGATGATATCCTTTGCCAGAAACTGGATAATAGGAGGGCAGGGTAATGCCCTGAAATACTGGTTTACCGTGGTTATCCCCGGTGCTGCCATTACCTTGTTCTGCCTGTCCTGGAATCTGATCGGAGATGCCTTTAGAGATATACTTGATCCGAAGATGCAGTAAAGAAGAAAGCAGAAAGAAGGTGAAGAAGATGGCTAAGGAGAAATTACTGGAGATAAGGAATTTAAGGACCTATTTTTATACAGAGAACGGAGTTTCCAAAGCTGTTGATGGTGTAGATATAGATATCTATCCAGGAGAGACCCTGGGGATAGTCGGCGAATCCGGTTGTGGAAAGAGTGTTACTTCCCTTTCCATCATGCGTTTAGTCCAGGACCCCCCTGGAAAGATTGTAGGTGGAGAGATATTATTTAAAGGCAGGGACCTGACCAAATTGAGCCAGGATGAGATGCGCCATATTAGAGGAAATGAGATTTCCATGATCTTTCAGGAGCCGATGACTTCCCTTAATCCTGTATTCACCATTGGTGAGCAAATTTCTGAAGCAATCATGTTGCATAAAAAGGTGGATAAAAAACAGGCCCTGGAGGAATCCATTGAGATGTTAGCCAAGGTCGGTATCCCCCTGCCGGAGCAGCGGGTCAAGGAATACCCTCATCAATTGAGTGGCGGTATGCGGCAGAGGGTCATGATTGCCATGGCTCTATCCTGTAATCCTGACTTACTGATTGCCGATGAACCGACCACTGCCCTGGATGTGACCATCCAGGCCCAGATTCTGGAACTGATGCAGGACCTGAAAGAGAAATATAATATGTCAATCATGATGATTACCCATGACCTGGGTGTTGTGGCTGAAGTTTGTGACCGGGTGGCAGTCATGTATGCCGGAAAAGTAGTGGAATATGCTGATGTAAAATCATTATTCAAGGATCCCAAACACCCATATACCTGGGGATTACTCAACTCCATACCCCGTCTGGACAAGGAAGTAGACAGATTACCTGCTATACCGGGGATTGTTCCTGATTCAAATAATTTTCCTGTTGGCTGCAGGTATAATACCAGATGCCCCTTTGCTCAGGAAAAATGTTTTAAGGAAGAACCAGAACTTATTGAGGTAGCAGAAGGCCATAAAGCCAGATGTTGGTATGCAGATGAACTGGATGAATTAAAGAATAAAGTAGAAGATGGAACAGAAATGGGGTGAATTATTTGTTAGAAGTACAGGCAGAAGAAAGAAGGCTGTTGGAAGTAAAGAATCTGAAGAAATACTTCCCTGTAAAAGCCGGTGTACTAAGAAAAACAGTAGCTCATGTCAAGGCAGTTGACGGTGTAAGCTTTCATATAAATGAAGGGGAGACCCTTGGCCTGGTTGGGGAATCAGGTTGCGGTAAATCTACCACAGGGCATACTATCCTCCGGCTGTTGGAGGCAACGGGGGGAGAGGTAATCTTTGACGGCAAGGATGTCCTCTCCCTGAACAGGAGAGAGATGCGGGAGATCCGCAAGGAGATGCAGATTATCTTCCAGGATCCCTATGCTTCTTTAAATCCCCGTATGACTGTTGGTGAGATTATTGCAGAACCTCTGATAATTCATAAGCTGGTAAAGAACAAAGAAGAGAGAAGAGAGAAGGTAGCCTGGCTGCTGGATAGTGTAGGCCTGACTGCAGATCATATGAGTCGTTTTCCCCACGAGTTCAGCGGCGGGCAGAGGCAAAGGATCGGTATAGCCAGGGCCCTGGCAGTAAATCCCAGGTTAATCATAGCTGATGAACCTGTTTCTGCCCTGGATGTTTCCATTCAGGCCCAGGTTATCAATCTCTTACAGGACTTACAGAAGAAATTTTCCCTGACCTACCTGTTTATTGCCCATGATCTCAGTGTAGTCAAGCATATCAGTGACCGGATCGGGGTCATGTATCTGGGCAAGATTGTTGAGCTGGCGGATAAGGATGAACTCTTTAATAATCCTTTACATCCTTATACAAAGGCCCTCTTATCAGCTATTCCGGTTCCTGATCCGGAGCATAAGAAGGAAAGAATTATCCTGAAGGGTGATGTTCCCAATCCGGTTAACCCGCCTAAGGGATGTCCCTTCCATCCCCGCTGTCCATCGGCGAAAGATATCTGTAAACAGGTGGTACCGGAATTAAAGGATTATGGTAATGGTCATTTTGCTTCCTGTCATCTATTGGAAGAGTAGAGAGGAGTAAAGTAGAAAAATTAGGGGAGGAAGACCATGAGTAATTTAAATTACAAAACTAAAAAAGAGATTATTATTGAGAATGCTTACCGGGATCCCTTTTTAAAGATTGAAGACCTGGCAGAACTGGCTGATACCACATCAAAGTATGTCAGGACTATACTTTCTGATGCCAATGTATCCCTGATGGAATTGAGGAAAGAATATGCCAGGAGGATTGAAGAAAAGAAGTACTGTCCCAGTGACCGGATTATTCTCAATTATTTAAGCAAGGCCTCCTTATTTAAAAAGAAGAATTTCTCAAGTTCAGAGGTCCTCTATATAAACAATCCCCTGGATGTAAATAATATTGCAGGGCAGATTCAAAGGAATTTTTTTTATCAGTCCTATTGTCTGAAAGTCAAAAAGAGTACCTGGGGTTTGGCCTCTGTTTTCCTGGACAAAAGGTATTTCCAGGAGCAGGAAGCCCTGTCCTTTGAGGCACTGCTGGAAATCTTCAATGAATCACTGGACGGAAAAGAATTGGAGATTTCCAATCTGGATATTATTGTGGATTTGGCAACCGAACAGATCAGCTCACACCTCGGTATTGAAAATTTCAGTCCTCTTATAAGGATAAAACAGAATCTATTATTAAAGGGCGAGATTGTAGTGCTTTTCTTACTTTACTTTGATGCCCGGAAAATCTCTTTTTCCTTATCCCATAATGGGGGTATTACTATTAAACGCAGGGACTATAGTATTTAAAAAAGCTGGCACCTCAAATTTAATGAGGTGCTTTTTTTATGGTTTTTAAATACCCTCAATAAGCCTTTCAAAAAAATCTTACCTCAGTTTTCTTTTTTCATGTATAAATTAAATCTCTTCTGTCCATAATATGAGTAACATAAGAAAATTGAGGGGGGATTTAACCATGGCTATCGATGAATTAACAAAAAAAGAACAGATTATCAACTTTGCCCAGAGTGATCCATTCTTAAAAATCAGCGATATTGCCGAATATGTCCAGACGACTCCGCGCTATGTGCGGACAATCCTGTCTGAAGCCAATATTTCCCTGATGAAACTGAGGGAAAAATACGCCCGCAACATGGAAAAAAGGTTGAAAATGGATGAACAATTTGAATTACAGGCAAAAGTAACTTTAAAGGAGGGATTTGAATATAATTCCCTGCAGGCCAGTGATATTTTCATCGAGAAGGCAGATGAAAATCTATTCCCGGAAATCAACCGTTTCCGGACTGATGATGAGCTGGTAAAAATTTATCAAATCCAGAGTGTTGATGGCAAACCCTATTGTGTACATGAGCTGATAACCTACATGGAAAAGGATATTAACAAGGAAAGGCTGAAGAATCTGGAATCTGTCTATGACCTTCTGGGTAGAAAGGGGATTAATAATCTGCAATTTATGAATAATATCATTACTATAGAAAGTCCTTCAGATATTATCAGTAAATACTTTCCTGAAGTTGATACCCTTCTGCTCAGCAGGAGGATGGTTCTTTTAAATAAAATAGCAATCGGCCTGGAGAGATTCTTCATAAGGACCGACCTGACCAAGGTAGAATTTGCCGGTGAACTGGTTATTTAAATAAAAAGGCGCTTTTTGTTGACAAAGCAAACCTAATCACTTATAATATAGGTGACAGCCAAATAGCCTCGTATATTTGTGAAGATATGGTTCACAAGTCTCTACCAAATAGCCGTAAACTATTTGACTACGAGGGAAGTGCACCTAGGGTTCCGCTAATTTAATTATTAGGTCTGGACCAAGTGATGCAGTGTCCGCTTTTGTATAAAGCGGGCTACACCGTGAGGATAAAAGCCTGGACGGGTAGGTTCCTTCGTTTTATTGGGGAATCTGCCTGCCCAGGTTTTATTAGTTATACATATTAAAAATTTTTTAAAAGGGGAGGAAGTATTTACATGTTGGAGACACTGGAAAGGTTTTTTAAGTTGAAGGAGAATGGGACAAATGTAAGAACTGAATTTATAGCCGGCCTGGCTACTTTCATGACCATGGCCTACATCATCTTTGTAAATCCAGGTATTCTATCTGCAGCAGGTATGCCAGCTGAAGGTGTATTTGTTGCCACGATTCTGGCTGCTGTCCTTGGTACCCTGTGTATGGCCTTTATTACTAACTATCCCTTTGCCCTGGCTTCCGGTATGGGCCTCAATACTTTTTTTGCCTATACCATAGTGGGGCAGATGGGCCTCAGCTGGCAGGTAGCCCTGGGACTGGTATTTCTTGAAGGTATCCTTTTCATTATCATCAGTGTATTACCGGTCAGGGAAAAGATTGTTAATGCTATCCCTATGTCTGTCAAGACCGGTATCAGTGCCGGTATCGGATTGTTCATCGCTTTCATCGGTTTACAAAATGCAGGTCTTACGGTAGATAACCCGGAGACATTGGTAGAACTGGGCAAAATTGGTACTGGCCCCTTCATTGCTTTAGCAGGTTTAATCATCATCGCCATCCTCCAATCCAGGAAGGTAAAAGGTTCCATACTCTATGGAATAATTGCTTCAACCATCCTGGCATTCATCTTTAATGTGGAAGTAGCTCCCGGAGTACCCATCAGGGAAACATATCAGGGTATTGTAGCTTTACCCAATTTTGCTCCCTGGAAGGACATATTATTTAAATTAGACCTGCGCGGTGCCCTGCAGATTGGTGCTATCGGTGCCATGATTTCATTGCTCTTTGTGGACATGTTTGATACAGTAGGTACTGTTGTCGGTGTTGCCCAGCAGGCTGATTACCTTGATGAAAAAGGTGAACTTCCCAAGGCGGGCAAAGTCTTACTGGCAGATGCTATTGGTACTACCGGTGGTGCTTTATTTGGCACAAGTACTGTTACCACCTATGTTGAATCTGCTGCAGGTGTAGGGGCAGGCGGCCGTACAGGCCTGACCGGTGTATTTGTTTCCCTGTTCTTCATACTGGCTTTATTCTTCCAGCCTCTGGTCAGCCTGATTCCTGCTGTTGCTACAGCACCGGCATTGATTATCGTTGGTGCCATGATGATTACAAATATGGCCAAACTGGACTGGAATGACTTTACAGAAGTATTCCCGGCCTTTATAACCATGGTTTTCATGCCCTTTACCTATTCTATCGCCAATGGTATTGCCCTGGGTTTCATCGTTTACCCCTTTGTCAAGCTGGCTACCGGTAAGGGTAAAGAAGTAAACTGGCTCGCATACTTATTGGGAGTATTCTCAGTACTCTATCTCTATGTATATGGAACATTCAGGTAAGAACAGCAGAAAAACCCCTGAATCTATAGATTCAGGGGTTTTTTATTATAAAATTATATGTTCTAATATGCTTTTTCCCTGACCATGGAATTTAACCCTGGGGTCTTTCAAAGGCCAGTAAAGTCCTGTTTTTTACTTCTTCCGGATCCTGGATCCAGCGGGTCCAACCTGTATCAGTTATTACTTTGGAGAGAAAGTCCTGCCAGGAGTGCTGGCTCAGGTCTATATCATGCTTTCCTGAATTCTGTTCATCTTCATGGTCAAGTATTTGCCAGGGAGCTGGCCGGTCCCTGGCCAGGAGCCCAAATTGACTGGCAACAAAATGGGCCCAGAGCACCGTCAGGGGGATGAAATTGGGTTCCGGGCTGGCCCTGTCCCTTTCCTGGTCCTTACTGATTTTTACCTTGATCTTATCTGGATCAATGGGTTTATCACTTTTAATTGCTATGATCTGTTCCATCCTTTTCTTTACCCTGACCCTTTGTTTGTTTGTTTTCTCCGGCTCTTTTTCTCCGGCCTCACTATCCTTATGTATTTCTTCCTTATTTTTTCTCCTTTTTTCCTGATTGTACAGGCTGGAGAGACGGGTTCCCATTAGAAAACCCAGCATGAGATAAAGAATACCTATTTCCGGACACCTCCTTTATTGTTTTTGTGTGATTAGCGGAAAATATACCGTTGGTATATTATATATAATATGCAGTACATTAAATATATGGGAACAGGGTATAGACAGGGAAGATCTATACCCTGTAATATTTGAAGACAATATAAATATTTATCAACTCTATCAGAATTAGTTGTTGGTATTATTATCAATGATGATGATTTCTACAGAGTCTTCATCAAGTTCAACATCAACATCAAATACAACGGTAAATCTTACCCTTAATAGCTGATCAAATCTGGCCTTTAATTTTTTATCCCGGCGTCTGCGGCGATCGCGCTCAACATTATCAATAGGACCCATGAATTTCCCTCCTTTTTTGAATATTGTAGTACTATCATATGTAATGTACGGGAAAAATGGCACTATTTTATCTAAAATATCTAAAAAAGTATAGAGGGAAATTAGAAGGACTTTTGTGGTATAATCATAGAGAGGGAGGAGAGAATATGGCTGATTTCTGGCAAATGGTTGAGTTTTCCCATCTCCTGATGTCCAGGCATATTTCCGCCGGGGCTGTTGTAATAGATGCTACAGCCGGTAACGGCCATGACAGCCTGATGCTGGCCAATCTGGTCGGTGATGAAGGCAGGGTCTATGCCTTTGATATCCAGGAGAAGGCTATCAGTAATACAGAAAAACTCCTGGCAGAGCATAAGGTTTTGCCCAGGGTGAAGCTATTCAAGGATGGCCACCAGAATCTGGATAAATATATTATAGAAGAGATCGATGGCATGATCTTTAACCTGGGTTATTTACCGGGAGGAGATAAAGAAATAATCACAAATAAAGAGACTACCATCGAAGCCCTGGAGAAAGGGCTGGAGCTTCTAAAAGAGGGCGGCCTGATTATATTAGTTGTCTATACCGGGCATTCAGGAGGAGAGGAAGAGCTTGCTGCCCTGCTTGATTTTATAGCCGGCCTTGATTCACATATCTATAATGTCCTGAATTACCGCTTTGTCAACCAGCAGACTGCTCCGCAAATCCTGGCTATAATCAGGAGGAATTAATGATTCATATATTTTATGACGGCTAGAGAGGAGTTAGTTCATGTCTTTATACTATAGGTATTCCACTTTTTTAAAGCAAAAATATGGTCAGAAAACCTATAAGCTGCCTGTTAATCTCCCCGTGACCTGCCCTAACCGGGACGGGAATACCGGTACCGGAGGCTGCAGTTTCTGTGGTGAAGAGGGGGCAGGTTTTGAGACCCTATCCAGTGAGTTTTCAGTGAAGAAGCAACTGCAGAAAAACAGGGAATATATTGGAAGTAAATATGGGGCTGAGTTATTCATTGCCTATTTTCAAAATTACAGCAATACCTACCTGCCCCTGGAAAACTTAAAGGGTTATATAGCTGAGGTACTGGAGTTTGAGGATATAGTGGAGATATGCCTGTCCACCAGGCCGGACTGTATCAGTCATCATTATCTAAAGGGTTTAACGGAATTCATTGCCGGGATCAGGCCAGAGGTAAACCTTACCCTGGAATTGGGACTCCAGACTGTCAATTACCATACTTTGAATAAGCTTAACCGGGGTCATGGCCTGGCAGAATTTATTGATGCTGTTCTCATAGCCAGAGAATACCAGGTTGAAACCGGGGTACACCTGATTTTGAACCTGCCGGGAGATGATATCCTGGATGTCATCGAAAATGCCAGGATACTTTCTGTCCTGGGTATAGACAATGTGAAGTTACATGCCCTCTATATCAGGGAAGATACAGAATTGGGCCGTTTATATCAGCAGGGGGCAGTGGAACTCATTTCACTGGATGAATATATCGAGAGGGTGATCACCTTTCTGGAATATCTCTCGCCGGATATTGCTGTCCAGCGTTTACTGGGCAGGGCACCGGAAGAGAAGACCCTTTTTGCCAACTGGGATCACAGCTGGTGGAAGATACAGGAGATGATCCTGTCCGAGATGGAGAAAAGGGGTTCATATCAGGGGAAGAAATTTGATTATGCCGGTGGGAAGGCTTTAAAGAGGTTCATATAATAGGAAGAGCTAATACGTCTATTTGCCTGTCTCATGATTTTCAGTATAGGGTTTAAGGAACAAGTATTTTACAACCCGGGTTTAAAAGCCCCGGGTTTTCTTTTTGCAAATAACTTGCAAATACTTGACTGGAAAAGATATTTATGCTAATATGGACTAAAGATGCAAATGACTTGCAAGTAACAGGGACTATACGGGTTTAAATTGTATGTATAAAGAACTGAATTTAGAGTGGGATATTACATATTAATATAGTATGTTTTGTTATTAGAAATCTCCAGAAAGGAGGTTGTATTATTGAGAAAGAATACAATCTGGCTATTGTTGATATTGTCCTCGATATTGATTATTGTTTTATTCTATATATTTGCTGGTGAAGAGGAGGTCTTAAGGGAAGAAGACGGCCCTGCTTATAGTATCTATACCAGTATTTTCCCTATTTACGAACTTGCCCGGAGTATTGCCGGTGAGGATAATATGGTCCAGCTGGTGGTCCCTTCCGGGGCAGAACTCCACAGTTATGAACCCTCCCCCAGGAGACTGGCAGGTCTGGAGCAGGCAGATATCTTTTTCTATATCGGCCTGGACCTGGAACCCTGGGCAGAAGGGATGGCAAGGCTTTTAAATAATTCCGGTGTAAGGACTGTGGAACTGAGTGCTTATCTCCCCCTGCTTAGAATAGAGGAAACAGGGGTGGAAGAAGATCATTATGATGATTACCACCATGGTGTCTATGACCCTCATGTCTGGCTGGACCCGGAGAACATGAAAACCATGGCTGCTGTAATCAGGGATGAACTAATTATACTAGACCCGGAGAAGGGGGAAAGGTATAAGGCCAATTATGAAAGCTATGCTGGGAAGATAGATGAACTGCTGGCAGAATATGATGAAGTCTTAAGAAAACTTAACCAGGATACCATAATTGTTTCTCATGCGGCTTTTGGCTATCTGGCCAGGAGATATAATTTCCGCCAGCTTTCTGTGAGCAGCCTGGCTCCCCATGGAGAACCAACCCCGGGTAACCTGGCCCGGATTGTGGATACAGCCAGGGAGAAAAAACTGAAATATATTTTCCTGGAACCCCACCTGGACCGGAAAATGGTGGAAGTGATTGCTAGAGAGGCTGGACTGGAGATCCTGGTCCTGAACCCCTTCATTGGTTTGACAGAAGATGAGAGAGAAAACAATGAAGATTATTTTTCTATCATGTATAAAAATCTGGAGAATTTAAAGAAAGCGTTGGTGGATGCAGATGGATAGGATGGCAGAAGTCAGGAACCTATATTTCAGTTATGGCCAGGAACCTGTATTGAATGATATCAAGCTGAGTGTGGATAGAGGGGATTTTATTGTCTTTATCGGTCCCAATGGTTCAGGAAAGAGCACCCTGTTGAAATTGATGATAGGAGAATTGAAGCCTGACCGGGGAAAGATTCAGCTTTTGGGCAGGGATATCAATAAATTTGAAGAGTGGCATAGAATCGGATACATGTCCCAGCAGATAAGGAATTTTAACAGGAGCTTTCCGGCAACGGTGAAAGAGGTGGTGGCCGCTGCCCTATACAGGGAGATGGGCTTTATCAAGGTTTTAAATAAAAGGCTGGAAAAGAGGGTCGATGAGGTCCTGGAACTGGTGGGCATGGAGGATTTCAGGGACAGGCAGATAGGCAATCTCTCCGGCGGCCAGCAACAGAAGGTCTTCATAGCCCGGACTCTGGTAAAAGAACCGGAGCTGATCTTCCTGGATGAACCACTGGTCGGCATTGATTTAAGCAGTCAGGAGGAGTTTATAAACTTGCTTAATAGATTAAATCAGGATTTAAATATTACCATTATCATGGTAGCCCATGAACTCCAGCTGATCAGGGAGGCACAGAAAATAGCTTACTTCAACGGAGGAGGAGTCTTACTCTATAATCAGCAGGACTTTGCCGCTGCAGGCTATTTGAATAAGGACATGCTGAAAGCGGGCAGGAAGCCGGAAGTTGAATACAGCAGTGGTGGTGATTATGATGCCTGAAGTTTTTACCTATACCTTCATGCAAAGGGCCTTCCTGGTGGGAAACATGATTGCCCTTATAGCACCCTTGATCGGGGTTTTTCTGATAATGAAAGGCCTGTCTCAGATTGGCCATACTATCTCCCACGTGGCCCTGGCCGGTGTAGCCCTTGGTATCCTGACTGGAATCTATCCTGTTTATCCGGCTATCCTGGTTTCGATACTGGCTGCTCTGGGGATAGAGAAGATCAGGGAGAAAATCAGTGATTATGCAGAACTCTCCCTTTCCATCATACTGGCGGCAGGGATGGGGATTGCCACTATATTGATCAGTCTTTCTGATAATTCTATTGGAATAATGAGCTATTTATTTGGTAGTCTGACCCTGGTTTCAGAACTGGATTTAATGATTGTCATTCCCATGGCTGTTATAATAATTGTCCTGGTATTTCTCTTTTATTCCGGCTTCTTTTATCTTTCTTTCAATGAGGGGGATGCCCGTCTGGCGGGGGTGCCGGTTAAATTACTTAATATACTCTTTATGATTATTATCTCGATAACAATTTCCCTCTCCCTGCGGATTGTCGGCGGTTTGTTAATCGCTTCCTTGATCAGTATACCTGTAGCCACAGGCCTGCAGCTGGCCAGAAGCTTTAAGGAGACCATCCTTTACAGCATCCTGGCTGCCCTCCTGTCGGTGAATTCCGGCCTCATTACTGCATATTACCTGGACCTGGCTCCGGGGGGTACGGTTATACTCCTGAGTGTATTTTACTTTCTGCTGGCAGCTATAATCAAGTATTTAAGGGAAAGGAAAGGAGTCCAATGAAGGAGAACAGGGAAAAAATACAGGAATTATTGAGGGAGAAGGATATCAGGGTTACCAGACAACGGGAGGCCATATTGGAAGTGATCTTTGAGTCGGAAAAGCCTGTAACTGCTACCTATATATTTTCCAGGTTACAGGATGGCTGTCCCAACCTGAAACTTTCAACGGTTTATCGTAATATGAATCTTTTTGTCGGTAAGGGAATTCTCCGGAAGCTGTCTTTAGGTATTGAAAATAATGAAAGCTATTTTGAACTGATCCGGGATGAACACCATCATCATTTGATCTGTATTCATTGTAATAGTGTCCTCCCCCTGGATTGTCCCCTGGGTGAATTTGAAGAAAAGATTAAAGAGGAGACAGCTTATATTCTCATTGATCACAGTGTAAAGATTTTCGGGATTTGTCCCCATTGTCAGAAGTATTCTAAGGCTTGACGGAAAGATATATTATTCCAGGCTTGATATATTATAGCAATATATGGTATTATATAATTAGGAATTATTTTTATGTAAATATAGGGTGAAGATATGAATAAATTAAGGTCTTTAGGTCAGACTATAATCCGTTATGGCCTTTTATTTTAGTTTACTATGATAATACTTATGCGATTATCAGTTACAGAGATCCGGAGAAAACATATTCTGTATACAGGGAAATAGAAAGAAAATCCGGGCTGTAAGCAGTTTGCCTGCAGCCCGGATTTTTTTTAAAAGAGAGAGTACAGAAGAAATATTCCTGATAAGAGTGAGGCAACCAGAGAAACAACTGTAATCTGAGTATTGATTGAAGGGCCAGCTGTATCCTTAAAGGGGTCGCCTACTGTGTCACCTACTACAGAAGCCTTATGGGCAGTAGACCCCTTTCCACCACAGTTGCCGGCTTCAACATATTTTTTGGAGTTAT